>JAHCJT010000042.1 GCA_026126245.1 Alphaproteobacteria bacterium
GCCGATCCTGATGCGGCTGTGCGCCCGCTACCTCGTGCGCGAGACGCGGGGCGGCAAGGCGCTGGATCGCGTGGCGCATTTCCATCTCGGCAACGGCGCGCGCATCGAGCGGCTGAACTGGCTGGGCGATCCGTCGGACAACGGCCTGCATCAGGCCTGTGGCGTGATGGTCAACTACCGTTACAAGCTGGAGGACGTCGACGCCAACCACGAGGCCTATGCCGACGGCAAGATCGTCGCCTCGGCCGAGGTGCGCCGGCTGGCGAAAGCATGACTGCCGGCATGTCGCGCACCGCCGATCGTTGCAAGAGGACCTGTCATCCCGAGTGTAGCGCTGGGTGACGATCGGGCGTGCAAGCCGACGCGTGCGTCGGGCCGGTTGGCGGCAGATCAGCTGCGGTTGAGATACTTCAGCTTGTGGCCGGGACGCGGCCACTCGAACGACACCAGCTTGCCGCTCAGCGACAAGGTGGCATAGGCCGTGCGCAGGTCGGGGCCGCCGAAGCAGATGTTGGTGACCATGCGGTCAGGCAGCTTGTACTGGTCGACCCGGCTGCCGTCCGGCCAGATGTCGGATACGGCTCCGGTGACCAGGGTCGCAACGCAGATGTGGCCGGCCGAATCGACGGCCAGCGAGTCGAACATCTGGTAACCCCCCAGGCCGGTCACCACGCGGCCCTTCTCGCCGCGATAGGGGCCGTTGGCCGACTTGATCTCGCCCGGGGCCGACAGATCGAACGACCAGCAGCGTGCCGTTGGAGTCTCCACGACATAGAGCGTCTTGTCATCGGGCGACAGGCCGCAGCCATTGGGCCGCTCGAGCGGGAAAATCTTTTCCTCGATCTTCGAGCCGTCGGCCCTGGCGTAGTAGACCGCGCCGCGGTCGTTGTCGCGCTCGCGCGTTTTGCCCAGGTCGGTGAACCAGAAGCCGCCGTCGCTGTCGAAAACCAGGTCGTTGGGGCCGTTCAGCTTGCGGCCGTCGCAGGAGTCATAGAGCGTCTCGAACTTGCCGGTCTCGGGATCGACGACCTGGATTGAGCCGCTGCGGTAGTCTGCCGGCTGCGTGCCGGGGAATGTCCGGCCGTCTGGCAGCGTGATCCAGGTGAAGCCGCCGTTGTTGGTGACGTAGATCTTGCCACCCGGTCCCATCGCCGCGCCGTTCGGGCCGCCGCCGAGATTGGCGATCACGTGCTGCTTGCCGTCGGGCATGACACGGGTGAGCGTCTGGCGCGCGATCTCGACCAGGATCACCGAGCCATCGGCCATCGCCACCGGTCCTTCCGGGAATTTCAGGCCGGCGGTGATCTCGCGGAATTTCGGCTCGAACGTGGTCGTCTGGTACATCACGGGCTCCCGACAGGTTTGTCGTTTTCAATGCATTCCACCATTCTGCGCGAAGGCCGCCTATCCCTTGCCCAATCTGTCATCCCGAGCCTGGCGGGGAATGACAGTCGTCAGGGGCAGGACCATCACCGTCCCTTGAACTGCGCCGGCCGTTTGGCGAGGAAGGCGGCGACGCCTTCCTTGAAGTCATCACTGCGCCCCAGCTCGCGTTGCATGTCGCGCTCCAGGTCGAGCTGTGTCGACAGGTCGTTGCCGGAGGATGCGTTGAGCGCCGTCTTGATGCGTGCCAGCGACAGGGTCGGGCCGTTCGCCAGGCGGCGCGCCAGCGCCGTCGCCGTCTCCATCAGGGCCGCATCGTCGACCACATCCCAGATCAGGCCCCAGCTCAGTGCCTTCTCGGCCGGAATCTGCTGCGCCAGCATCGCCAGTCCACGGGCGCGGGCATCGCCGACCAGGCGCGGCAGGAACCACGTGCTGCCGCCGTCGGGCAGCAGGCCGATGCGGGCGAAAGCCTGCAGGAAACTGGCCGACTTGCCGGCGATGGCAATGTCGCTGGCCATGGCGAAGCTCATGCCGACCCCGGCCGCGACGCCGTTGACGGCCGCCACGATCGGCTTGGGCAGGGCCCGCATGGTGCGGATCACGGGATTGAAGAAGTGTTCCAGAGCGGCACCGGAATCGGCCATGGGACCCCGGGCGCGGTCGGGGTCGGACAGGTCGGCGCCGGCGCAAAAACCGCGGCCGGCGCCTGTCAGCAGCACGGCACGTACGTCGGCATCGTCGGCCAGCTGCTCCCAGCACGCCTTCAGCTCGCCGATCATGCGCCGCGACACGGCGTTCAGCTTCTCGGGCTGGTTCAGCGTGATGGTTGCCAGCCCATCGCCGGCTTCGAGCTTGATGGTGGTGTAGGTCATGTCACGATATCCCTCGGTATCCGCTGCCGCCCGCCTGCGCGGCGAAACGCGGGAGCTCATCGTCCCTTGAACTGCGCTGGCCGCTTGGCCAGGAAGGCGCCGACGCCTTCCTTGAAATCGTCACTGCGGCCCAACTCGCACTGCAAATCGCGCTCCATGTCGAGCTGCTGCGCCAACGCGTTGGTGCCGGCCTCGTTCAGCGCCCGCTTGATGGCGGCATAACTCAGCGTCGGACCGGCGGCCATGCGCCGGGCGAGCGCGCGCGCCTCGTCCATCAGCGCCGCATCGTCGACCACCTGCCAGATCATGCCCATCTGTTCGGCTTTCTCGGCCGGCACCGAGGTACCCAGCATGGCCAGCGCCCGGGCGCGCGCGTCGCCGACATTGTGCGGCAGGAACCACGTGCCGCCGAGGTCGGGCATCAGGGAGATGCGCACGAACGCCTGATCGAAGCGCGCCGAGCGGGCGGCGATCACGATGTCGGCCGCCAGGGCGAGGTTGGCGCCGCCGCCAGCGGCCACGCCGTTGACCGCCGCGATCACCGGCTTGGGCAGCGCCCGGATGCGGCGGATCATGGGATTGAACAGCCGGTCCATGGCGGCGCCGACATCGGGCTTGCCGTCCGGTCCGATGTCGCCGGGGCCGCCGCCGCTGAGGTCGGCGCCGGCGCAAAAGCCGCGGCCGGTGCCGGTGATCAGTACGCAACGCACGGTGGCCTCGTCGCGCGCCCGGTCGAAGGCGGCGCTGACTGCGGCAATCAACCCGTGGCTCATGGCGTTGAGCCGCTCGGGCCGGTTCAGCGTGACGCTCAGCACGCCGTCGGCGAGGTCGACAAGCACGGACTGGTCGGTCATGCGGCGCGCTCCGGACGGGATGGTCGGGCGCGGACTGTGGCATGCCGCGCGCGGGGGCGTAAACGCACGTTCACGGCGGTTCCGGCAGGCGGACGATCGCTGGCAAACCGGCGCTTGCCAGCGCCGGTTTAATTCGGTATGGCGATACCGAATTAGATTTTCCGACTGACCCGTCTGCTTTCGATGACCATGGCCAATATCCTCGTCCTGATCGGCACCGAATCCGGCAACGCCCAGATGGTGGCCGATGCCGTGCGCGATCCCTTGGAGGCGGCCGGCCACAGCGTCGAGACCTCCGACAAGGCAACGCACGCTAGCGAGTTCGCCGGCCACGATACGCTGCTGGTGGTCTGCGCCACCCACGGCTCGGGGGATATCCCCAGCAACATCCTGCCGCTGTACGAGACCCTGGCACAGGAAAAGCCGGACCTGTCGGCGTGGCGCTATGGCGTCATCGCGCTGGGCGACATGACCTACCAGGATACGTTCTGCGGCGGCGGCAAGCAGATGGACGCGCTGCTCGAGAAGCTCGGCGCCCGGAAGATCGGCGAACGTCTGGAAGTCGACGCCTCGACCCAGCCGCTGCCCGATGAAGAAGCGGTGGGTTGGGTCAAGGATTGGGTGAAGCTGGTGTGAGGCGGCCCTGCGCCCCTGTCGACGAGGCGCGCTGCACTGCGGCCTGAGCCAGAAGGGCGTGCCGACGCATGCGGCCGTCGTGGACTGGCCCGATGCTGGCCTTCCCCCTATAAGCGGGAAGATCAGGAGCGCCGCTGCAATGCCCCGTTTGTTCGTCGCCCTGCCGCTGCCCGACGACATCGCCGACGACCTGGCGGCGTTGCAGGAGGGCATTCCCGACGCCACCTGGGTGCCGGCCGAAAACTTCCACCTCACCCTGGCGTTCATCGGCGACGTCAATGGCAGCCTGCAGCACGACATCGCCGATGCACTGGCGACGATCGATGGGCCGGTGCTCGACCTCGAGATCGCCGGCGTCGATCATTTCGTCGAGGGCCGTACGCCCAAGGTGTTGTACGCGGCGGTGACGCTGACCGAGGCGCTGACGCGGCTGCAGGAGAGAATCAATACTGTGCTGCGCGGCGAGGGGATCCGGCTCGACCGTCGCCGCTTCCGGCCGCATGTCACCTTGGCGCGGTTCAACCGCCGCGCCGAGATGGGCCATCACATCGCGCAGTTCGTCGCCGGCAACAGCCTGCGGCGCTTCGGACCGTTCGAGGTCGATTGCTTCCGGCTCTACTCCAGCCTCACGCGCCCCGACGGCGCGGTCTACGCCGTCGAAGCCGAGTATCCCCTGGGATACTGAACGCGCGTCGGTGATCGGCCAAGGCCGCGCTCAGACGCCGTAGCGGTCGAGCGTGCGCATGACCGAAGCACTGTAGGTGCCGCCGAACAGCGCGGCATGCACCAGCAATGGATAGAGGTTGTACAAGTCGCGCCGCCTGTCGATGAAGTCGGGCGGTGCGGGAAGGAGCGCGAAGTAGCGCCGGTAGAACGCCTCGGGAAAACCACCGAACAGCGCCGTGAAAGCGATCTCGATCTCAGGATGGCTCCAGGAGATCGCCGGGTCGATGACCGCAACCACGCGCCCGGCGCGGCAGAGCACATTGCCGGCCCACAGATCGCCGTGGATCAGCGATGGCCGGTCGGGCTCGTGCAACCACTCGCCCAGCCGAAGCCCCAGGGCCTCGATGCGCCGCAGCGTCGCCTCAGGGATGCGCCCGCGGCGCCGCGCCAGCCACGCGGCGGTCCACAGTCGCTTCCAGCGGAAGAAATCGAGCCACGACGACCAGCGCTCGTTGATCTGCGGCAGCCCGCCGATCATCGCATCGTAGCGGTAGCCGAACGCCGGCTCGCCGTCCGCCGGCACCGGCGCGGCGTGCAGCGCGGCCAGCGTCTCAGCAAACCGCGTGGCGCCGGTGTCGGACAACCCGGCGCCATCATGGTCGATCCAGTCCATGACCAACAGGCCATCGTCGCTGAATTGAACGACGGGCACGGGCCAGCCCGTGGCCGCCAGATCGCGCAGCATCCGGGCTTCACTGGCGAGATGTCGCTCCGCCAGCTTGACGACAAGCCGATCGCCGTCGATGTCGACTCGCCACAGACGCGCGCCGTGCCCGCCATCGGCCAGCGGCCTGATCGCAGTAGGCCGGCGCCCCAGCGCCGCCTCTAGCCGGTCGGCGACGGCCCTCGCCTCGGGTGTGCTTGGCGGTGTCGCTCACGCGGTCAACGACGTGGCGCGCAGGTGCTCGAGCAGTGTCGCGCAGCCGGCCTCGATGATGTCGAGCGTGTGCTCGTAGTCGGCAATCGAGCCGCCGTAGGGATCGAGCACGTTGCGCTGACCCAGCTGCGGCGCGGTGTCGAGGAACAGGCGCGGCTTGTCGCGCAAGCCGGCCGGCGCCAGGACCCGCAGCGCCCGCAGATGGCCGGCGTCCATCGCCAGCACGTGGTCAAAGCGGCGCAGGTCGTCGGGCGTGACCTGGCGTGCCCGCAAGCCGGAAATGTCGTAGCCACGCCGTGCCGCGACGCGCACCGCCGGTGCACTGGGCGGCTCGCCGACGTGGCCGTCGTAGGTGCCGGCCGAATCGACCTCGAAACCCGACGCCAGCCCCTCGCGCTCAAGCATCGCCTGGAATACGCCCTCGGCGGTGGGCGAACGGCAGATGTTGCCGGTGCACACGAACAGCACGCCGATCATGGTCTTCCCTTTCGCCGCCGGCGCGCCCCATCGACGTGGCCTGCCGACGCGCTATGTTTGTAGCCCAAGCGAGGGGACGCGCGCATGCATCAGGATGTCGACCAGCCCGGCATCGTCGTACTGACTGGCGCCGGGATTTCCAAGGAGTCCGGCATCGACACGTTCCGCGACAAGGACGGCTTGTGGACCCGCTACGATCTGGAGGAAGTGGCGACCATCGAGGCGTGGTACCGCGACAAGCGCAAGGTGCTGGCATTCTATAATGAGGGGCTCGGCTGGTTCCGCGGCGCCAATATCCGGCCCAACGCCGCGCACGCGGCGCTGGCGCGCCTGGAGCGCGAGTGGCGGGGCGACGTGCTGGTGGTAACCCAGAACGTCGACCTGCTGCACGAAGGCGCCGGCTCGCGCAACGTGCTGCACATGCATGGTCAGGCCGGCAAGATCCGCTGCATGACCTGCGGCACGGTCATCGACTCGAACATGGAACTCGACATCGAGACGCCGTGTCCGGCCTGCGGCGCGCGCGGCCAGCTGCGGCCGCACGTCGTGTGGTTTGGCGAGATGCCGATGTATATGGACGAGATCTACGCCGCGCTGGAGCGTTGCGCGTTGTTTCTCTCGGTCGGGACCTCGGGCACGGTCTACCCGGCCGCCGGCTTTGTGCAGCATGTGCGGCGCCATGCGCCGCGGGCCCATACGGTCGAACTGAACCTCGAGCCGTCGGACGGCCACACCCTGTTCAGGGAGCGCATCTACGGTCCGGCCTCGGAAGTGGTGCCGGCCTATGTTGAAAAGGTGCTGACGCGCGGCTGGATGTAACGCCGCCCGCCGGGCTTAACCACGCGAGAGTACACGGGGCCCAGTATGTGGCGGCGGCTTGGACTGAGCCGGGGGCAGGTGCCCGGTGGTCCCCGCTGGAACGACCGACCCGAGGCTTTGCCGCCGCCAGTCGGTGATTGTCGAACTTGGCAACGGCGCAGCCCAGTATGGCGGCAGGATGTTCGGCCGGTCGCGGCCTTCTGGATCGATAGGCGTGTTCTCGGTGGCGCTTTCGTCATGGCTGCCTTTGCAGGAGCGATCGACGCGCCGGGCGTCGATGCGACGCCGCGCAGGGGACAGCAGCCGACCGGGGCGCGCGACAGTTCATAGACGGCGCGACCATTGTCGTCGTCGGCGTGCTGCTCCGGTTGGACGGTCTGCACCGCGCCTGCTCTGTGCGAACCGGCGGGCGCGCCGCCCGTGAGTGGATGGTGCAGGCCACCTCCGTGTAGTGATCAGGGCGAGCTTATTTCGCTGAGGAGTGTTCGCTGACACGGAGCAGGGTGTTGTGAAGAGAGATTCTGCGCCCGTTGTCAGGGTTGTCTGCTGAGATTTCGCTCAGGCGCGCTGAGAGGCGCTACGGCCGCTGAGACGGAAGGCAGTGGCGCGCCGCCCGGTTTCTGCTTCCGTGACTGAACCGTTTATTCTAGAGCGTTTTCCGGGTCAGCGGGAGTAGCCGGCAGCGTGGAAGTAGTTGGCACACTCGTCAGGGAGGAAGTGAGTGAGAGCGCTGGCAAAGGCATCGAAGAGTGCCGGGAAGGAGCGTGCGGCGGTCTTGCGCAGGAAGGCCTTGAGCTTTGCGAAGAGTTTCTCGATGGGATTGAGATCGGGACTGTAGGGCGGCAGGTAGAACAAGCGAGCGCCGGCGGCCTCGATGGCTTGGCGCACGCCGTCGACCTTGTGACTGCCGAGATTGTCCATGATGACGGTGTTACCGGGCCGCAGGGTGGGCGCGAGGAACTGCTCGACCCAGGCGCGGAAGCTTTGGCCGTCGATCGGCCCGTCGAGGACGCAGGGCGCGACGAGGCCGTCGTGGCGCAGGCCTGCGACGAAGGTGGTGGTCAGCCAGTGACCGTGCGGCACGCTGGCGAGGCAGCGCTGACCGCGTGGCGCGCGGCCATAGCGGCGGACCATGTTGGTGCTGGCCCAGGTCTCGTCGATGAAGACCAGTTTGGTGGGGTTCAGGGCCGGCTGCGCCGCGCGCCAGGCGGTCCGCGCCGCGGCAACATCGGGGCGCTCCTGCTCGGCGGCGTGGAGCGTCTTTTTTTGCGCGTCAGCTTCAGGCCGTGCAGCGTCGTGCATAAGCGGCCGACGCTGATCGACACGCTGTGCTCCGCCAGCAACCAGGCTCTCAGCTCCTCCAGCGTCTCGTCCGGCACCTCAGCCACCCGCCGTCGCAGCGTCTCGTGGTGGTCGGCCAGCTTAGGTCGCGGACCACGGCCCAGTGCACGCGCCGTCGTTTCGCCCGTCGCGTTGCGCCGGCCCATCACCTTCGACACATACGACACGCTCAGCCGCAACAGACGTGACGTTGCCGTCACGCCACTGCCGCCATCGACAACCGCGATCACCCGCTCGCGCAGATCCTGTGAATACGGCCTGCCCATCCCAGCCTCCGGCTCCAACAACCGGAACCCTATGAATCACAGCAGCCGCCTTCTGGGAATCCCTACGATTCCGCTAATTCAGAAAACGTTTCCAGGCAGCGCAAGGTCGCAATGAGATTTGCTCCAGGTCCCCGCAGGGTTCACCGAGCAGAGCCTTGCCGCCGCCAGTCGGTGAAATGGTGCCCTCGAGTTCTGGATTTATCCAACGGCCTACCGCTACGAAGCGGTTGCTCTACCGCTGAGCTATCGGGGCTTTAAACTGAAAAACCAATGACTTAGGCGATTTCCGCCGGCGACCAGCAAAGCTGACAGCAATAGCCAGAAGGTGATTGCTGCCGAATCGCCGGACCGCCATTGCGTAGCGCCGCCCCCTTTTACTGACGGCAGGCCGGTATGCAAGCACGAAGGCAGTTGCCGGCGAGTCGGAACGCACCGCCCTTCGCTCGGGCCGCGACCCTGCAAGTCCCGACTTTGGCGGAGCGTTGCCGCACCGTTCAAAGGACTGTCTGAGGCGGCGAGGCGCGGCCGCCACTGTACGCGTCCGCCAACTGCGTTCTGGTGCTGACTGAAGCCGTGTCGGTACGCCACGGCCGAGGGATCGTTGGCCGGAGCAATCGCATCCGGTATGCGCCGATGTTGTCCATTTCGCGCAAATTGATGGGACAAGTCGCAGGCATTTCAGCCAACGAGGCGCTAGGCGCCGCGGACGTGGAGCGCTAGGCTTGCAGTGGTGCCTGAGGGGGTGCATGCCATGATCTGTCTAGTCTCCCATTTCCGCTGGTACGTTGCCCTGTTGCTGCTCGGCACCGTCCTGGGTCCGGTCGACGCTTTGGCGCAAGGCTACGGCTATGGCCTGCCGCCCGGCCCCTACCGTCAGCAATGCCGGCACGAGCGAGTCGAAGGCGGCTATCTGCTGCGCGCCACCTGCCCGAAGCACAACGGCGAAATGCGCGAGGCCTCGCTCGATCTGCGCACCTGTCCGCGTGGCGCGACCGTATACAACGACGGCGCGTATCTGCGATGCAGTGGCGGCGGTGGCTACAACACCGGATATGGCCCGGCGCCAACGCGGCCGTGGTGCGCGCGCGGCGACACCAATTGCGACGGTCGCGTCGACTGGCGGGACCGCTACTACGATCCCTCGAACGGTTATCGCGGCCAGCCATACACCTACAACTCCGAGGGTTGGTGCGCCTACCCGACGCCAAACGGCCCGATCCGGGGCTACAAGCCGCAGGGCAAGGACCGCTGCTGCGTCGAGACACGCCACGGACCGTCCTGCCTGTAGGCGCGGCGCGGACCATTCGCCGCGACCCTGCGATGACGACCGGCGGGTAGGACCGGAACGGGTCATTGCTGGTGTCGCGGTGCCACGCCCGACGGGTTTGACCGCCGGTGGTCGGGCCACGGTCGAGCCGTTCCCGACCCAAGGCGAGCTGACGCAAGACGCCGCGCGCCCCGGCCGTCGGGTCTGGGGGGCGTGAGCTGGTGCCCGGCTTTCGCCGCAAACGATCACCATTTTGGATGGCTGCCGGCGCGGTAGTAGCCGGGGTTGGGCGGTGCCGGTTGCCGTCGGCGACCGGGGATGCCGCGCCGGGCCGCGCCGTAGTCACATCAGGCGCGACGACAGGACCGTTGACCATCCATGCGCTCGTCCGTTTCTCTGCTGCCCGCCATGCCACGCCGCGCCACGTTCGCCCTGATCAGCGTGCCCATTGTCGTGGCCGCTCTGGTCGGCGGCTGGTGGCTGTGGTCGGGCGACGAGACCTCGCGCCAGGCGCCGCTGACGCAAAAGGTCGTCATCGGTGACGTCGAGGATACGGTGTCGGCCGTCGGCACGCTGCAACCGCGCGAATACGTCGACGTCGGCACCCAGGTGTCGGGCCAGCTACAGAAAATCCTGGTCGAGTTCGGTGCCCGGGTGGAGAAGGGCCAGTTGCTGGCCCAGATCGATCCGACCGTTTATCAGGCCCGGGTCAACGCCGACGAGGCGCAGCTGCTGAGTCTCAAGGCGCAGCTGGCCGACAAGCAGGCCCAGAAGAGCCTCGCCGAACAGCAGCTGCGGCGGCAAAAGGAACTGCTGGCGTCCAAGGCAACCAGCCAGGACGCGCACGACATCGCCGACGCCAATCTCAAGATAGCCCTGGCCCAGATCGACATGATCGCGGCCCAGATCCAGCAGACAGAGTCGACCCTCAGCGGCGACCGGGCCAACCTGAACTACACCAAGATCTACGCGCCGATGTCGGGGACCGTCGTGAACATCCTGGCCAAGCAGGGTCAGACGCTGAACGCCAACCAGCAGGCGCCGATCATCCTGCGCATCGCCGATCTCGATCCCATGACGGTGTGGACGCAGGTGTCGGAAGCCGACGTGCCACGGCTGAAACTCGGCATGGCGGCCTATTTCACGACGCTGGGCCAGCCCGATCGCAAGCGATTCGGCAAGTTGCGACAGATCCTGCCGACGCCCGAAGTGGTCAACAACGTGGTGCTCTACTCGTCACTGTTCGAAGTCGAGAACCCGGACGGCGATCTGCTGCCGCAGATGAGCGCGCAGGTGTTCTTCGTCATCGGGTCGGCCAAGAAGGTGCCGGTCGTGCCGGTGGCGGCGCTGCGGCCGGTTCGCGCCCCGTCGACCGACGGCAAGAAGATGTACCGCGTGCGCGTGCTCGACGGCGGGCGCATCGTCGAACGCGTGGTCGAAGTCGGCGTGACCAACCGCGCGTCGGCCGAGGTCAAATCCGGCCTCAAGCCGGGCGACGAGGTGGTCATCGGCGAGTCCAGTCGCGCCGGCGGCAAGCCGTCAGGCGGCCAGGGCAACGGCGTGAGAACGCCTAGGCTATGAGCAAAATGACGCCATCCGGCGTTCTCTCCGCGAGGGACGACGACCGTCGAGCGAAAGAGGAACGGTCGACCGTTTCCGTTCTTCTGGGCCAGTACTGCCTTTGCTGTAACATCCCGCTGCCGGCCGTACAGGCCGGTGCCGCCCGGCGGCGCGACGACAACGGGCCCCGTGTGCCGGCGCGAGACGAGACGTGAACGAGATCACGCCCCTCGACGCGGTGGTCGCTGGCACCGCATCACGCCCGGCCTCGGATCGAGCGCCGCTGATCGAGTTGCGCGACATCGACAAGACGTTCATACGCGGCGACGTGCGGACGCAGGTACTGCACGGCGTCTCGCTCGACATATGGCCGGGCGAATTCGTGGCTATCATGGGCGCCTCGGGCTCGGGCAAGTCGACGCTGATGAACCTGATCGGCCTGCTCGACCGTCCGACCGGCGGCAGCTACCGCTTCGCCGGCGAGGAGGTCTCCGGCCTCGACGCCGACCGTCGTGCGCTGCTGCGTCGCGAGGCGTTCGGTTTCATCTTCCAGCAATACAATCTTCTGGCCACGGCGACGGCGACTGAGAACGTCGAAGTCCCGGCGATCTACGCGGGCCTCCCGCATGCCGAGCGGGTACGGCGGGCGCATGAGATCCTCACCAACCTCGGCTTGGGCGAGCGGCTGGACCATCGGCCAAGCCAGCTCTCCGGCGGTCAGCAGCAGCGTGTGTCGATTGCGCGGGCGCTGATGAATGGCGGCCCCGTGATCCTGGCCGACGAGCCGACGGGCGCACTCGACAGCCGCAGCGGCGAGGAGGTGATGCGGCTGCTGCGCGGCCTCAACGAGGCCGGCCACACCGTGCTGCTGATCACCCATGATCCGGCGGTGGCGGCGCAGGCCAGACGCGTCATTGAAATCAAGGACGGCAAGGTGGTGTCGGATCGCGGCTCGCACGAGCCGGCGGCAGGTGCGCCGGTGGCGCTGAAGCCGACGTCGGCGCGGCGCTCCACCGTGGTGCCCGACACGGTCGAAGCCGCCAAGATGGCCGTCCGCTCGCTGCGCGCCAATCTGATGCGCACCCTGCTGACGCTGTTGGGCATTATCATCGGCGTCGCCTCGGTCGTCGCCATGCTGGCCATCGGCGACGGCGCCAAACGCGAGGTGCTCGGGCGCATCACGGCGATGGGCACCAACCTGCTGCTGGTGCGTCCCGGTGCGCCGAACGTGCGCATGGCGGGCGCGCTGACCGCGACTTTGGTGCCGGCCGACGCCGATGCCATCGACGATCTGCCCAACGTCGCCGTCGCGGTGCCGGAGTATCCCGGTCAGGTCACGGTGCGCTACCAGAACCGCGACTACGTCACCCAGGCCAATGCGACCAGCGCGTTCTATCCGCAGGCCCGCGATTGGTCGACGGCAAGCGGCAGCTTCTTCAGCGAGGCCGGACGTCAGGCGCTACGCCGCCGTGGTCACGCTCTCTGGCCAGACGGTCGTGCGAGCGCTGTTTCCGGATCAGGTTGATCCGGTCGGCAGCTTCGTGCTCGTCAACAACGTGCCGTTCCAGGTGATCGGCGTCATGGCGGCCAAGGGCGCCACGCCATGGGGTGCCGACCAGGACGATATCGTTTTCACGCCGATCACCACCGGCAGCCTGCGTCTGTTCGGCCAACGCTACGTGCGATCGATCTCGGTGCAGGTCGAAGATGTCGGCCGCATCGACGAGACCCAGGAGGCGATCCGGCAGCTGTTGTTGGCGCGCCACAAGGCCGAGGATTTCCAGATCCGCAACATGGCGTCGATCCTCGAAACGGCGACTGAGACGCAGAACACGCTCACTATCCTGCTCGGCTCGATTGCAGCGATCTCGCTGCTGGTGGGTGGCATCGGTGTCATGAACATCATGCTGGTCAGCGTCACTGAACGCACACGCGAGATCGGCATCCGCATGGCGACCGGCGCGCGCCGCTTCAACATCCTGCTGCAATTCAACACCGAAGCGCTGGTGGTTTGCGCCATCGGCGGGCTGATCGGGGTGCTGGCCGGGTTGGGTGCGGCCTGGGTGTTTGCGCAGCTTGGCCGTCCGGTGATGTTCTCAGCGGGTCCGATCATCCTGGCCTTCGGCTGCGCCTTTGCCACCGGCCTGCTGTTCGGCTACCTGCCGGCGCGCAAGGCGGCCGGGCTGGATCCCGTCGTTGCTCTGGGCGCGGAATAGACGCGGCATGTGGTGGCGGTCTGCAATTCAACAATGTCGCTGGAACACAAGTACAGTGCCTTGCGTGACGGCGCATGGTGGTAAGACTCGCGCAATGCGTCGTCTGCTCGCGCCGATCATCCTGGCGGCCGTACTCTCGGGGTGCTCCCTCCTCGGTCCGACCTACAAGGCGGAACAGATCGACGTACCTGAACGGTGGCAATGGAGTGACGCCGGTGTTGGCTTCTGGCCCGAACCGGAGTGGTGGCGGGCGTTCGGAAGTCCGGAGCTTGACCGCCTGATGAGCGGTGCCGTCGCCGGCAACCGCGATCTGCGAGCCGCCGTTGCCCGCATCGCCCAGGCGGAAGCGAGGGCCAAGATCGCTGGCGGGGCACTGCTGCCGACCGTGGGAACCGACGCCTCGGCGCGGCGGGTCAGCCAGTCGAGTGCAACGCGGGGCCGGACCATCACCACGACCTACAGTGGCGGACTCACCGCCGCCTACCAGGTCAATCTGTTCGGCGCCGAGTTCGCTGCCGCCCAGGCCGCCGAGAGCCGCGTCGAGGCCAGCCGCTACGACCGCGAGACCGTGGCGCTGACGCTCACCGCGGCGGTGGCTCAGACCTACTTCCAGCTTCTGGCGCTGCGCGAACGCATCGCCATCGCCACCAGTTCGGCGGCCACCGCGGAGCGGTTGCTTCAGCTGCTGGAAGAGCAGCGGCGCATCGGCACGACGTCCGACCTCGAGGTGGCGCAACAGCGTGCCCAGGTGGCGACGCAACGCTCGGCGATCCCGCAGCTGGTGCAGTCCGAACGCGAGACCTTGGCCGCGCTGGCGCTCTTGCTGGGACGCAATCCGCAGGGCTTCGACCTTCAGGGCCGCAGTTTCACCGGCCTGACCTTGCCGCCAGTGATCGCCGGCTTGCCGTCGGAGCTGCTGCAGCGGCGTCCCGATATCCGCAGCGCCGAGGCCAACCTGCGAGCCGCGAATCTTGACATCCAGTCGGCGCGGGCGGCGCGCTTTCCGAGCATCGCGCTGACCGCCGACGCGGGCACCACCAGCATTGCGCTGGGCAATTTGTTTTCGCCTGCCAGCATGCTCTACACGCTGGTGGCCAGCGTCGCGGCACCGATCTTTCAGGGCGGGCGGCTCAAGGGCCAGGAGAACCTGACCCAGGCACGCTACGAGGAACTGATCGAGACCTACCGGACGGCGATCCTGTCCAGCTTCCGCGATGTCGATACGGCGCTCAGCGCCACTGACCAGTTCCGCCAGCGTTATACCTACAGCCTCCAGGCCCGTACCAATGCGCGCGAAGCCTACCGCCTGGCGGAGCTGCGCTTTCGCGCCGGCACGATCGACTTCCTGACAGTGCTCGATACGCAGCGGGCCGTACTCCAGGCGGAGGACACGCTGGTCCAGTCGCAACTCGCCCATATCAACGCGCTTGTCGATCTCTACAAGGCACTCGGCGGCGGCTGGACGGGACCGGCTTCAGAGATTTCAGGAGCACCAGGTTCTGCGTCCGGCGGACCGGTGATACCAATGATACACACTGGCGTCGCAGGCGACATCGCGACGATACATGAGAGGTGCAGAATCCCCACATCGGCTGGCGGATCAAGCGACCGCGCTGCCGGGATCGGGAGGGCACATGGCTCGCAAGTCCATCGAAGCACCGGAATCGGGGCCGACAGCAACAGAAGACACCGCGCCGGACTTGGCAGTGGGGGCGTTGGACGACGACTCTGACCGACTGATCGACGAAACCGTGGCCATTCTGCTGACTGACGGCGCCAAACTATTGGCCGGTTGAGGCGCGCCCAGGCCTGCTGCTGCTCCGCCATCCCGGCACCCTTGCGGCAGTGGCTGCCTCGAACCTGCCAGGCGTCGCTCTGTCGCGGGCAAAGCTGCCATGGTCGACCGCCATTGGACGTCAAACCTCTGGCTGATAGTCGCATTTGCCGCGATTGCTGCGAGACAAGTTTGCGCTTCGCGCGCGCGAGGGGCCCATGCCAGCGTGCCGGCCCTTTGAGCCGGTCCGCGCATGCCCGTTGTTCTTGCCGTCCTGCCCTTGCTGCTCGTCATCGCGTTGCTGGCCAGCGGCCGTGCCAGCGCGCTGCTGGCGGGCGCGTCGGGTCTTGCCGTTACGGTAGTCGTCGTCCTGATCGCGCCGCCGGCGCGATCGGCATTGGCCCCGTTCATCGTCCGGCATGCGCTGGTCGGCAGCTGGCTGGCTTGGCAGGTGATCGCCATCGTCGTCGGCGGTGTGTTCTTCTACCGCTGTGTGCGGGCGCGCGACGCGGCAAGAAGGGTGCCGGATGACCGGGCCGCACCGATGCAGGCGACACAGCGGTTGCATCGCCGGCTCTACTTCACCTGTTTCCTGCTCGGTCCCTTCGCAGAGGCGGTCACCGGCTTCGGCGTCGGCTACATCATCGCACTGGCCGGGATCGCGCGACTGGGGGTGCGCGGCGTACCGGCGCTCGTACTGGGGCTCTACAGCCAGTGTCTGGTGCCATGGGGCGCACTGGCGATCGGCACGACTCTCGGTGCCCAGATCGTGGATATGTCGCCGACATCGTTGGGTCTGCTGTGCGCAGTTCTGCAGATGCCGATGCACGTCCTCTACCTCGGATTGTTCTGGCACTTTCTGCGCGCTGTCGGGGCACGGCCGAGCTTAGCGCAGCGACTCGATGATGCGGCGTGGACGGCGATCACGGTCATTGCCGTGTGGCTCGCCCATCGTGTGGTCGATGTCGAAATCGCCGGCGCTGCCCCGTTGGCCGTGCTGGTGGCCTTGCGCTGGCTGCGCGACGAGCGGCCCGACGCAATGACGCTGCGCCATGTCGCCGGCGCATCACTGCCCTATGCCGCGTTGACGCTGGCCCTCGTGCTGACGCGCATCGTGAGCCCGCTGCAGGATGTCCTCCGGTCGCTGGCCGCCTGGCGTCCGTTTGCCGACCAGCCGCCGTTCGCACCGTTCTATGCGCCGGGCTTCTGGCTGTTGTTGGTCGGCGGCGCGATGCTGCTGGCGAACCGCACGGCGGCTGCGAAGGTGGTGCGTGAGACGGCAATGGCGGCGTGGCGGCCGTCACTGGTAACGCTGCTGTTCGTCGTCATGGCCGCGTTCTATGTTGCTGCCGGCATGGCGGCCTCGGTCGCCAACGCGCTGCACGCTGTCGCCGGCGGCGGTGCCGCGCTCGGCGCGCCGCTCTTCGCTGCGCTCGGCGGTTTCCTCACCGGTAGCGGCGCGGCGTCGAACGCGATGCTGATGCCGATGCAGGCTGCCCTTGCCGGCGAGACGGGTATTCCGACCGCGTGGATGGCGGCGGTCCAGAACGGCGTCACCGCCAATCTCACCATGCTGTCGCCGATCCGGGTTTCGATGGGCGCCGCCATCTTGGCGCTGACTGGCGGCGATGGCGCAGTCTACCGCTCCGCGTGGCCGCTGGCGCTGCCCCCACTGCTGGCGGGATCCGGTGCGATCGTGCTGCTGCTTCTGGCGACCGCCTAGCGTGGCAGGTGACGCGCGGCAGGCGCGGCGCTAGGGTGGGTGCCAACTGAATTTCCAGCAATCTAACATTCAGGGAGTGCTCCATGGCGAAGGTCGCCTTTCTCGGTCTGGGCGTTATGGGTTTTCCGATGGCCGGCCATCTGGTCGCCAAGGGCCACGACGTGACCGTCTACAACCGAACCTTCACCAAGGCCGAGCAGTGGACGCAGAAGCACAAGGGCAAGGCGCGTAAGACGCCGCGCGAGGCCGCCGAGGGCTGCGAGATCGTCTTCTGCTGCGTCGGCAACGACGACGATTTGCGCTCGGTGGTGCTCGGTCCCGACGGCGGTCTCGCCGGCATGAAGGCCGGCACCATCTTCGTCGACCATACGACGGCATCGGCCAAGGTGGCGCGGGAACTCTACGGTCTCGCCAAGAAGCAGGGCGTCGACTTCATCGACGCGCCGGTGTCAGGCGGCCAGGCCGGCGCCGAGAACGGCGTGCTGACGGTGATGTGTGGCGGCGATCAGGGACCGTTCGACAAGGCCAAGCCGGTGATCGACAGCTTCGCGCGCGCCTGCACGCTGATCGGGCCGTCCGGTGCCGGGCAGCTCACCAAGATGGTCAACCAGATCTGCATCGCCGGCCTGGTGCAGGGCCTGGCCGAAGGCGTCAACTTCGGCATGAAGGCGGGGCTCGACATGGAGAAGGTGATCGGCGCCATCTCCAAGGGCGCCGCTCAGAGCTGGCAGATGGAAAACCGCTGGAAGGCCATGGTCGAGGGCAAATTCGAGTTCGGCTTCGCGGTCGACTGGATGCGCAAGGACCTCGGCATCTGCCTCGACGAGGCCAAGAGCAACGGTGCGCAGCTGCCGGCCATCGCCCTGGTCGACCAGTTCTACGCCCGTGTCCAGGCACGGGGCGGCCGCCGCTGGGACACCTGCAGCCTGATCCAGCCGCTTGCCAAGCCGTAGTCACCATCGTCCGCCGGGCAGCCGGATACGCGATCCAGACTTAGGTTATCTCGGCCATCGCATGACAAAGCCTTGCTTGCCGCCGGCATGGTTTAAAACCACCATGCCGGTTAGAAAGGGAGGGGTCGCATGCACAAGCTCTTCGCTCAACCTGGTTGGGGGTCGGCGCTCGCCGAGGCACAGCTCGCCTGGTATGGCCTGCCGGTCGAGATCGAGGACGTCGGCAACCTGTTCAAGTCGGCCGACGCCCGCGCCCGTCTGGCCAAGGTCAATCCGCTGTCGCAGCTGCCGACCCTGGTGCTGCCCGACGGCCGGATCATGACGGAGAGCGCGGCAATCACCCTTCACCTGGCCGACCGCGCGTCGGCGGACAGGTCGCTGGTGCCCATGTCGCCCGGCGGCGAGCGCGACCATTTCCTGCGCTGGTTGATCTTCCTCGTCGCCAACATCTACCCGACCTTCACCATCGGCGACGATACCAGCCGCTGGCTGGCTGGCGAGGCGCCGCAGAAGGAACTGAGCGACGCGATGAACGCCTACCGCGAACGACTGTGGCGCGTCGTGGACGGTGTCGTGGGCAACGGCCCATGGTTTCTCGGCGTGCGTTTTTCGGCGCTCGACATCTATATCACGGTCATGACGCGCTGGACGCCGCGGCGCGCCTGGTTCGAAGCCAACACGCCTGGGCTGCACGCGCTGGCCCTGCGCGGCGACGCGGTTCCCGAGCTGGCGGCAGTCTGGCGTCGCAACTTCCCGCCGCCGGCAACCGCTGCCGGCTGACGCCGACTCCCTCCAACTCAGGTCGGGGCGCTGCGCTCCAGCATCGCCTGGACGCGCTGCCATTCGGCGGCGACGCCGCTGACCTGACCGGAGCAGCTGTCGCGCTGGCCGTCGCGTGCGGCCTCCTCGAGCGCCTCGGCGAGGTCGCCCAGGACAGTGGCTCCGGCGGTGCGCGCAGCACCTTTCAGCTTGTGCGCCGTCTCCGCCAGGGCGGCGCGGTCGCCCGTCGCGGCGTGGGCATCAAGGTCGGCTACCAACGCCGCGGCACTGTCGCGGAAGCGGGCCAGCATGCGCGCGATCAGAGCCGGATTGTCGCCGAACAGGCGGGCAAGCGCGCCCTGATCGATCGCGGTTGGCGACTGGGGCGCATCTTCGGCGCGCACCGGCGTATGCAGCCAACGGTCAAGCGTCGCGCGCAGCCGGTCCAGCGTCAGGGGCTTGGTCAAGTAGTCGTCCATGCCGGCGGCGATACAGCGCTCGGCTTCGCCCTTCAGGGCGTTGGCGGTCAGCGCCACGATGGGCGTGCGGGGACGATGCGGATTGGCAGCTTCCTCGGTTCTGATCTGGCGGGTCAGCTCGAAGCCGTCCATGTCGGGCATATGAATATCTGTCAGCACCAGAGCATAGGCGCCGGCACGCCAGCTGGTCAGCGCCTCGATACCATCGCGCGCCAGATCGGCCTCGACACCTAGAATGTCGAGCTGGCCGGCCAGTACCTCCAGGTTGACGTCGTAGTCGTCGACCGCCAGCACCCGGCCGGCGCGACGCACTGTGTCCGTACTGGCGGCGGATGCGCTCTCGGCGGGGTGGGCGGCGTCCGCCGCGCCACTTGTGTCCACCTCGACCGTCACGGTGGCGGTGAAGGTCGACCCCTTGCCGATCTCGCTGTGAACCGTAACGTCACCGGCCATGAGCTGCGCCAGGCGGCGAACGATGGAGAGACCTAGACCCGTGCCGCCGAAACGCCGGGTGGTTGAATTGTCGGCTTGCGCGAAAGGGCGGAACAGGCGCGCGACCTGCTCATCGCTCATGCCGATGCCGGTGTCCGCGACGGTGAGGCTCAGCGTCACAGCCGACGAATCGATGGCAGACGCACGGGCCTCCACGCGTACGCCACCCGCCTCGGTAAACTTGATGGCGTTGCCGATCAGGTTGTAGAGGATCTGGCGCACGCGCGTGGCGTCACCCAGCAAAGTGTCGGGGCTGTCCGGATCGATGGTGGCCGTCAGGTCGAGCCCCTTGCGTTGTGCCTGGACCCGCAGCGTCTCGGCGGTGCCCTCGACCAGGGCGCGCAGGCCGAAGGGAGCGTGCTCCAGTTCCATGCGGCCGGCTTCGATCTTGGAGAAGTCCAGCACGTCGTCGATGATGCGCAGCAACGCCGTCGCCGACGTGCGAATCGTGCCGATCAGGCGTCGCTGGCGGTCATTCAGCGATTCACGTTCGAGCAACTCGGCAGAGCCCAGTACGCCATTCATCGGCGTGCGGATCTCGTGGCTCATCGTCGCCAGGAAGGTCGATTTCGCCCGGTTCGCTTGTTCCGCCTCAAGGCGCGCCTGCTCGGCGCTGTCGCGCGCTCGTACAAGCTCGGCTTCGCGCTGCCGCTGGGCCGTGACGTCGGTCAGCAGTGCCACCAGGCCGCCGTCGCTGGTGCGGTGATTGCGGATGTGGGTCCATACCCCGCCCTTGGCCGGGATCACAATGTCGGCGGTGCCCGAGCGGAAAATGCCGACCATGCGCTGCAAGGCCAGCTCCTCCTCGCCAGGCGGCGTGAGCGTATAGCCGGCGGCGATGTAGTCGCGGAAACCGTCCTCGAACTTCTCGCCGGGCGTCACCATGCGCGGGATGTTGTGCATGCGCTCGCGGAAGGCGGAATTGCAGACCACCAGCCGCTCGTCGGCATCGTGCAGGGCGAATGGTTCGTTGAGCGACTCAATGGCGTCCAGCAGATTGCGTCGCGCCTGAGCCGCCTGGGCACTTGCTTTCTCGGCCGCATCGCGCGCCTGCTCGGCGGTCTGGCGTGCGGCCGCCAGCTCCGCTTCGCGACGTTTGAGCGCGGTGATATCGCTAACACCAAGCACCACGTTGCCCAGCGGTGTGCGGCCGCAGGCGGTGCGCACCCAGCGCCCGTCGATCAATTCGCCTTCCAGCGGCTGCACCGGGTTCTGCAGCTCGCGCTGCCACGCCGCCATCCACTTGTCGCCGCTCTCGCCTTCGCTGACGCCCTTCACCGCACCACTACGCACGATGTCGCGCAGCACCTCATCGAGCGGCGTGCCAGCTTTTCTGATGGACTCCGCGCCGGGTACCATGGACGCGAAGGCGTCGTTGACCACCACCATGCGCAGATCTGAATCCAGAACCGCGACGCCGACCGGCAATGCGGCAAGCGCGTCGCCCAGTTCGGCGCGGGCGCGTTCGGCCTGGGCCCGCGTCGTGGCCAATTCGGCCTCGCGGCGCTTGGTATCGGTCAGATCGGTGATCAGGGTCACGATGCCGCCGTCACGGGTGGCGTGCTTGGACAAGCGCATCCAGCCACCGCCGACCGTGGACATCTCGCGATCGCCGGTGGCCTGCCGGTGCTCGGCGAGCATACGCTGTAGCCAGGCATCGTCGCGGGCCGGCAGGCCGGGAGCCGGCGGCGGCAGCGCCCGCAGGACGGCCTCGTAGGACATGCCCGGTCGCAAGGCCTCGCGCGGCAACGACGTTAGTTTCGCGTACGCGTCGTTGCAGGTGACCAGCCAGTCGTTGGCGTCGTAGAGGGCGAAACCTGACGGCAGGGCGTGGATGGCATCGTCGAGCCGGCGTTGGGCCTGTTCGGCGGCTTCGCGCGCCGCCTCCGCCTCGGCTCGCGTTTCGGCGAGCTCGGCCTCGCGCCGCTTGGCAACCGTCAGGTCGGTGATCAGGGTCACGACGCCGCCGTCGCTGGTCGCGTATTTCGACACACGCACCCAGCCGTCTCCGGCGCTTGGCATCTCGCGCTCGCCACCGGCACGATGCGCCGCCGCCAGCCGCTCGAACCAGCTTTCGTCGCGCGGCGGCATGTTCGCCGCCTGTGGCACGGCCCGCAGCACATCCATGTACGCTGTGCCCGGCCGCAGCGTTTCACGCGGTACCGCCATGAACGAGGCGTAGGCTTCGTTGCTGATCACCAGCCGGTCGTCGGCATCGTACAGCGCGAAACCGGATGGCAGGGCGCGGATCGCATCGTTGAGCCGACGCTGTGCTTGCTCGGCGGCCTCGCGAGCGGCCTCCGCCTCGTTGCGTGCCGATGCCAGAGTCTGGGCGAGGGCTTCGTGGCCGAGATCGCGCGCGATGGTGCGGCGGTGCTCATGCTCGATGCGCCTGGTGAAGACGGGCAGGGCGATCACCAGCAGAATCAGGCCGCCTACTGCGTTGACGTCGCCGACGGTGCTGCGATGAAGTGCCAGGAATGGCAGCAACGGAATGACCAGGGTGGCGACGAAGGCCAAGGTGGCCGGCGCGTGGTGCGAGCGGCTAGGCTGGGAGCTGATGAGGAACAGAACAGCGGTCAGACTCCAGACGATCTGCGCGCTCTGGTTTTCGTAATGGATGGCGGCAATGCCGACGAGGCTCCAGACCACACCCAGGACGGCGCAGTAGAGCGTGAAAGTCCGCGCGAAGCGATGTGCGCTGTCCTCGTCGATGATCGCCCGGCCGGCTGCGATCAGCCGCTCGAGCCAAACCAGGACGGCGATCCGTACGGCGATCAGGCCGGCGGTGACCCATATCGGTACCGTCGGTGCCAGGTAGGCAACGCCCAGTGCCCACATGACGGTCGGGGCGTAGCGATAGGTGGCCATCTTGGTGGCGACACGCCGCTTCAGCTCCACGGTGATCCGCGGATCGTCGGGCGCCAGCGCCTCGGCCGATGCTGCGTCGGAGACGATAGGCGAGGTGGCCACGGACATGGTTCGTTTCCTCGAAAGGTCCATCCTGCCGACGGCCGGTTTCGCGAGCGTATCGCGGGGATGGGGAATTGTTGCGTGTGTTTCGCGAGGCGAGGATCGTAGTCGCCCGGGCACGACCTTTGCTTGATCCCGGCGCCGGGCGTGCGGCAGGATACCGCCGGGGGATGGTATGCCTGCACGCGGCAAGGATTTGCGCCCACACGTGATCGTCGTCGAGGACGAGGCCTTCCAGCGCGAAACGCTGGTCGAATACCTCGACACCAACGGCTATCGCGCTTCGGGGGTCGATGCCGGCGCGGCGCTCCGCAAGCTGGTCGAAAAGGATCCGCCGGTACTCGTGCTGCTCGACCTGCACCTGCCGGGTGGTGAGGACGGGTTTTCGCTCGCCCGCTGGCTGCGCGAACGCAGCAGCAGGGTCGGCATCATCATGGTCACCGCCAGCGGCGACACGATCGACCGGGTGGTCGGCCTGGAGACCGGCGCCGACGACTACATCGCCAAGCCATTCGAGCCGCGCGAACTGCTGGCGCGCGTCAAGGCGGTGCTACGCCGGGCCGGCGGCGCAAAGGCCACGGCCGGGTCGCCCCGGGTGCGGATCGGCCGCTGCCTGCTCGATCTGGAGGCGCGGACGCTCAAGACGTTGTCCGGCGAGGACGTTCCCTTGCGCGCCGGCGAGTTCGAACTGCTCAAGCTGCTGGCGGAAAACCCCAACCGTCCGCTGACGCGCGACTGGCTGCTCGAAACGGTGAGCCACCGCGAGATGGACGTGTTCGACCGCGCCATCGACATCCGGATCATGCGACTGCGCCGCAAGGTCGAAGCCGATCCGGCGCGGCCGGTCTCGATCCGCACGGTACGCGGCGCTGGCTACATGTTCGTGCCGCCCGACGATTGAGCGCGCCCGCCGGCGCCGTTCGGGACGGCGCCTTAGCGGCGGCTCATGGCGACGTATCGCACGCCGACGATTTGGCCCAGGCAGTTTCCAACGTGAGTCGCGGTATCAGCGTCGAGGCCCGCAACCTGCAGGTCGACGCTCAACGTTTCGGCAACGCCTTGCGTTTCGCGCTCGACGCCGAGGCTGGCATGGACCGTCAACGGCACCAGGCCGCGCTTGGCGACGTATTCCAGCACGCGCGGCAGCAGGCCGGGTGACGGATCGGCACTGACCCCATAGCACCACACCGGCGCATCGCCTATGGACGACACACTGGCACGCGCCGGCTCGGGCGCGGCGAAACGACGAAACGAAACGGAAGAGGTAGGTGGCTCAGCAGCCGAGACGGCGGACATGGGGGCACTCCCTGGACGGACGAACGAAACAGCCTTCGACCCGGACCCGACAAGGGACCGGGCGGCTAATTCGCCGACCGATGAGCGCGTGCATCCGCATGGCCGCTACAGTACCCTCGCAGCCGCAATCCGGCAAGTTTGGCGGAGAATTTCATGCGTCTGCAGCTCGTCACCTGGTCCGATGTGGAACGCTATTTGAAGGGCAACACCGGCATCATCATTCCCATTGGGTCGACCGAGCAGCACGGGCCCAACGGTCTTGTCGGCACCGACGCGCTGACGGCGGAGTTCATTGCCCAGGGCGTCGGCGAGAAGACCGGAGCGCTGGTGGCGCCGACCATCTCGGTCGGCATGGCGCAGCACCATCTTGCCTTCCCCGGCTCCATCACGCTGCGACCGTCGACCCTGATCGCGGTGGTGCGCGATAACATTCAATCGCTGGTGCGGCATGGCTTCACACGATTCTTCTTCGTCAATGGCCATGGCGGCAATATTGCGACTGTGATGGCGGCATTCTCGGAAATCTACGCCGAGCGCTCCCTGGAGCGCGGCAACAACGCGCCCTCCGTGAAATGCAAGCTGCGCAACTGGTGGGAAGGCCCC
>JAHCJT010000420.1 GCA_026126245.1 Alphaproteobacteria bacterium
GCAAGGAGCTGCTGGACGAGGTGGCGGCCGAGGCCCAGAAGCTGGGCGCCAAGACGTTGGTGGTGCAGGCTGATGTCGGCGATCCGGCGCAGGTCAAGACGCTGTTCGCCAAGACCAAGGAGACGTTCGGCCGCCTCGACCTGCTGTTCAACAACGCCGGCATGGGCGCGCCGGCCGTGCCGATGGACGAACTGCCGTTCGAGACCTGGAAAGCGGTCGTCGACGTCAATCTCACCGGTTCGTTCCTTTGCGCCCAGGCGGCGATGGCCATGATGAAGGCGCAGACGCCGCAGGGCGGGCGCATCATCAACAACGGCTCGATCTCGGCGCACGCGCCGCGGCCCAACTCGGTGGCCTATACCTCGACCAAGCATGCGATCACCGGTCTGACCAAGTGCATCGCGCTGGACGGCCGGCCCTTCGACATCGCCTGCGGCCAGATCGACATCGGCAACGCGCTCACGCCGCTGGCGGCGCGCATGTCCAAGGGCGTGCCGCAGGCCGACGGCTCGGTGCGGCCGGAACCGCTGATGGATGTCGAGTCGGTGGGCCGCACCATCGTCTACATGGCCACCTTGCCGGTCGACGCCAATGCGCTGTTCGTCACCGTGATGGCCACCAAGATGCCGTTCGTGGGCCGCGGCTGAGCCGCCGCGTGTCCCGGACGTCGCGACGCTCGCGCGTTTGCCGGCAACCGTCGCGACGGCGCGCGCCGCCGCGCGGCGCCCGTGGCGCGTAGGCGATCGACTGTTTGCAGCCATGTCCGCGCCAAGCCGCGCCGCCTTCGGTCTGTTTGTGGTCGGGCTCGGCGTTGCGGGCGTGCCGCTCGACACCTCGGTCAATATTGCCTTTCCCGACATCACGCGCGCCTTCGAGCTGCAGGTCCGTACCATCCAGTGGATCGTGATCTGCTACGTGCTGACCTACACCAGCCTGATGCTGGTGTTTGGCAAGCTGGGCGACCTGTTCGGCTATCGCCGCATCTTCCAGCTCGGTCTTGGCCTCAGCGCCGTGGCCTTCGTGCTGTGCGCCCTGGCGCCGAGCTTCGCTGGCCTGTTGGCGGCGCGCGTCCTGCAGGGGCTCGGGGCGGCGCTGGCCCTAAGCTGCGCGCCGGCGCTGGCGACGTCGCTCTACGACGAGAGCCGGCGCACGCAGGCGCTGGGCATCTATGCCGGTCTGTTTTCCGTCTCCTGGGCGCTGGGGCCGCTGCTGGGCGGCGTGCTGGTCGACCACTGGGGCTGGAGCGCCGTGTTCTGGTTCCGCGCGCCGGTGGCGCTGCTGGCCCTGGCGTTGTCGTGGCGTCTGCCGGCGCCGCGCCGCGACACGACTCGGCGGTTCGACGGTGTCGGCGCCGGCCTTCTCGCTTTCTGGCTGAGCGCACTGTTGCTCGCCCTGGCGCTGTCGCAAATGCCGGGCGCCGGCACCCTGCCGCCGCTGGCGCTGGCGCTCGCCGGCCTGGGTGCGCTGGTCGGCTTCGTGCAGTACGAACGCCGCTTTGCGGAGCCGATCGTGCGGCCGGCCCTGTTCGGCGATGCCGACTTCACACTGCTCAACCTGTCCAGCCTGGCGGTGAGCCTTGTCGGCTTCGCCGTGCTGCTACTGGTGCCGTATCACCTGGCGCGCGTGGTGGGGTTGTCGGCGACGACCGGCGGGGTGGTACTGGCGATCAGCGCCGGCGGCATGATGATCGGCTCGGCTCTGGCCGGCCGCTGGGCGGTCCGGCTGGGGCAACGGCGCACGGCGCTCGCCGGCATCGTTCTGGTGATCGCCGGCACGGCGGGCATCGGCGCCAGCGCCGATCCGGCGGCGCTGGCCGCCATGGCGGCCGCCCTGCTGTGCCAGGGTATCGGTCTGGGGCTGTTCCAAGTGGCCTATACCGACATCGTCACGGCCACCCTGCCGCTGCGCGACCGCGGCGTCGCCGGCAGCCTGGCGATGGTGACCCGCACGCTCGGCACCGTGGCCAGCGCCACCGTGCTCAGCGCGCTGTTCCAGCGCACGCAACAGGCGGCGCTGGCCGATGGCAGCTCCGCCGTGGCGGCGTTCCGCCACGGCTTCGAGATCACGTTCGCCGCGGCGGCCCTCTTTCTGCTGACCACCCTGGCGCTGAGTTTCGCACGTCGGCGGTTGTGGCTGGGCTGAATGCACCGACAGCGGCCGCGTGCTAGCGTCGCGGCTCATCGACCATCGGGAGCGACGGACAATGGCGGGCAGATTGCAGGATCGGGTGGCGATCGTGGTCGGCGCCGGCTCGAGCGGGCCGGGCTGGGGCAACGGCAAGTGCACGGCCGTCACCTTTGCCCGCGAGGGCGCCAAGGTATTCTGTGTCGATCGCAAGCTGGCGGCTGCGAAGGAGACGGTCGACATCATCGCCAAGGAGGGCGGCGAGGCGATGGCGCACGAGGCCGACGTCACGCACGACGCGCAGGTCAAGGCGATGGTCGGTGCCTGCCTGGCGCGCTGGGGTCGCATCGATGTGCTGGACAACAATGTCGGCATCGGCTCGACCGGCGGTCCGGTCGAACTCGACGAGACGGAGTGGGATCTGGTGTTCGACGTCAACGTCAAGAGCTTCTTCCTGACGCTCAAGCACGTGCTGCCGGTGATGGAGAAGCAGGGCAAGGGTGCGATCGTCAACGTCTCGTCGATCGCCTCGATCCGCGTGCCCAAGGGCATCAGCTACGTCGCCTACAACGCCAGCAAGGGGGCGGTGAATTCGCTGACGCAGGCGGTGGCCTCGCAGTACGCCGACAAGGGCATCCGCTGCAACGCCATCCTGCCCGGCCTGATGCACACGCCGATGATCGACTTTCTGGCTGAGCAGTATGCCCGGGACGCCAAGGACCACAACGCCGCCTACGACAAGATGATCGCCATCCGCAACCGGGCGTCTCCGACCGGCAAGATGGGCACCGGCTGGGATACGGCCAACGCCGCGCTGTTCCTGGCCTGCGATGACTCGGCCTACGTCAACGGGCACCTGCTGATCGTCGACGGCGGCATCACGCTGCGGGCCTGACCGGTGTCGCGCGTCGTGCGCCGCCGCGCGGCGGCCTCCTGACCTAGTC
>JAHCJT010000421.1 GCA_026126245.1 Alphaproteobacteria bacterium
CGATCGCCTGCGGCCGGGGCGCGGCCTCGACGCTTTCGGGAACGTCGATGGCATAGGCCTCGGCCGCCTTGACCTTGTGGGAGGCGTCGGCCATCGTCGCGCGCGCCGCGTCGGGCGCGACGCGGGCGACGCAGCCCGCCTCGATCAGCGCCTTGGCGCGGCTGCGCGACAGGCCCGGCAGCCAATCCGCCACGCAGCGGTCGAGCCGGTGGCCGGCCGCGGTGGCGTCGGCGGCAAAGGTGTAGCGGCCGGGCGCCGGCGCATCGCCCGGCGGCGCGATGGCCGCCGGCGGCAACAGATCGTCGTCGAAATCGACGATGGCGGTCGGAGGCGGGCGGCGCGGCATGGCGGGGATGATCGACGGCAAAGAGCGACAGGGGCGGATGCAGCAGGAACCGGATTCGCCCGGCGGGCGCCTGATGATCTGGATCGTCGGCGTGATGGGCGTGTTGATCGTCGTCGGCTTCGCGATCCTGCTGATCGAGGTCGGGCGCCGCATCTTTACGCCCAAACCGGGCGTGCCGGAACCGGCTTCAAGCCGGCCGGCGGTCGGCGGGCCAAGCGGCGGCTTCGGCCAGGTCGAGGTGCGCATTCCCGAGGGTGCCCGGATCGAGAGCCTCGGTACTGCCGGCGACCGGATCATCGCCCATGTGCGGACCCGCGAGGGGGCGTCGCTGGGCTATGTGATCGACCCGGCAAATGGCGCGCTGCTGGGCGTGATCCGCTTCCCGGCGACCGCGCCGGCGGCCAACTAGCGGCCCGCCCGATGCTGGATCATCTCTCCATCACCGCCAGCGATCTCGACCGGGCGCAGCGCTTCTATGACGCGACGCTGTCGGCGCTCGGCTATCCGCGCGTCTATCGCAGCGCGCGCGGCATCGGCTACGGCGAACGTGCGTCGGCCGGCGGCTACATCTCGATCTACCTGAGCGACAACGTCGTGGCCGACCGGCGTCACTGGGCGTTCCGCGCGCCAAGCCGGGCGGCGGTACGCGCCTTCCATGCCGCGGCGCTGGCGCAGGGCGGCCGCGACGACGGCGAACCGGGCCTGCGCCCGGACTACAGCCCGACCTACTACGCCGCCTTCGTTCTCGATCCCGACGGCAACCGCATCGAGGCGGTCTGTCGTGAACCTGCAGAGTGATATCGCCATGGATGCTCGCCCCGACACCTCGGCCGCCACGCACGGCGACGACAACACGCTCGATTTCCGCAGCGACAATACGGCGGGTGCCCATCCGGCGATCCTCGAGGCGGTGGTCGACGCCTATCGCACCGGGCCGCTGTCGTCCTATGGCGATGACCCGCTGACGGCGCGCGTCGTGCAGCGGCTGCGCACCGCCTTCGGCCACGAGACGCTGCTGGCCTATCCCGTGGCCACCGGTACCGCTGCCAACGCGCTGGCGCTGTCGTGCCTGACGCCGCCCTGGGGCGTGATCTACTGCCATCCCGCCGCGCACGTTCAGGTCGACGAAGCCGGCGCGCCGGAACTGTTCAGCGGCGGCGCCAAGCTGCAGCCGGTCGACGGCCCAGCCGGCAAGATCGATCCCGACGCGCTGGCCGCCGTGCTGGCGCAGGACGTCAAGGGCGTGGTGCATCATCCGCAGCCGGCCGCGATCTCGATCACCCAGGCCACCGAATGCGGCGCCAGCTATACGCCGGATGAAGTCCGGGCGCTGTCGGCGCTGGCCCGGCGGCATGGCCTGGCGCTGCACATGGACGGCGCGCGGCTGGGCAACGCGCTGGCCCATCTCGGCTGCACGCCGGCGTCCGTCACGTGGCAGGCCGGCGTCGACGTGCTCAGCTTCGGCGCCACCAAGAACGGCGCGCTCGGCGCCGAGGCCGTGGTGTTCTTCGATCCGGCGCGTGCAGCGGAGTTCGAGTTCCGCCGCAAGCGGGGCGGCCATCTGTTCTCCAAGATGCGGCTGCTGTCGGCGCAGCTCGACGCCTATCTGGAAAACGATCTGTGGCTGGCCAATGCGCGCCACGCCAACGACATGGCGGCGCGACTGGAGGCGGGGCTGTCGCCGCTCAACAGCGTGCGGCTGCTCTATCCGCGCCAGGCCAACGAGCTCTTCGTGGCGCTGCCCGATGCGATCGCCGAGCGGCTGCGGGCGGCCGGCGCGAAGTTCTATCCCTGGCCCAGCGACCGGCCGGGCGAGCATGCCTGGCGCTTCGTGACCTCGTTCGCGACGACACCGGCGCAGGTGGCGCGCGTCCTCGCCGTCGCCGGCGGCCGGGACGCCTAGGCCGATCCCGCACACCACAGGGAGCACACCGTCATGATCCATCCCGAACTGCAGCCCTTCCTGCGCTGGTGGGACGAGAAGTGGGCGGCGCTGCCGGCCGGCGCGCCGGCTACGGCGCGGCGGGCCATCATCGAGGCCATCGCCGCCGAGCTGCGTCAGCCGCTGCCGGCCGACGTGAGCGTCGACGAACGGCGCGTGCCGCATGGCGATCTGCCGGTGCGGGTCTGCATCTGGCGGCATCGCGCGGTGCGGCCGGCGCCGGCACTGATCTTCATGCACGGCGGCGGCTTCGCGCAGGGCAGCCCCGAGACGCACGATGCGATCACTGCCGGCATCGCGGCCCGCACCGGCTACACCGTGCTCAGTGTCGACTATGCGCTGGCGCCGGAACACCGCTTTCCCGTGGCGCTGCGCCAGTGCGAGGCGGTGGTCAACTGGGCCTTCGCCCACGCCGGCGAGCTGGGCATCCGCCCCGATGCGATCAGCGTCGGCGGCGACAGCGCCGGTGGCAACCTGGCGGCGGCGCTGACCTTGCTGTTCCGCGGCACGCCGCAGTCGTTGAAGGGCCAGCTGCTGATCTATCCCGTGGTCGAGTTCGGCACCCATCGGCCGTCGTTCAGCGAGAACGCCAACGGACCGATCATCTCGGCGGCCGGCGTGCCGGCGACCCTGGCGATGTACTGCCCCGACCCGGCCGACCAGAAGAGCCCGCTGTTCGCGCCCATCCTGGCCGACAGTCACGCCGGCCTGCCCGCCGCCTACGTCGCTGTGGCCGAGCACGATCCGCTGCG
>JAHCJT010000422.1 GCA_026126245.1 Alphaproteobacteria bacterium
CGGTTGTATGCCCACCGGCGTTGACTTGTGTCAACGTCGGGCGATGGACGCGTGCTATGCACGGCCGCGCGCCCGACACGCCGCTGTCGGGCCGTCGCCGATGCGCGTTGCGACCGGGGCCGGGCATGGCTGCAGCCGCTTGAGAGGACCGCACATTGGCTGACCAACCGGCCCGGTCAATGGCAGGCCTGACCTCGTCCGAGGCCGCGGCCAGGTTGCGCCGAGAGGGCGCCAACGAACTGCCGCGGGCGCATGCCCGTTCGCTGCCGCGCATCGTACTGGGCGTCGTGCGCGAGCCGATGTTCGCCATGCTGCTGGCGGCCGGTGGCATCTACGCAGTGCTGGGCGACATCCACGAGGCGCTGCTGCTGCTGGCGTTTGCGACCCTGTCGGTGGGCATTGCCGTCACCCAGGAGAGCCGCAGCGAGCGCGTGCTGGAGGCCTTGCGCGACCTGACAAGTCCACGTGCCCTGGTCATTCGCGACGGCGAACGGCGGCGCGTTCCCGGCCGCGAGGTAGTGCGCGGCGATCTGGTGGTGCTGTCGGAAGGCGATCGGGTTGCGGCCGACGGGACGCTTGTGCAGTGCGACGATCTCCTGATCGACGAGTCGCTGCTGACCGGCGAGTCGGTGCCGGTGCGCAAGCGCGCCGCCCGATCCACGGGCTCGGCTCAGGACCAAGACGCCGCCGCCGCGCCAGGCGGCGAGGATCTGCCGGCGGTGTTCGCCGGCACGCTGGTGGTGCGCGGCCAGGGAGTTGTGCAGGTCACCGCCACCGGCGCTCGCAGCCAGGTCGGCCGCATCGGCCAGACATTGCGGGAAATCGAAAGTGCCACGCCCCGGCTGACGCAGCAGACGCGCGCCATCGTGCGCATGGTGGGCCTTGTCGGTCTGGTGTGCTGCGCCCTGGCGATCGTGCTGTTCGGGCTGTTCCGCGGCTCGTGGCTGGACGCGGTCCTGGCCGGTATCGCGCTCGCCATGTCGATGTTGCCGGAGGAGTTTCCGCTGGTGCTCACGGTGTTCATGGTCATGGGCGCCTGGCGGCTGTCGCAGGCGCGGGTGCTGACGCGGCGTGCGGCGGCGATCGAGACGCTGGGTGCCGCCACCGTGCTGTGCACCGACAAGACCGGGACGATGACCGAGAACCGCATGTCCATCGCCGAGTTGCGGACGCCGGACGCGACGCTGCGGCCCGACGCGGCCGAGCCGGGGCCGTGGCCCGAGGCGATGCAGCGGCTGCTCCGCGCCGGCGTGTTGGCGAGCACGCCCGAACCGTTCGATCCGATGGACAGGGCTTTTCACGCCATGCAGGCACAGCTTGGCACCGCCCCGGCGGACCTGACCCTGGCCAAGGTCTGGCCGATCCGGTCGGACTCGCTGGTTGTTGCGCAAGCCTGGATCGGGAGCGACCGCGACGGCCACATCGTGGCGGCCAAGGGTGCGCCTGAAGCGGTGCTGGGCCTCTGTCGCCTGCCGCCCGAGATGCAGGCCGGCGTCAGCCGCCTGGTCGACGACATGGCGGCGGCCGGCCTGCGGGTGCTGGGCGTGGCCGAGGCTCGCTGTCCCGAAGGCGATTTGCCGGAGTCGCTCGACGGACTGGTGTTCGTCTTCGTGGGCCTGGTCGGGCTGGCCGATCCGCTGCGCCGCACGGTGCCGGCCGCCGTTGCCGAGTGCCACAGCGCCGGCATCCGTGTCGCCATGATCACCGGCGACTATCCGCAGACGGCGCGGGCCATCGCCGCGCAGGCCGCCATCCCGGCCGACGCGGTGCTGACAGGCGCTGAGCTCGCGCGGCTGGATGACGACGCCTTGCGTGAGGCGGTGGGGCGGACGTCGGTCTTTGCGCGCATCATGCCCGAGCAGAAGCTGCGCCTGATCACGGCCCTGAAAGGCCGCGGCGAGGTCGTGGCCATGACAGGTGACGGCGTCAACGACGCGCCGGCACTGAAGGCGGCCGATATCGGGGTCGCCATGGGCGGCCGCGGCACCGATGTGGCACGCGAGGCCTCGTCGATCGTGCTTCTCGACGACGACTTCGGCTCGATTGTGCGCACCATCCGCCTGGGCCGCCGTATCAACGACAATCTGCGCAAGGCCATGGCCTACATCCTGGCCGTCCATATCCCGATCGCCGGCATTGCGCTGCTGCCGCTGTTGACGGGATTTCCGCTGGTGCTGCTGCCGGTGCACATCGCCTTCCTGGAAATGGTGATCGACCCGGTGTGCTCGATCGTGTTCGAGGCCGAGCGCGAGGAGCCCGACGTCATGAACCGCCCGCCGCGTGCGCCTGACAGCCGGTTGCTGTCGGCGGGCGTGGTCGTCTGGAGCGTTGCCCAAGGCTGCCTGGCGCTGGCTGTCGTGGCGGCCGTCTACCTGCGGGCCGCCAGCTCCGGTCTGCCGGACGACGAGGTGCGGGCGATGGCGTTTGTCGCGCTGGTGCTGGTCAACTTCGCCCTGGTGCTGGTCAACCGCTCGTTCGACCGGCGTTGGCTGGGCGCGCTGCTGCACGCCAACTGGGCGCTGGCCGGCGTCGCGGCGCTGGCCGCCAGCCTGATCGCGGTCGCCGTCATGTGGCCGCCGGCGCGCGCGCTGTTCGGCTTCGGCACGCTGCACGGGCACGACCTTGGCTACGTTGCGCTGGGCGCCGTCGCCATGGTCGCGGTGCTGGAGCTGATCAAGCGCTTCTGGTACCGGCGGCTCGTTGCGTGATCGTGGCAGGGCTGCCGCAAATCTAGGCCCGTTCGGACGCCGGTGCTGTTGGCCGTGGCGCGATCGTGCCGGCCCGCATCAGCGCCGCCGTGGCCTCGCGGGCCTGCAGGATGGCGGCACGCGCTTCGGCTTGGAACACAGCGCGATCGGCCTGGCGCGCGGCAAGGCCTTCCTCGACCGCGGCCGTCGCGACGGCCGCTGCTATATCGGCCGCGACCTCCCAGTCGTTCATGGTCGGCAGGATCGCGTCGGCTGACAGGCCGCGCGCACGGGCCGCTTCGGCCAGCGCCG
>JAHCJT010000423.1 GCA_026126245.1 Alphaproteobacteria bacterium
ACTCACGATCTCGTCGGGCGTCAGCGGCGCGTCGTGCGCGCCGTCCATCGCCTTGGTCGTGGGCGTGATGATGCTGGCGTCGAGCTTCTGGTTCTCGCGCATGCCGTCGGGCAGCGTGACGCCGTACATGGTGCGCTGACCCGCCTTGTACATCGACCAGATCGAGGTCGAGGTCGTGCCGGCGAGGTAGTCGCGCACGACGACCTCCACCGGCATGATCTTCAGGCGACGGCAGACCAGCACGTTGGGGTCGGGATACTCGATGACGTGGTTGGGGCAGATGTCGCGCGTGGCGTCGAACCAGAATCGCGCCGTCTGGGTCAGCACCTCGCCCTTGAACGGAAGCGCAGTAAGGATGATGTCGAAAGCGCTCAGCCGGTCGCTGGCGATCACGATGCGGCGCCCGTCGGGCAGGTCGTAGTTGTCGCGGACCTTGCCACGATAGTGGTTCGGCAAGGCGGCGATCGTCGCGTCCCGCAGGACGTAGGGCAGGAACGGCGCGAGCGAGCTGGTATCCACGAAGCGATGCTTTCCTGACGAGGGCCGCCTTCCCCCTATCACGCGACCTTGAGATCGGCCACTTCGCCCGCGGTCAGCGACACCAGTTCGGCGGCGCTCAGCCGGAAGACGGCGAACGGCGTGCCGGCGGCGGCCCAGATCGGGTCCAGGTTCAGCAGATCGGCGTCGATCAGCGTGATGATCGGCGGTTCGTGGCCGACCGGCGGCACGCCGCCGATGGCATAGCCGGTGACGGTGCGCACGTAGTCGGCATCGGGCCGCGCGATGCGCTCGCCCAGCAGGGCCGCGACCTTGGCCTCGTCGACCCGGTTGACGCCGCTGGCGATCACCATGACCGGCCGGCCGCTGTCACGGCCGCGGAACAGCAGCGACTTGGCGATCTGTGCCACGGCGCAGCCGATCGCCGCCGCCGCTTCCGCCGAGGTGCGGGTGGTGCCGGGCATCTCGGTGACGCGACCGGCCAAGCCGCGCGCCGTCAGCCAGTCTTCGACCTTCTGTGCCGATGGTGCCAGAGTCGTCATTGCGGTTCCCAGGTTACCAGATGGACGCACCGTCGGGCTTGGCGGCCGGCGCGTTTGGCGCAACCATAGCGATGTCGGCGGACGGCGGGAACGACCCACCCGACCGCACGGCATGGAGAGACCGGCATGCGGCGACGAAGCCTGCTGCGCAGCGCCAGCGGTGCCGCGGTTGCCATGGCGGCGCCGGCGATCGTGCGCGCCGACGAGATCGTCGACGTCGACCTGCGGCTGGTGATCGCCGTCGATGTCTCGCGCAGCATCGACGAGGAAGAGGCGCGCCTGCAGCGCGAAGGCTACCTGCAGGCGCTGGCCGACCCGCGGGTGATCGACGCCATGACTGGCGGGCCGCACAAGCGCGTTGCCCTCGCCTATGTCGAATGGGCGGGTACCCACTTTCAGCGCACCGCCATCAACTGGAGCCTGATCGACAGTCCGGCGGCGGCCAAGGATTTCGCGGCCAAACTTGAGGCCTCGCCCCTGACGTCGCAGAGCTGGACGGCAATCGGCGCGGCGCTGGCCTACGCCGGCGCCAAGTTCGACGAACCGCTGTTCCGGTCGAGCCGCAAGGTCATCGACATCTCGGGCGACGGCAAGACCAACAACGGGCCGCCGGCCGAGATCGTGCGCGACGAACTGGTCAAGCGCGGCATCGTCATCAACGGCCTGCCGATCGTCAGCGACCGGCCCAATTTCGGCCGCCCGCCCGAGGCCGACCTCGACCTCTACTACGAGGAAAAGGTGATCGGCGGACCGGGCTCGTTCATCGTCGTGGCCAAGGGCTTCGCCGATTTCGCCCGCGCCATCCGCAACAAGATGACGCGCGAGATTTCCTAGCCGGTCGCCGGCACTACACCGCGACGCCGCTTTCCATCACCGCCTTCAGCCGCAGCAGCGGCCGCTCATCGCGCATCAGCGCCACCGGCATGGCGAGGTGACCGACCTTCAGTTCAAAGACGTTGTCGGCCGGCAGCGCCCAGGCGCGCGCCACCTCCTGGCCGGTTTCGAACGGCAGCAGGCGGTCGGCGACGCCCAGCACCGAGACGATGCGTCCGGGCGACAGGCCGGGCAGACCCGTCGGATTGAGCAGGCCTTCCCAGCGCATCAGCGAGTCGCGGGTCCAGCCCGCCGCGTGCAGCCACTCCGTCAGCCCCAGCGCGCGGATCAGCGAGCCGGCGAACGTCACCTCCTCGATGCGGCCGGAATGGCTGACCAGCAGCAGGGCGTCGGGCCGCAGCCGCGCCGGCCAGTCGCGGCAGTGCGTCGCGACCTGCTGGGCGACGAACGAACTCATCGAGATGCCGGCTACAGCCACCGGGCCGGCGACGTGGCGGCGGCACCAGTCGATCAGGACCGCCGTCTCCAGCGTCTGGCCGACGATCAGATCCAGCGTGCCCAGCGGGGCGGCGGCGAAAAACGGCTCGCCGCCGTAGGTGCCGGCCTGGGTGCGCAGGCCGTGATAGGGCGACACGACGTCGACCACGCGGAAGCCGACCGCCGACAGCACGCTGCCGGGATCGACGCTGTTGACCAGGATGTCGCTCTCGACACACAGGCCGTTGCCGGCGATCACAGTGGGCGCGTCGGCCGGCAGCCCGTGCGGCTCGACGATGCGGGCATAGGCCATCGCGCAACCGGGGCGTGCCGCCAGCGGTGCATGTGGCGTGGCAAAGCGCAGCCACCATTCGACAGTGTGCGGCCGCATTGCCTTGTGCGAGACCGCGACCGGTGGCGGCGATGCCGGCACGCCGTAGACCGCGGCCGGGTCGGTGAGGCCGGCGCCATAGGCGGCCTCGACCGCGGCCGGCGTCGGCACCGACCATGCCGCGACCGGTGCGCGGCGCGGAAACAGCAGCGGATAGAGCAAGCCGCGGGTGGCCATATGCAGCGAGGCGGTGCGGCGGCGCGCGGCGTCGAGACGTGCCAGCGCCTCCGGCGCGACCGGGTCGGCACCGAACGCC
>JAHCJT010000424.1 GCA_026126245.1 Alphaproteobacteria bacterium
GCCGCTGCCGTCCCCCGGAAGGGCAGGGAGATCCAAATGGCACATACCTCACCCTGAGGAGGCCGCGGCGCGGCCGTCTCGAAGGGTGGGCAACCGCACGCGCGCTGCGACAAGAGCTGGACCGATCGAAGGAGACTGTCGCCCATCCTTCGAGACGCCGGCTGCGCCGGCTCCTCAGGATGAGGTTGTGCTCGACCATATCCGCTGGCCCTGCCCCGGTGGCGCCGATCGCGCTCCGTCGCACCGCCCGCGCTGCGAATGAATTCTGTTCGCGACCACGCGCGATGCGCTAGCCTGCGCCAAAGCCAGCTTGCGGGAGGACGCATCATGCAGGAGCGGATGATCGGCGCGGCCAAGGTGACGCGCATCGAGGAGATGATGGGCCCGGGCTTTCCGGCCGACCAGTTCTTCCCCGAGTTCGACGCCGCCACCTTCAAGCAGCACGAGCACTGGCTGGCACCGCGCTACTACGATCCGCCCAGTGGCAAGCTGGTGGCCTCGATCCACAGCTGGCTGGTGCGCACCGACAGACACACCATCCTGATCGACACCTGCGGCGGCAACCACAAGCCGCGGCCGGGCATGCCGCGCTTCGACATGCTGAACACGCCGTGGCTCGACCGGCTGGCGGCGGCCGGCGCGCGGCCCGAGGACATCGACTTCGTGATGTGCACGCATCTGCACATCGATCACGTCGGCTGGAACACCAAACTGGACAACGGCCGCTGGGTGCCGACCTTCCCCAACGCCAGGTACGTGATGTCGCGCGCCGACCATGACCACTGGTCGGCGGTGGCGAAGACGGCCGACGCGCCCGCGTTCGAGCGCAACACCTACAACGACTCGGTGCTGCCGGTCGTCGAGAAGGGCATGGCGGTGATGGTCGACGACGGCCACCAGTGCGACGACTGCCTGACGGTACGCCGGGCCGACGGCCACACGCCGGGCCACGTGCGCGTCGATCTGGAATCGAAGGACCATCGCGCCATGTTCTCGGGCGATGCGCTGCACAACCCGGTGCAGGTGCCGCTGTGGCGCTGGAACAGCCGCTTCTGCATCGATCCCGCCCGCGCGCGGCAGACGCGGCATGACCTGCTGGCGCACTGCGCCGAGACCGGCGCGCTCTTGATGCCGGCGCATTTCGGCCCGCCGCACGCCGCGCGCATCAAGGCCAAGGGCGATTCGTTCGAGCTGGATTGGGACACGGGCGGCAAGTAGGCGACGCACAGTCAGCGATTACGCCGCGGCTCCAAAGCCGGCGGTCTGCGAGCCCGTCAGCACCTGGAGGGAAGATAGCGGCGCTGCCCGCTCGCCAGCGATGAGCCGGTCAATCCTGGCCCGTCGCACGCACAGCCTGCGTGAAGGCAACGACTTCCGCGCGGCGATCATGGTCGCCGGCCGGCGTGTAGGGCGGCTGCGGAAAGGCCGCCAGCGTCACCACGACCAAACCCTCGCCGCGATAGACGTCGATGCGCTGGCCGGCGTGGCCGAGGGCCGACATCACGCCCTGCCCCAGCCACCAGCTGTAGCCGTAGTGCGTGATGTCGCTGACCGGCGGCGCGGCCAGCGTGAAGGCCGGCGTCGTCGCGGCCGCAACCCAGCCGTCGGGCAGCACGCGCCGGCCGTCGATGACGCCATCGTCCAGGACAAACTGCGCGAAGCGGCCGAAGTCGCGCAGCACCATGCCGGCCCGACTGCCGCCGATCTCCTGCCCGCCCTCGCTGTCGAGCGTGTAGAAGGCATCGCATTCCATGCCGGCCGGCTGCCAGACCTTCTCCGACATGTAGTCGGCGAGCGGCTTGCCGATCGCCTGCGTCAGCGCGGCGCCCAGCAGATACGTGTCGCCGGAGTTGTAAAGGAAGGTGCTGCCCGGCGGCGCGGCCCGCGGCAGCGATGCCATCAAGCGCAAGACGCCGCCGGCGACCTTGTCGGCCAGCAGCTTGCTGTAGCGGTTCACGTCGGAGGTGCGGTCGGTGTAGTCCTCGGTCCAGCGCACGCCCGACGACATCGTCATCACGTGGCGCAGCGTGACGCCCTCGTAGGCCGACCCGCGCAAGTCCGGCAGATAGCGGATCAGCGGATCGTCGATCGAGCCGATGGCCCCGTCCCGCACCGCCGCGCCGACCAGCATTGCCGTCATCGACTTGACCGTCGACATCGTCGACCAGCGGTCGTGCGCCTGCAGGCCAAGGCCGTAGCGTTCCAGCACGATCCTGCCGTGACGAATCACCAGCAGGCCGGCGATGACGTTGCGGTCCATGAACGACGCGACGTCGTGTTCCCGGTCGCCGGCGACATACACCGGCGCGATCTCCGGGCCGCGCGGCAGCTCGCGCGGCGCCGGCCCGCGCCGGATGACGCGGTGCGCGAACAGCCGGTCGACGATGCGATAGCCATAGGGCTGGATCGACGGCGGAAAGAGCAGGAAGTCCTCGCCCCGCGGCAGGTGCTGGCGCGCGAGGGCAGGCGTGGGAGACGGCGCGTTCACCGGGCCATCATCGGACGCGGGCCGCGCCCGGGCAAGGGACCGGCGATGGTCAGGCGTCGCGACCGGAGTCCGGCAACTGCTGGAGGATCGCCTGCTGGCTCTTGAGGATCTTCGCCAGCGCCGTCGGCACGTCGAACCACGCGATGCGGTCGATCTCGGGGAACGCCTGCAGCTTGCCCGACCGCGGCGGCCATTCCATCTCGAAGCTGTTGCTGTGAAAGCCGGCGGTGTCGAGATCGCACTCCACTGCCCACGCCGCCACGGTCTTGCCGCCGGCCTGCTTGACCGGCTCAAGCGAGATGAAGTCACCGTGCGGGCGCAGCCCGGTCTCCTCGGCGAACTCGCGTTGCGCCGCTGTCAGCAGCGCCTCGCCGGGCTGGCACAGGCCCTTGGGGATCGTCCAGGCGCCCTGGTCCTTCTTCGCCCAGAACGGCCCGCCGGGATGGGCCAGCAGCACCTCCAGCACGCCGTGCGTGCGGCGA
>JAHCJT010000425.1 GCA_026126245.1 Alphaproteobacteria bacterium
ATTGACCAGCCGGTCGGGAACCACAATCACCTTTTTCGGTGCGCCGCCGCTCAGCAGTTCGGCGATGCGCGGGCGCGCCAGCGCCGCGGCTTCGATGGCGCCCTTGTCGAGCCCCTTGGCCAGCGTCATCGTGTCGCGCAGCTTGCCCGCGACCTGGATCGCGATCGTCACTTCGTCGTCGACCAGCAGCGCCGGATCGGCGGCGGGCCAGGCGGCGTCGGCGATCAGCGCGGTGTCGCGCTGTCCTTCCGGCAGCGCTGCCCATGCCTCTTCGGCGAGGTGCGGCATCATCGGCGCGACGAGCAGGATCAGCGTCCGGCACGCCTCGGCGCGCGTCGCGGAGGGCTTTGCCTTTTCGACGTCGTTGGCGAGCGCGTGGATCTTCGCCACCGCCTTGTTGAAGCCCAGCGCCTCGACATCGGCCGCGACGCCGGCGATCGCCTGGTGCAGCTTGCGGGCGAGCGTCTGGTCCTCCGCGCCGTCGCCGCTGTTTTCGGTCTCGCCGAACAGCCGCCACAGGCGCTGGACGAAGCGCCACGCGCCTTCGATCCCCGCCTCGCTCCACGGCAGGTCGCGTTCGGGCGGGCTGTCGGACAGCATGAACCAGCGTACGGCGTCGGCGCCATACTGGTCGAGGATGGCGTCGGGATCGACGACATTCTTCTTCGACTTCGACATCTTCTCGGAGCGGCCGACGCTGACGGTCGCGCCGTCGCTGGCCCGCACCACGGCGCCGCCGTCGGTGCGCTTGATCTCCTCGGGGAACAGCCAGCTGCCGTCGGCGGCGCGGTAGGTCTCGTGGCAGACCATGCCCTGGGTGAACAGGCCGTCGAACGGCTCGTCGCGACCGGCCAGCTGCACCGTGCGCATGGCGCGCGTCCAGAAGCGCGAATACAGCAGATGCAGGATCGCGTGCTCGACGCCGCCGATATACTGGTCGACCGGCATCCAGTACTCGTGCTCCTCACGATCGAACGGCGCGATGGCGCAGTCCGGCGAGGTGAAGCGATCAAAGTACCAGCTCGAGTCGATGAAGGTGTCGAACGTGTCGGTCTCGCGCCGCGCCGGCTTGCCGCACGACGGGCAGGCGACGTGAGTCCAGGTCGGGTGGCGGTCGAGCGGATTGCCCGGCGTATCGAACTCGACGTCATCCGGCAAGGTCACCGGCAGGTCCCTGTCCGGCACCGGCACCACGCCGCAGCTCTCGCAATGGATGGCCGGGATCGGGCAGCCCCAGTAGCGCTGGCGCGACACCAGCCAGTCGCGCAGCTTGTACTGCACGGTGCCCTTGCCGATACCCTGCCCTTCCAGGTGGCGGATGATGGCGCGCTTGGCGTCGGGCACCGACAGGCCGTCGAGGAAGGCGGAATTGAAGATCGCGCCGTCCTCGACATAGGCGGTGTCGCCGACCGCGAAACGCGCCGCGTCCTCGCCCGGCGGCAGCACCACTGGGATCACCGTCAGGCCGTACTTGCGCGCGAAATCGAGGTCGCGCTGGTCGTGCGCCGGGCAACCGAAGATGGCGCCCGTGCCGTAGTCCATCAGCACGAAGTTGGCGACATAGACCGGCAGCGTCTCGCCCGTCTTCACGACATGCCTGACCGAGACCGACGTGCGGTAGCCTTTCTTCTCGGCCGTCTCGATCTCGGCGGCGCTGGTGCCGGTGCGGCGACACTCGGCGATGAAGTCGGCCAGCGCCGGGTCGCCCTTGGCCAGCCGCGCAGCCAGCGGATGGTCGGGCGAGATGGCCATGAACGACGCGCCGAACAACGTGTCCGGCCGGGTCGTGAAGATCTCGAGCGTTTCGCCTTTTTCGGCGCCCTGCCCGACCAGCTCGAAGAAAACGCGCGCGCCTTCGCTCTTGCCGATCCAGTTGGCCTGCATCAGGCGCACCTTCTCGGGCCAGCGGTCCATGGTGTCGAGGCGCTCGAGCAGCTCGTCGGCGAACTGCGTGATCTTCAGGTTCCACTGCGCCAGCTTGCGGCGCTCGACCGTGGCGCCGGTGCGCCAGCCCTTGCCGTCGATCACCTGCTCGTTGGCCAGCACCGTGTTGTCGACCGGATCCCAGTTGACCCAGGCCTCCTTGCGGTAGGCCAGTCCCGCCTTCCAGAAGTCGAGGAACATCTTCTGCTGGTGGCGGTAGTAGCCGGGATCGCAGGTCGCCAGCTCGCGGCTCCAGTCCAGCGACAGGCCCATCGACTTGAGCTGCGCCTTCATGGTGGCGATGTTCTCGTAGGTCCAGATGCGCGGATGGACCTTCTTCTCCATGGCCGCGTTCTCGGCCGGCAGGCCGAAGGCATCCCAGCCCATCGGGTGCAGCACGTTGAAGCCCTTGGCCCGGCGATAGCGCGCCATCACGTCGCCTTGGGTGTAGTTGCGCACATGGCCCATGTGGATGCGCCCCGACGGATAGGGGAACATTTCCAGTACATAGTATTTCGGCCGGGCGCGATCGGCGGTGGCCCGGAAGGTGCCGCGCTCCTCCCAGACCTGGCGCCATTTTGCTTCGGTTTCGCGGAAATTGTAGCGCACCGGCTCGGTCCGGCTGGCGCTGGTCGGTTGCGACACAGTCCCTACTCCCGCCAAATCGCCGCGCCTCTGGTCGGCAAGTGCCGGCGGCGACAAGAAAAAGGATCGCAGCGCATGCCGTGCCGCCTTGGCCGCGTCAAGCGGGTTGATGACCCCAGCGTCCACCGCGGTCCCACAGACCAAGTGTTGCGGCAATGTCACAGGCTCTGCGATTCGTGCGGCATCGCATTAAGATTGTCTAATAACACGTTGGAAAAATAACAATGTTGGTTTAGGGTTCCCAGACATGTGGGGACGGCGCCGGCCGCAGTGGCGGTCGCGACGCTTGGTGTTTGGGCGAGAGGAGTTGCGTATGCGGACCAAGTTGCTGGCTGGCGTTGCGT
>JAHCJT010000426.1 GCA_026126245.1 Alphaproteobacteria bacterium
GCACGACATCGCAGCCGGCCGCGAGCGAGGCCGCGGCACGCTCGGCGCATGTGCCGTCGAGCGCCCCCATCGACAGATCGTCGGTCAGCAGCAGGCCGTCGAAGCCGATGTGGCCGCGGATGATGTCGCGCACCACGACGTCCGACGTGGTCGCCGGCCGGTTGCCGCTGAGCGCGCGATAGAGGACGTGCGCCGTCATCGCCCAGGGCAGGTCGGCCAGGGCGCGAAACGGCGCGAAGTCGCTGGCTTCAAGCTCGCCGCGCGTGGCCTCGACCACCGGCAGTTCCAGGTGGCTGTCGGCGCGGGCCCGACCGTGTCCGGGGATATGCTTCATCACCGGCATCACGCCGCCCAGCAGCAGGCCGTCGGCCTGGGCGCGGCCCAGCGCCGCGACCGTGGCCGGATCGACGCCGAAGGCACGGTCGCCGATGACGCCATGGGCACCGGGCACCGTGACGTCGAGCACCGGGGCGCAATCGACGTCGATCCCCAGCGGCGTCAGGTCGGCCGCAATCAGGCGGGCGTTGAGCCGCGCCGCCTCGACCGCCGTTTCGGGCTCACGCGCGTAAAGCTCGCCGAACACCGCCGCCGGCGGCGCCACGCGCCAGTAGGGCGGCTTCAGCCGCGCGACCCGACCGCCCTCCTGGTCGATCAGCACCGGCGCGTCGGCGCGGCCGACGCTATCGCGCAGGTCGCTTGTGAGGGCGCGCAGCTGGGCCGGCGTCGCCACGTTGCGCGCGAAGAGGATGAAGCCCAGCGGATCGACGTCGCGGAAGAACGATCGCTCGTCGGCCGACAGGCGATGGCCGGCGCAACCGAAGATCATCGCCGCGGTCATGGTCTTCCCCCGGCGGGGTATGGCGATCGCATTTTTCGTGAGCAATTGACCTTACCTTCCCCCGGAGGGGGAAGGTGGCGCGCAGCGCCGGATGGGGGATATCGCAACGACATCGAAATTGCCGCGACGCACCGCACGCGATTGAACATCCCCCTTCCGCCCTACGGGCACCTTCCCCCTCCGGGGGAAGGTACATGAACGCCTTATGCGATCTCCCTTCCCCCGCCAGTGGAAGGCAGATGCGTGCCGATCAACGCGGCGGCGGCAGCAGCACGCAGCCGATGTTGCGGGCCTTCAGCCTGGCGCACGTCTCCTTGGCCTGCTTCTCTTCCAGCGGGCCGGCCTGCACGCGGTACCAGATGCCCTTGTCGCCGAGATCGGCGCGCGCCGCCTGCATGTGCAAATTGCCCAGCACGTCGCCGTTGGCCTTCTGCAACCGCGCCCAGGTCGACTTGGCGACATCCTCGGACCGCTCCGATGCGACCTGGATGCGATAGCCGCCGCCTGCGGCCGGGCCGTTGAGGCTGTCGACGATCGAGGCGATGGAGGGACCGTCGCTGGTGTCGCTGATCTTGGGGGCGGCCGTGTCCGGCGCGGTGGCCGCCGGTGGTGTGGTCGGCGCGGGTGCGGCCGCGACGGGCGGCGTCGTCATGGGTGTCCCGCTGGCGGTCGTCGACGGTGACGGCGTGTCGGCGATCGTCGGCGGCGCAGCCGATGGCGTCGTGGCCGGCGGCGTCGCCGGCAGCGACGCGGTCGGGATCTGCGGCGCGGCCGGCGGCGGCATCAGGCGTTCCGGCGGCACCGGCACGGCATTGGGATCGACCCGGCGATAAGCGTCGATGTCCTGGTTGGGAATCTGCTGGCCCTTGGGGTCGTCCGGCTTGACCTTGGCCGGCCCGTCGGCCGGCTTGATCATCGGAATCGGCAGGCCGGGGCCGCCCCGCTCGATGTCCTGTTTGTGCGCCCAGTAGACGGTGCCGCCGAAACTGGACAGCGCCGCGATGGTGACCATTACGGTCACGATCGTGGCGCGGCGCTGATGCACGCGATGCAGCAGCGAGGGCGTTTCGTCAGCGCCGCGTTGGGCCGCGATGTCGTCGAGCGAGAGAGTCCGGATCGCCGGTTCGGCGTGCCGCGCCGGTTCCGGCTCGCCGGGGTGGTACACGAGAGGCCCGCTGGCCGGCAGCGGGGTACGCTGAAACATGATTGCTTATCTCATTTCCTCGGCAGGGGGGACGCCGAATATGCCAAGGCCGGATTGTATCACAAATCCAACGGCTTGCACCAAGGAGATACGTGCCAGCGTGAGATCGCGGTCGGCCTCGACCACGAACCGCAGGCTGCCCTCCTCCTTGCCCCGGTTCCAGTGGGCGTGGAACTGCGAGGCCAGCTCGTAGAGATAGAAGGCGATGCGGTGCGGTTCGTGCGCCTGGGCCGCCGCCTCGACCTGCCGCGGCCACTGCGCCAGCAGCTTGATCAGCGCCAGTTCGCCCGAGTCGACCAGCCGTGCGTGCGGCACCGCCGCCAGGCTGGCGGCGTCGAGTTTGTCGACACCGGCGGCCGCCGCCTGGCGCAGCACCGAGCGCGTGCGGGCATGGGCGTACTGCACGTACCAGACCGCATTGTCGCGCGACTGCTCGGTCGCCTTGATCAGGTCGAAGTCGAACGGCGCATCGTTCTTGCGCGTCAGCATGGTGAAGCGCACGACGTCCGGCCCGACCTCGTCGAGCAGGTCGCGCAACGTGACGAAGGTGCCGGCGCGCTTGGACATGCGCACCAGCTCGCCGCCGCGCATCACGCGCACCAGCTGGCAGAGCTTGACGTCGAGCGCCCCCTTGCCGGCCGTGATCGCCTTGACCGCCGCCTGCATGCGCTTGACGTAGCCGCCGTGGTCGGCGCCCCAGACGTCGATCATGTCGGCGAAGCCGCGGCGGAACTTGTCGTGGTGGTTGGCGATGTCGTTGGCGAAATAGGTCCACGAGCCGTCCGACTTCTTCAGCGGCCGATCGACGTCATCGCCGAACTGCGTCGAGCGGAACAGCGTCTGCTCGCGGTC
>JAHCJT010000427.1 GCA_026126245.1 Alphaproteobacteria bacterium
CGTCGTGTTCACGTGATGGATGCCCTTGGCATATTCGCCCTGACCATGCCGCACCACGCCATGGTTCCAACCTTCACGGCTGAGTAACTTGTAGCTGTTCAGTTCGTCGGTAGAGATCGTCGCGCCCTTAGCGACGCTAGCATGGATGATCGGCCGCAGCGTCGCGGTGCGCACGTTCGGAACGCGGACCATCTTGATGTTGCCGTCGCGCTCCGTCATGCCCATGAGGATCGTCTTGCCGCTGGCGCCGCGACCGCGCGTGCCGTCCTTCTTCTTGCCGCCGAAGTAGGCTTCGTCGATCTCGACGTGGCCATCTAGCGAACCCGGCTCTTGATCCTTCATGAGTTCGCGAAGGATGCGCGCCATGCGCCAGGCCGTCTTGTAGGTGACGCCGAGCTGGCGCTCCAGCTCCTTCGCCGGCACTCCGTGGCGGGTCGTGGTGAACAGATACATGGCGTAGAACCACGACTGAAGCGACGTGCGGCTATCCTCGAACGGTGTTCCGACGCACGGATAGAAGTGATCACCGCAGAACTGGCAGGCGTAAGCCCGGCGACCATCGATCCGATAGAACTTGGCGTTTCGGCCGCAGCGGGCGCACACCATCCGCTCACCGCCCATGCGCTTGGCGAGGATCGCATCAAGGCAGGCATCGTCGTTCGGGAACCGGGAGAAAAAGGCCTTAACGGTGAAAGTCGGCTTCATGGCTGCGTCCTCAATACAGCCAATTTATGCTGCGGACCTACCTTGTGTTAATGGGATAATTGGGAAGAAATTAGTGGCTTTCGCAGCCGCGAAAAGGGCAGAGTGCGCGCCATCGCGACCAAAAGCCCGCTTCCGATTTCCGCGGCCGCCTTCCAGATAGAGAGCATGACCGTTCTTGTGACCGGCGCCGCCGGCTTCATCGGCTATCACGTGTGTCAGGCGCTGTTGGCGCGCGGCGAGACCGTGCTGGGCATCGACAACCTCAGCCCGTACTACGATCCGGCGCTCAAGCGCGCCCGCCTCGACGGCCTGCGGGCCAGCAACCACTTCACCTTCGTCGAGGCCAGCGTCGCCGACCGCGGCGCGATGCGGGCCGCGGTGGACGGGCATCCCGACGTCGCCGGCATCATCCATCTCGCCGCCCAGGCAGGCGTACGCCACTCGCTGGTCGATCCCTACGCCTACGTCGAGGCCAACGTGATGGGCCACCTCGTGGTGCTGGAGGCGGCGCGACGGCTGCCCGACTTGCGGCACATCGTCTATGCGTCGTCGTCCTCGGTCTACGGCGCCAACACCAAGACGCCGTTCGCGGTCGGCGACCCGGTCGACCATCCGCGCTCGCTCTATGCCGTCACCAAGCGCGCCGACGAACTGATGTCGGAAGCCTATGTCGGGCTGTACGGCCTGCGGTTGTCGGGCCTGCGCTTCTTCACCGTCTACGGACCGTGGGGTCGGCCCGACATGGCGCCCTACATCTTCTGCAAGTCGATTTTCGCCGGCGAGACGATCCCGATCTACAATCTCGGCCTGGTGAAGCGCGACTTCAGCTACATCGACGACATCACGCGCGGCGTGCTGGCCTGCTACGACCGGCCGCCGGCCGGGCCGGCGCATCGCCTGTACAATCTCGGCGGCAACCGCAGCGAAGATCTGATGCAGTTCATCGCGCTGCTGGAGCAGGCGATCGGCAAGAAGGCGCACACCGAGCTGCGGCCGGCGGAGCCCGGCGACATGCCGGAAACCTGCGCCGACATCGAGGCGACGACCCGCGAGCTGGGCTGGGCGCCGACCACGGCGATCGAGGACGGCGTGCCGCGCTTCGTGCAGTGGTTTCGGCAGTATCACGGCTGCTGAGTGCGGCGCGGCCGCAACGGAGGGCGGAGAATGGCGCGCCGGCTCGACCATATCGTGCTCTGCGCCGCCGATCTGGCGGCATTGCACCTGGCCTACAGCGCGCTCGGCTTCACCTTGACGCCGCGCGCCGTGCATCCGTTCGGCACCTGCAATCACCTGGCGCTGTTGCAGGGCAACTTCATCGAGCTGCTGTCGCTCGACGACGTCGCCAATGTACCGACCACGGCCCCGGGCCGGTTCAATTTCGGCGCCCGCGCTCGCGACTACATCGCCAGCCGCCGCCAGGGGCTGATGATGACGGTGCTGGCGTCGACGGACGCCGACGCCGACATCGCCGAGTTCCGTGCCAAGGGACTTGAGACCTACAACCGCCTGGATTTCGGCCGCGACGCGGTGTTGCCGGACGGACAGACTGTCCGGGTCGGCTTCTCGCTGGCCTTCGTGACCCACCGCGACATGCCGGACGCCACGTTCTTCTGCTGCCAGCAGCGTCATGCGCCCGAGCTGTTCTGGAAGCCGGCCTACCAGCATCACGCCAACACCGCCCGGCGGCTGGTCGAGGTCGTGATGGTGGCGGCCGATCCGGCGGCCGCCGCGGAGCATGTCGCGCAGGTGATGGGTGCGCCGCGCACCGCGGTGGATGGCGGCGTCGCCGTCGGCGCGGCCGGCGATCGGGTCAGCGTGCTGGGCCCGGCGGCACTGGCGGCGCGGTTCCCCGAGCTGGCGGCCGTCGAGGCCGATTCGCCGCGCTTCGTCGCCTACAGGCTGGCGGTCGACGACCTGCGCGCCGCGCGCGGCGTGCTCGATGCCAACGCCGTGCCCTATCGGCCGACCGATGGCGGCAGCCTGGTGATCGCGCCGACCCAGGCGCTGGGTGTTGCCGTCGAGTTGAGCGCGGCCTGAGGTTTGCATCGGCATTGGGTGGTGGCGGCCTGTGATGGCGCGTGCGCCGGCTTGTCATTTCGCGGGTTGCCACTTGTCGCGCCAGGCGCCTCCCCTTGTCATTCCGATCGCCGCGAGGAACACTTT
>JAHCJT010000428.1 GCA_026126245.1 Alphaproteobacteria bacterium
CGCCGAGACGGCCGGCGCAGATGATCTTGCAGCCCTTGGCGCCCATGCGCATTGCGGTCTGGATCGAGCGCTTCATGGCGCGGCGGAAGGCCACGCGACGCTCGAGCTGCTGGGCGATCGACTCCGCCACCAGGGTGGCGTCGATCTCGGGCTTGCGCACCTCGACCAGGTTCAGGAACACCTCGCCGTCGACCATCTTCTGCAGGTCGCGGCGGATGTTCTCGATGTCGGCGCCCTTCTTGCCGATCACCACGCCCGGACGGGCGGTGTGGATGGTGACGCGAGCCTTCTTGGCCGGGCGTTCGATGATGATCTTGCTGACGCCGGCCTGCGACAGCCGGCCGCGCAGGAACTTGCGCAGGCGCAGGTCCTCGTGCAGCAGCGAGGCATAGTCGCCACCGGCGTACCAGCGCGAGTCCCAGGTGCGGTTGACGCCCAGGCGCAGGCCGATCGGATTGACTTTCTGGCCCATTACTTCGTCTCCTCCGCCGCCTGCTCCTCGCGCTCCCGCACCACGATGGTGAGGTTGCTGAACGGCTTCAGGATGCCGGCGCCGCGGCCGCGGGCGCGGGCATGGAAGCGCTTCAGCACCAGCGCCTTGCCGACGCTGGCTTCGCTGACGACGAGGCGGTCGACGTCGAGCTGGTGATTGTTCTCGGCGTTGGCGATCGCCGACTCCAGGGCCTTGCGCACGTCCTCGGCAATGCGCTTGCGCGAGAACTTCAGCTCATTCACCGCGGCGCTGGCCGCCTTGCCGCGGATCTGGCGCGCCACCAGGTTGAGCTTGCGCGGGCTGATGCGGATCATCCGCGCCACGGCCATCGATTCGGTTTCCGCCAGACGGCGGGGACGTGCGGGCTTGCTCATGGCGCGACCTACTTCGAGACCTTCTTGTCGCCCGAGCCGGAATGGCCGTGGAACACGCGGGTCGGCGCGAACTCGCCGAACTTGTGGCCGACCATTTCCTCGTTGACGAGTACCGGGATGAACTTGTGGCCGTTGTAGACGCCGAACGTCAGGCCGACGAATTGCGGCAGGATGGTCGAGCGCCGCGACCACGTCCTGATGACCTCGTTGCGGCTCGACTGCCGGGCGGTCTCTGCCTTCTTCAGCAGATAACCGTCCACCATCGGCCCTTTCCAGACGGAACGTGTCACGATCGTCCTCCTCTGCCGCCGCTCAGCGCGTCGCGTGGCGCCGACGGACGATGAAGCGGTCCGTCGACTTGTTGCGGCGGGTCTTCTTGCCCTTGGTCGGTTTGCCCCACGGCGTCACCGGATGACGGCCGCCCGAGGTGCGGCCCTCGCCGCCACCGTGCGGATGGTCGATCGGGTTCATCGCCACGCCGCGGGTGACCGGCCGGCGGCCCAGCCAGCGGATGCGGCCGGCCTTGCCGTAGTTCACGTTCTGCTGGTCGGGGTTGCTGACGGCGCCGACCGTGGCCAGGCACTCGCCGCGCACCATGCGGACCTCGCCCGACGACAGCTTGAGCTGAGCGTAGCCCGCGTCCTTGCCGACGAGCTGGCAGTAGGTGCCGGCCGAGCGCGCGATCTGGCCGCCCTTGCCGGGCTTCATCTCGACGTTGTGAACGATGGTGCCCACCGGCATGTTGGCCAGCGGCATGGCGTTGCCCGGCTTGATGTCGACGCGCTCGCCCGAAACGACCTGGTCGCCGGCCTTCAGCCGCTGCGGTGCCAGGATATAGGCCTGCTCGCCGTCCTCGTACTTGATCAGCGCCAGGAAGGCGGTGCGGTTGGGATCGTATTCCAGCCGCTCGACCGTCGCCGCCTTGTCGAACTTGCGGCGCTTGAAGTCGACCAGGCGATAGCGCTGCTTGTGGCCGCCGCCGCGATGGGTGCCGGTAACGTGGCCGTGGTTGTTGCGGCCGCCGGTCTTGCGTTTGCCCTCGGTGAGGGCCTTGACCGGCTTGCCCTTGTGCAGGCCCGAGCGATCCACCAGCACGAGCTGGCGCAGCGACGGCGTGACCGGTTTGTAGGATTTCAGAGCCATGGTTCCGTCCGCCTCACAGACCGGTGGTCACGTCGATCTTGCTGCCCTCGACCAGCGAGACGACGGCCTTCTTCCAGTCGCCGCGCTGACCGCGGATCCCTTTGAAGACCTTCTTCTTGCCGCCGACGACGATGGTGTTCACCGCCTTGACCTTGACGTTGAACAGGCTCTCGACCGCCGCCTTGATCTCCGGCTTGGCGGCGTCGAGCGGCACCTCGAACGTCACCTGGCCATGGGTGCTGCCGTTGGTCGACTTCTCGGTGATGACCGGCCGGCGCACCAGCTCGTACATGCGCGCGCGCGACAGGGTCGGCTTGCGGGCGACGCTCATTGCAGGCGCTCCTCGAGATGCTTGATCGCGTCGCGGGTCAGCACGAGCGTGTCGCGGCGCAGGATGTCGTAGACGTTGGCACCCTGCTGCGGCAGCACGTCGAGCTGCGCGATGTTGCGCGCGGCGCGGGCGAAGTTCTCCTCGACCTCGGCGCCGGCGATGATCAGCGCGCTGCCGATGCCCAGCTTCTTCAGCGAGGCCGCCAGCTTGCCCGTCTTGGCCTCCGCGACGCTGGCGCGGTCGAGCACCTTCAGCTTGCCCTCCGCCGCCTTGGCGGCCAGCGCCGAGCGCAGCGCCAGCTTGCGCACCTTCTTCGGCAGGTCGATCTCGTGGCTGCGCACCACCGGCCCGAACGCCTTGCCGCCGCCGCGGAACTGCGGCGCCGCGCGGTTGCCGTGACGTGCCCGGCCGGTGCCCTTCTGCGACCACACCTTCTTCGAGGTCGCCTTGACCTCGGAGCGGCCCTTGGACTTGTGCGTGCCGGCGCGGC
>JAHCJT010000429.1 GCA_026126245.1 Alphaproteobacteria bacterium
CGTCGAGGAAAGCCCCGACCCGGCCATTGCTGCGATCTCGACCGGACTGGTGCTGTTGGCGATCGTCGCGCTGATCGTCGGAGACCGGCTGGTCGGGCTGCGCAAGCTCGCGGACTTCTGACGATGACGGCCGCGCCTCGTTCCTGCGATCTGCTGGTCACAGGCGACCTGATCTTCACGCTGGACGCGGCGGATCGGGTGCTCGGCGACGGCGCCATCGCCATCGTGGTGCGTGCCATCGCTGATATCGGGCCGGCGGTCCAACTGCGGGCGCGCTGGGCGCCGGCGCGGGTCATCGATGGCCGCGGCCGGCTGCTTCTGCCCGGCCTGGTGAACGCGCACAACCACACGCCGCTGATGATCACGCGCGGCATGATCGAGGACATCGGTTTTGCACCGATGTACACGCCGGGCATCCCGCAGGGCCACTGGCTGAGTGAGGAGGACGCATACGCCCTTTCCTGCCTGGGCATGTACGAAATGCTGCGGGGCGGCTGCACGACGGTGGTCGACTACTACCGCTACCCCGGCGCCTGCGCCCGCGCCGCAGCCGATCTGGGGCTGCGGGCGGTGATCGGTGGCCGTGTCCACGACGCCGATCCGGCAGCGCTGGCCGACGGTCGCTACGACTACAGCCTTGCCGTCGGTGCGGCGAGTCTCAGGGAGAATGCCGAGCTGATCGAGCGCTGGAACGGCCATGACGAGGGCCGCATCCGCTGCGACTGGGCGCCGCATGCGCCGGATACCTGCTCGGATGACCTGCTGCGCGAGGTGCGCCGGCTGGCCGAAGCCCACGGCGGCAACGTGCATACCCATCTGGCGCAGCTGCCCCAGGAAGTCGCGGCCGTCGAGGCGCGCTGCGGCCTGACGCCGGCGCAATTGCTCGACCGCCTGGGCCTGCTGAACGACCGGCTCGTCGCCGCCCATTGCATCCACCTGGAGGCGGCCGATATCGCGCTCTGCGGCAGGGCGGCCATTGCCGTGGCGCACGCGCCGATCGGCAATGCCAAGGGCGGCCGCATCGCGCCGATCCTCGAACTGCAGGACGCCGGCGCGCGCATCACGCTGTGCACCGACACCATGTCCGGCGACATGATCGAGGCGATGCGCTGGACGATCGCCATGCAGCGCATCCGGCGCCAGGGCAACGTGCTCGACGCGCGCACCGTGCTCGACTGGGCGACGCGGGCCGGCGCCTCGGCGATCGGATTGGGTGACCTTGTCGGCACGCTCGAAATCGGCAAGCGGGCGGACATCATCCTGCTCGACGGCCGCGCGCCGACAGTGGCGCCGATCGTCGATGGCTACGGTGTTCTGGTGCACAGCGCATCGGGTCACGACGTCGACACCGTGATTGTCGACGGCCGCGTCGTGCTGGCCGGCGGCCGACCGACCCTGGTCGACGGCGATGCCGTCGTGGTGCGCGCCCAGGCGGTGGCTGCGGCCCTGTGGCAGCGGGCAGGCCGCAGCACCTTGGGTGCAAAGGACGGGATGCGCGATGCGTGACTTCCAGGGCTATGGCCGCATGCCGCCAGATCCGCAATGGCCCGGCGGCGCGCGGGTCGCGATTTCGTTCGTGATCAACTTCGAGGAAGGCGCCGAAGCGTCGCTGTCGGCCGGTGATGCACACAACGAGAAGGTCTACGAAGTCACCGACGAAGTGACCGGCGTTCCTGACCGCTGCATGGAGTCCCATTTCGAATACGGCACCAAGGCCGGCTGGTGGCGGATCGCCGACGCCCTGCAACGCCTGGGCATCACCGCGACGGTGAGCAGTTGCGGACTGGCGGCAGAGCGGTCGCCCTGGCTGATCCGGGATGCCGTCGGCCGCGGCCACGAGATCGCCTGCCACGGCTGGCGCTGGGAGCGGCATGCGCACATGGCGGAAGCGGCCGAGCGCGAGGCCATTGCCCGCACGGTGCGCGTGCTGGCGGCGATCGCCGGCACCCGGCCGGTCGGATGGCACACGCGGTCAACTCCCTCGCCGAACACGCGTCGGCTGCTGGTCGAGGAGGGCGGCTTTCTCTACGACAGCGACGACTACTCGGACGACCTGCCGTTCTTCGTCGAGGTCCAAGGCAAACGACATCTCGTGCTGCCCTACAGCTTTGATACCAACGACATGCACTACCATCAGGGGTTCCACCGGTTTGTGACGGCGCGCGATTTCACCGACTACGTCGCCGACGCCTTCGACACGCTGTGGTCGGAGGGCGCGCATCACCCGAAGATGATGTCGATCGGCCTTCACTTGCGGATGATCGGCCGGCCGGGCCGCATCGCCGGGCTGGATCGCGCCGTGGCGCACATGCGGGCGAAAGGCGGCGTCTGGTTCGCCTCGCGCCGACACATCGCGGAACACTGGATCGGCCGTTTCGGCAGTGTCGGCTAGCGCCCGACGGTCGTGGCGCTGTCGCCACGGGGAGCCCGGATCAATCGGCCTCCTCCGCCCGGCGCCTTGTCGAAACTGGCCGCTATGGCGACTATTGACCGCCTCTCGCAGGCGGTGCGGCGGATAGCGCTACGCCGCTTCCTCGGCTGCCGGTTCCTCGGCAACTTCGCGGCGGCGGCGCGGCGGGACCGGCCGCGACAGGAAGGCCGGCGTGAAATCGCCAAAGCCGACCACCGGCGGGCCGTCGTCGCGATCCCAGCCGCGGTCGCGGCGCCGTTCGCGGCCCTGCGGACGGTCGCGGTCGCGGCCGCGATCCTCGCGGCGCCGCTGGCCGTGCCGTTCCTCGCCCCGTGCGTCGCGACGCTCGGCGGCCGGCGGTGCCGGTGGCTGCAGGTCGTCGATGCCGTCGCGGT
>JAHCJT010000043.1 GCA_026126245.1 Alphaproteobacteria bacterium
ATGGCGCGATGACGGGCGGCACGACCGGCGTCATGGCCGTCATGACGGCTGGCGCCGGGAGAGCTGGCGCCACGACCGACGTCACGACGGCTGGCGCCACGACCGGCGCCATCATGGCTGGGATCGGGGCCATCACTATGGCTGGCGCGACCGCCAGTACCAGCAGCACATGAACAGGCGCGACCGGCACCGCGATCGGCACGACTGGTGGCGCTGATCGCTGAAAGGCGCGCTTCCGTCTAGGAGGGCTGTGCGCGCTTGGCCAGCCGCGCCTCGATATTGCGGCGGCTGCGCGCCAGCACCTCCGACGGCGTGACGCCGGCCACCGCGCACAGCCGCGCCCAGTAGTAGGCGACGTCGCCCAGTTCGTAGGCGAGGTGGTCGCGATCCAGCGTGCCCTCGCGCAGGCGGCGGCCGACAAGGCCGGCGACTTCCGCCGCGTCCGACACCAGGCCAAGGCCCAGGCGCGCCAGCAACACGTCCGAGGCCTCGGCCGTGGCGGCATCGAACTCCGCGCGCCGCGCCCACTCGCCATAGTCGTCGATGTCCATCGCTGCCTCCTGCGCAGCGAGGGTCGGGCGCCACCAGGCGACGTGTCAACCGGCGTCGCGTTGTCACAAGCCGGCGGTACGCCGCTTTCGGTACTGCGGGGAGTGGTCGTTCCGCGACGCCGTCTGCAAGCCTCTTGGATCGGGCCTGCCGCGGCAGGCGCCATCGACGACGCTCACTTCGCCGGGCCATCGTGCCAGGCGATGCGGCGCAAGCGCAGCGCGTTGGCGATGACGCTGACCGAACTCATTGCCATGGCGGCGGCGGCCACGACCGGGCTCAGCAGCAGACCGAAGGCGGGGTAGAGCACGCCGGCCGCCAGCGGCACGCCGGCGGCGTTGTAGACGAAGGCGAAGAACAGGTTCTGGCGAATGTTGCGGATCGTGGCACGCGACAGCTGGCGGGCGCGCACGATGCCGCGTAGATCGCCTTTCACCAGTGTCACGCCGGCGCTTTCGATCGCCACGTCGGTGCCGGTGCCCATGGCGATGCCGATGTCGGCCGCGGCCAGCGCCGGCGCGTCGTTGACGCCGTCGCCGGCCATGGCCACCACGCGACCCTCGCCGCGCAGGCGTTGCACGATCGCCGCCTTGTCTTCCGGCAGCACCTCGGCCTCGACGGCATCGATGCCCAGCTGCCGCGCCACGGCCTGGGCGGTGCGCCGGTTGTCGCCCGTCAGCATGACGATGCGCACGCCGTCCTTGTGCAGCGCCTGCAGCGCCTCCGGCGTCGTCGGCTTGACCGGGTCGCTGACCGCGACCAGGCCGGCGGCACGACCATCGATTGCCAGTATCACGACGGTGGCGCCCTGCTGGCGCAGCGCGTCGCCCCGCGCATCGGCGGCGGTGACGTCGATGCCGCGCTCGCGCAGGAAGGCGGCGTTGCCCAGCAGCAGGGACTTGCCATCGACCACGCCGGTGACGCCCTTGCCCAGGGGCGAATCGAATTCGGCCGCATCGGCCAGCGCCAGCTTGCGCTCGCTTGCGGCGGCGACGATGGCGCTGGCGATCGGATGCTCGCTGCCGCGTTCCAGGCTGGCGGCAAGGCGCAGTACCTCGTTCTGGCCGAGCGCATCGAGCGGCTGCACCGAGGTCACGGCCGGCTTGCCGGCGGTCAGGGTGCCGGTCTTGTCGATCACCAGCGTGTCGACCTTCTCCATGCGCTCCAAGGCTTCGGCATTCTTGATCAGGATCCCGGCGGTGGCGCCACGGCCGACGCCGACCATGATCGACATCGGTGTCGCCAGGCCCAATGCGCAGGGGCAGGCGATGATCAGGACCGACACGGCGGCGATCATGGCGTAGGCGAAAGCGGGCGGCGGTCCCCACAGGCTCCAGGCGCCAAAGCTCAGCACGGCCGCCGCAATCACCGCCGGCACGAACCACGCTGCTACGACGTCGACCAGCCGCTGGATCGGGGCGCGGCTGCGTTGCGCCTCGCCGACGAGGTGCACAATCCGCGCCAGCATCGTGTCGGCACCGACCCGCTCGGCCCGCATCACGAAGCTGCCGGTCTGGTTGATGGTGCCGCCGATCAGCTTGCTGTCGGCCTGTTTGGTGACCGGCATCGGCTCGCCGGTGATCATCGACTCGTCGACGGCGCTGCGTCCTTCCAGCAGCACGCCGTCGACCGGCACCTTTTCGCCCGGCCGAACGCGCAGCCGGTCGCCGGCCATGATGGTCTCGATCGGTACTTCGGCTTCGCCGCCGTCGTCGGCGATGCGCAGCGCGGTGCGCGGCGCCAGGCCGAGCAGCGCCTTGATGGCGCCCGACGTGCTTTCGCGCGCGCGCAGCTCGAGCACCTGACCGAGCAGGACCAGCACGATGATCACCGAGGCGGCCTCGTAGTAGACGGCCACGTTGCCCTCGGCGTCGCGCATCGAGGCGGGAAACAGGAACGGCGCAAAGGTGGCGGCGAGGCTGTAGAGCAGCGCGGCGCCGGTACCCAGCGCGATCAGCGTGAACATGTTGAGCGCGCGGTTGCGGATCGAGCGCCAGCCGCGCGCGAAGAATGGCCAGCCGGCCCACAGCACGACTGGCGTCGCCAGCGCGAACTGCAGCCAAGTGCTGATGCGCGGCGGCACGATGCGATGCAGATCGAAAACGTGACCGCCCATTTCCAGCACAACGACCGGCAACGCCAGCGCCAGGCCGATCCAGAAACGGCGCGTCATGTCGGCAAGCTCTGCCGCACCCTCGCTGCCGGCGCCGCCGACCGGCTCCAGCGCCATGCCGCAGATCGGGCATGCTCCCGGGCTGGCCTGGCGGATCTGCGGGTGCATCGGGCAGGTGTAGATGACGCCACCGGCCGCCGCGGCGGGCGGCATGGCCGGCGGCGGCGCGGATGGCTGGACGCCGGTTGGCCGTGGCGCGGCTGAGAGATAGCGCACCGGCTCGGCCTGGAACCTCTCCCGACAACGCGCCGAACAGAAATAGTAGTCGCGCCCGTCATGCGACAGCGCAGGCGTATCGGCCGCCACGTCGAGTGTCATGCCGCAGACCGGATCGATGGCGGTGACGCCAAGCGGCGCCGCACGATGAGCGCCCGCATGGTCGTGATGACGATGGACATGGTCGGCCGGAGTCATCGGCGCTCTCCGGGTTGTTCACGACACAGTGAGAACCTGCGATCCGCCGCTGTATTTGACCCAGATCATGGTTCGCATCATCGCCCAGGTCTAGCTGCTGCCAAACAGGACCCGCGAAGGGTCGCGGCCACTGCCGACAAGACTTGCGCAGCGGCGATGCCAGTCACCGAGGAGAGGACCATGCAGATCATCGGCAAGCGTCTCGCCGGCGCCGCGGCGCTGGGTGCACTCGTGCTGGCGTTGGGCGCGCCGGCTCAGGCGCAATCCGCCAAGCCCGACATGCCGGGCGCGCATCATCCGCCGGGCGCCGGCCCGGGCATGGGCCCGCCAGGCGGTCGTCCCGGCATGCAGGGCTCGATGCCCATGATGCAGGATCAGATGCCGATGATGGGCGGTATGATGGACGGCATGATGGGCGAGATGATGCAGGGCATGATGGGCGGCATGATGTCGGGCGGCCTGTCGCCGATGATGCTGCATCATACCGAAGGCACGCTGGCGTTCATGAAAGCCGAGTTGCAGATCACATCGGCGCAGGAAACGCTGTGGACCGCCTTCGCCGACGCCACGCGCGCGGCGGTCAAGAAGATGCCGGCCCCCGCCCCGTTGCCGGCGGCGTGGCCGGAGCGGCTGGAGGCGCGCGAGAAGGCGCTCGAGGCGCAGCTCGACGTGCTGAAGACCTACCGGCCGGCAGCGACGGCGCTCTATGCCGCCCTGACGCCGGAGCAGAAGAAAAAAGCCGACGACTTGGGCGTCGGCGGTCGCATGGGCATGCGCATGCGCATGTAGCGCCTGCAGCCCCGCGCGCCGCCTGCGACAACGAATCCGCCGGCGGGCATTGCACGAACGGTTGACCACCACCACCTTATATTGCGAATAAGGTGCAACAAGTTGCTTGCGCCCGTGCCATCGCGCGGGCCTGCATCTTGCGTTGACGTTGACCACGGTGGAGGACGGTGATGGCCAGGAAGAAGGCGGCGCAGCAGATCGATATCGGGATCGACAGCAAGCTGCGCACGCAGATCGGCGAGGGCCTGTCGCGCCTGCTGGCCGACACCTACACGCTCTATCTCAAGACGCACAACTTCCACTGGAACGTCACCGGCCCGATGTTCAACACGCTGCACCTGATGTTCGAGCAGCAGTACACCGAGCTGGCGCTGGCCGTTGATCTGATCGCCGAGCGCATCCGCGCGCTGGGCATCGTGGCGCCGGGCAGCTACCGCCAGTTCGGCGCGCTCACCGTCCTGAAGGAAGAGACCGGCGTGCCGTCGGCCGAGGACATGATCCGCATCCTGGTCGCCGACCAGGAGGCGGTGGTGCGCACGGCCCGCTCGATCTTCCCGCTGGTCGACAAGGCGGGCGACGAGCCGTCGGCCGACCTGTTGACGCAGCGCATGCAGGTGCATGAGAAGACGGCGTGGATGCTGCGCAGCATGCTCGCCTGACCACGACGCGCCGTGCGGTGGCGGTCAGTTGAGCCGCCACAGCGCGGCGTTGAGCACGGTGGCGAAGGCGACCCACAGCAGGTAGGGCAGCAGCAGCGCGCCGGCCCAGCGGTCGACGCGCCAGAAGAGCGCGGCGTTGATGGCGATCGCCAGCAGCAGCGCCACGACGTCGACCAGTGCGGCACCGATCGCGCGCAGGAAGAAGAACAGGAACGACCAGCCGAGGTTGAGGCCGAGCTGCACGGCGTAGGCCGTCAGCGCCGGGCCGACCGCGACGGCCTGGCGGCGGCGCCAGACGCGCCAGCCGGCGACGGCGATCATCAGATAGAGCGTCGTCCACACCGGCCCGAACAGCCAGTCCGGCGGATTGAAGGCGGGCTTGCTCAAGGTCTGGTACCAGGTGCCGACGCTGCTGGCGGTGAAGGCGCCGCCGATGCCCGACACCAGGGCGCATATCGCGACAAAGGCGACGAGGCCGAGCAGGTCGTGGCGGCGATCGGCGCGCTGAGCTGTCTTCATCGCCATCGGCAGCTCCCGGCGGCGAGGGGCGCGCCGGCGCGGCGGCGGCCGCGGCTATCGCGACGGCAGGCGAACGACCGACGGTCGGGTCGCTGTCGGGTGGCGTGACGGGCGCTGGCGCCGGGCATGGCGGATCCGGGGTGCGGTGGAGTCTGTCCGGTGGGGATCGCTGCTGATACGACGCGGCCGCGCTGTCGGATCACGCCGCCAGGCCGTCGATCGCGACGCGCAATGCGGTGCCTCAACCGCCCTTCGACCTGGCCGGTCGGGCGGCCGCCTCGATCAGGGCGCGGATCGCCCAGCGCTTGACCCGGTTCGCGGTCTGGTCGTCGAGCTGCAGCACGTCGCGGAACACCACCATCGCCTCGGTGCCGATCACCAGCGCCAGCGCCGCCTTCAGCGTCTCCAGCCGCGCCGGCGTGAAGCGGTGGCGGGCCGGGGCCAGCGCCGCGTCGATCAGCGGCGTGCGCCGGTTCTGCCGGATCGGCGTGTCGCCGTTGGCTTCGCCGGCGGGGCCGCGGGCGCGACGCTGCAGCGCGCTGGCCAGCATCAGCCGCAGCGGCGCCTCGTTGTCGACGATCATGCGATAGAGCGCCGCCTCGACGCGCTCGACCCGCGCCACCGGATCGTCGCCGGCATCGGCGGCGAACAGCGTTTCGGGATCGGGCGTCGCCACGTCGAGCGCCGCCTCGACCAGCAGCGCCTCGATGCTGGGGAAGTAGCGGTAGGCGGTGGCGCGCGACACCAGGGCGGCGTCGGCCACCTCCTCCAGGCTGGGCGTGCGGCCGCCTTTGAGCAGCCGCGCCGCCGCCTGCAGCAGGTCGTGGCGCGTGCGGCGGCGCTGCTTCCAGCGACCTGTCGGTGCGGGCTTCGCCATGTCAGTCCTGCGGCAGCTGCTGCAGAACGGCGGCGAGGTCGATCCAGACGTTCTCGCGCTTGATGTCGCCGCTGTCGGCGAACTCGATGACATGCAGCAGACGGAACTGCAGCGGCCGGTCGCGACCCTCCAGGCCGAACGGCCGGCCCGGCGCCTTGCCGCGCCACAGCGACTCGTCGATCAGGAAGCCCTCGCCGTAGAGTCGCTTCAGGCTCGTCACCCGGCCGTCGGACAGGTCCTTGAACAGCGTCTCGTAGAACGGGCGCGCCGCGGCCCGGCCGTGCGTCGGGCCGGTCGGCCAGCCGACAATGTCGTGCTCGACGTCATCGGTCAGAGTGGCCAGCACCCCCTCGACGTTGTCGCTGGCCTCGAAGCCGAAATGCTCGTCGATCTTGCGGTCCATGTCGGCGCGCGTGATGGCCATGACGGATCTCCCTGCCGCTGGTTTGCGTTGACGCGCGGACCATAATGAGACAATCGTCTCATGTAAAGAGGAGTGTCGCAACATTTCGCGCCGCCGTTCCGCCGTTGACGCGCCGGGGCCGGGCGATCGCGTCTGGCGCTCTGCTTCCATTGCCTTGCGGGCAAGGCCATCGCGCATGGCGACGCACAACTTCTTCCCGAAGAGCCGGCCGCGACGCGGCCTCCTTAGGGTGAGGTCAGTCGCTGTCGCGACAGGCGTGACGCCTCAGCCGGTGGCGGTGGCGCGGTAGACGTCGCCGGCCTCGGCGATCTTGCGGTCCTCGTAGGGCGCGGCGAGACGGCGGTAGAGTTCGAGCTTGGCGCATTCCAGCGCGCCCACGACCTCGTTGAGGTGGGCGTAGCGGATGCCGCCCTTGTCGACCAGATAGGCGTCGACCAGGCGGCTGAGCGCATAGTTGAGCTCGCCGGCATTCTGCGGCCGTCCGCCCTGGTCGAGGCGGGCGCGGGCGTCGGCGGTGATGTAGGGCATGGCTGGGGACTCCGCGGCGTGACACGGCGACGCCCCGGCCGCGTCACAGGCAGAGCGACTGGCCGGCGACGCGGCAGTTCCATTTTTCGACCACCTTCCTGGCGCGGGCAACCGAGTCGGCCATGTCGTGCTCGGCCTGCCGCGCGACGCATTCCTGATAGTCGCGTTCGTCCTTCAGGTAGCGGCGCACCTCGGCCGCGCACCACTGGTCGGGTTGGCCGATCTGCAGGCAGAAGGGCTCGCGCGGCGCGATGCAGGCGTGCGCCGGCGTGGCCAGCCCGGCACCCAGCAGCATGACGAGGATCAACTGTTTCACGTCACCCACCCTATGCCCTTAATACGAGTATAACGGACAACTATACAACTAACGGGGGACAAAAGCGCACACCGGTTTTGGCGTCGCCATGGCCTGGCGGCACCTCCGGAGCGGATCGGCGCGGCGGAAAACTTTCCCGCGTTGGAGCGGAATACAGAAACAGAGCGGGTGTTCACTTGATGAGGTGGTGTCACCGCCATGGCGCGGCCGCCGCCGGCAGTCGCGGGCGACGCCGGACGGCGTCGGTCAGGGCGGTCGGGGCCATCGGCAGCGTCGATCCGGCCGCCCGTCCGGCGGATCATCCGGTCGCACGAGGAGGGTGTCACCATGAGTGCGCGCGAAAAAGTCCTGAGCTTGCTGCGGGGCCCTGTCGTCAGCCGGATTCGCTTCCGGTTTCCGTTTTCCGGCGGCACCGTCACCATCGCGCCGGCCTCGTTTCACCGCGTGGCGCGCGCCATCGAAGCGGGGCAGGTGAGCCTGCAGTTCACCACCGCCTTCCCGCCGGGTGTCGGGGGCCTGTACACCTCCGGCACGCCCAACACGCTGCGCGTCGCGCCGCTGGTCGGGCGCACGGAGGAGGGACTGTTCCTGCACGAGTGCACGCACGCGGTCTTCGATCTGACCAAGACGCTGGTCACCGACAACGAGGACGAGGCGGCGGCCTATGTCGTGGATGCGCTCTACTTCCGCATGACCGGCCTGCGGCGGCCGCGCTGGAACGCCGAGCCGCATGCCACCGCCGGCAACGTCGCCGACGCGCTGCTGCGCGAGTACCAGGCCGGACGGGTGCCGGTGCCGACGCTCGATGCCACGGCGTGGCTGGCGCTGCGGGCCCAGGTCATGCTGCATCCGGTCTATCGCTGGGGCACGGCCGGCATCCCCGGCGTCCTGCTCGGCACCGGCAGCGGACACGACGGCTGAAATGATCGCGGGCGCCGATGACCTGCCACGCGCGTTGGCACGGTGGGCGCGGCAACGTGGCAGCCCGACCGCGACGTCAGGCGTGCGGCGCGCGTGCGCAGCCGCAGCCCTGCGAGTGAGTGCAAAATAGCCGAATGCCGCAATCTCGAAACGACGCCGCGCGAAGACGGCGGACTGCAGCGCCCCGCCGGCCGGGACCGACGCGGCGCGCTGCAGATGATGCCGCCATAAGCGCTAGCGACGGACTAGAGGCACGAGGGACCCCAGCGCGTTTCGACGCAGCAGCGATCCTTGCCTTGCGGCTTGTAGCCGCGGATCGGGCCGCGCGGCGTCGGATAGGCGCAGTAGCCTTCCGAGCCATAGGTGTACGGCCGGCCGTGATAGCCGCGTGGCGGATCGTAGAAGCGGTCGCGCCAGTCGATGCGGCCATCGCAGTTGACGTCGCCGCGCTCGCACCATGGCCGGCGCGGATCGGCGGCATGGGCCTGCACGATCGTGCCGAAGCCGATCGCAGCGGTGACAATGGCGGCGAGGGTGTGTCGGAACATGGGCTCTCTCCGGTGTCGTTCGGCGACAACAGGGCCGCGATGGCCGACGGGGGGACCCGTCGCGCCGCGCCGTCGACTGCTGTCGCTGCAACACACTTCAACGCTGGCGCCGTGCCGCAGTTCCACGTCGCGCCGGATGGTCGGCTTCGCGATGGACGACTCGACGCTTGACTCTGGTCGTACGATTGTATATGGTAATTTTACTAGACGTCGAATTGCGCCCGGCCGGAGCTTCCGCGCCGGGCGTTTGCGTTTCGGGCCGCCCATGCCGCCACCGTCCGCCACCGCACGCCGCCAGGTCGGACTTGCGACGCCCCAGGCCCGCACAGAGAGCTCGGCCGACCCGGTAGCCGGTGACAGCCCGCCCTGTTCACCGGCGCAGCGCCGCCAGGCGACGATCCTCTGCCGCCTCGGCGCCTCGACGGCCGAGCTGGCCGAGGCGCTGGGCGTCAGCCGCCGCACATTGCGCGGCTGGATGGCGCGCGACGCGGCCTTCGCCGGCGCCGTCAAGCGCGGCCGCGACGATGCCGACCGTGCCGTCGCCGATTCGCTCTTCCATCGCGCCCTGGGCTTCCGCCACGTCGCGGTCAAGATGTTCCATCACGCCGGTCGCGTCGTGGTGAAGCGCTACGTCGAGCACTATCCGCCCGACACCGCCGCGTGCGTCTTCTGGCTCAGGAACCGGCGTCCCGACCTGTGGCGCGAGGTCGTGCGATCCGAGGCGCTGGACAAGAGCGGCAGCGCGCCGCCGGCGCCGATCGACGACTTCGAGCTGGCGCGACGGCTGGCCTTCCTGCTGGCGAGCGCCGACAGCGGCGAACCCCGATAGGCGGCGCGGCGTCCGCGCGGCGCCGCGTGCCCTGACGTCGCGACCGAGTTTCTCCGCCCGCCCGGCCTCGCCGCGGCGGGCGTCGCGTCTCCACAGCACCAAGCACTCAAGCACGGGAGAACACCGTCATGCCCGATTCCCTGATCTCGCTGCACGGCCGGCTGCTGGGCCTGTCGCGCAAGGGCAACCTGATCGCCAGCGGCAAGGAAATCACGCACCAGGCGGCCGACGTGTCGATCGCCGTCGGCGCCGAGAACGCCAACGTCCGCATCATCACCCTGCAGTTCAGGAAGGCCGACGGCAGCGACGTCGACGTCGTCACGCCGTTCTGGCTGGCGGTCTTCACCGACGCCACCGCCACCGCCTTCGCCACCACCGGTGGCAGCACCGGCGTGGCGGTCGGCACCGACGGCGCGCTGCTGGGCGTGGTCGCTAAGAAGCTGTTCCTCTGCACCAGCGAGGCTGACGGCGACTGGGACGGCACCTGGACCGACACCGGCACAGAGCAGGTGGCGCTGGGCGTAATCCTGCCGACCGGCCGGATGGTGCTGTCGTCCGCCTTCGCCAACGCCTGAGCCGGGGGAGGGCGACATGGCCACGCGCAGCGCGCAATCGATCGCGGACGAGGAACGCTTCGTCGTTCGCTTCCGCTGGACCGGCCTGCTCAACGGCGACGACGGCGCGCCGGTCAAGTTCGGTCCCTTCGCCGATCGCTCGGTGCAGGTCACCGGCACGTTCGGCGCCGGCGGCACCCTGCTGATGGAAGGCAGCAACGACGGCGGCACCACCTGGGCGACGCTCAAGGACCCGCTGGGCGCCAACGTCAGCTTCACCGCCACCGGCATCAAGATGGTCGGCGACCTGCCGTACCAGATCCGGCCGCGCGTCAGCGCCGGCGACGGCACCACCAGCCTCGCCGTCCACCTGATGATGCGCGCGGGAGGGCGGTGATGGACCTGGCCGAAGCTTGCGACATCGTGCAGGCCTGGGGCCGCCAGCACGAGGCGGCGATGACCATCGCGCGCGCCGTGCAGGATCGCGCCGCGCTGGCCAACGAGCTGCGCGACATCGAGGCGCGCGCCGCGTCGCGCCGCGCCGAGGAAGCCGAGTGTCGCGGCCGCATTGTTGGCGCCCGCGCCGAGCTGCAGGCGCTGCGCGAGGCGGCCGACGCCGACGCGGCCCGCCGCCTGGCTGATGCCGATGCGCGCGCCGCCGCCGTCCTCGCCGAGGCCGAAGCCCGTGCGACCGAGACCAACCGGCGCGCCGCCGCCGAAGCGGCGCTCATCCTGGCCGAGGCGCGCGAGGCGGCCGAGACCGAAACGCAGCGCCATGCCCAGGCGCATGCCGCCTGCGCCGCCGCCGAGGCGCGACTGACGGCGCTGGGCGCCGAGATCGATGCCGCCACGGCCCGGCTCGACGCGATCCGCGCCGCCATCCGCACCGCGCTCGGCGCCCGCGAAGGAGCCTCGCCATGAGCGCGTCGAACGCCTTCGAAAACGCCGTCCTGCTGTTGCTGTTCAACAACACCGACTTCGCCGGCATCGGCGATGCGGCCGGCCTGCAGAACAGCGCCACGGCCGGTTCGCTCTACGTGTCGCTGCACACATCGGATCCGGGCGAGGGCGGCAGCCAGACAACCAACGAGACCGGCTACACCAACTACGCGCGCGTCGCGGTGGCGCGCAGCGGCGCCGGCTGGACCGTCAGCGGCAATAGCGCCAGCAACACGGGCGCCACCACCTTCCCGACCTGTGGCGTTACCGGCGCCACGATCACGCATTTCGGCATTGGCACCGACTCCGCGGGCGCCGGCACCCTGCTGTTCAGCGCCGCGCTCACGTCATCGCTGGCGGTGTCGAGCGGCATCACGCCGTCGTTCGCCGCCGGCCAGCTCAGCGTCACGTGTGACTGACGATGACGACCGCGACCATCAACTACGGCACTTCGACCGCCGTCACCCTGACGGCGGCGTCGCTGGCCCGCGACACCAACCTGCGGGCCGGGCGCGCCGCGGCGGCCGTCGACAACACTGGCACCAAGGCGGTCGACTACTCGGTCTATCTGAAGATCAGGACCGGCACGACGCTGACGGCCAATCGCGTCATCGAATTCTGGTGCGCGGCGTCGGAGGACGGCACCAACTACGCCGGCGGCAACGGCGGCAGCGACGCCAACAAGACGCACACGGCGGAGAGCAAGGAGCGCATGACGCTGCTCGATGCGATCCGCACGAACGGCACGAACAGCACGGACTATGAAACGGTGATCCCGTCGCTGGCCGGTGCACTCGGCGGCGCCATCCCGCGCAAGTTCAGCTTCTTCATCGTGCAGAACAGCGGCGCCGCCCTCGACGCGACGGGCGGCAACCACGTCCTGTCCGCGACGGCCATCAAGTACGACAGCGCCTGACGCCATGTCGTTCCGTTTCGCTGCCGCATCGTCACAGCGTTTCCTCAACGACGCCAACAATCCCTACACGACGGTGCCGTTCACCATCGGCTGCTGGGTACGGCCGGCCGACGTGACGGGCACCAAGACGGTCTGGTGCATCGTCAACACCGGTGCGACCAACAGCTACTGGCGTCTGGACCGCAACGCCGGCACGGCGTGGAACTTCTCGGCGGCCGCCGGCGGCACGGCGGCCACGGCATCGTCGGGCGTTCCCGTTACCAATGCCTGGGCCTTCATCCTCTGCCGCGCCATCAGCGCGACCAACCGGCGCATCCACGTCTTGCAGACGGATACCGGCACGATCAGCAACGCACAGAACACGACCAGCCGGGCGCCGACGTCGATCGGCGCCATGGCGCTGGGCACTTTCAACGGCTCGACGATCAGCCAGTACTGGGATGGCGACATCGCGGAGTTCTGGCACGCCGGCGTCGACATCTGGCCTGACGGCACGGCGATGCCCGATCACCTGTTCCGGTCGATCGCCTGTCGTGGCCCGCTGGCATGGCGGTATCTCGCCAAGAATCTGGTGGAGTGGCGCGCCTTCCGCGAGGCGCCGGTGGTGCGCCGCTCCGACGGCACGCATCGCGGCGGCACGGAAAAGCTGCGCGATGTGATGTATGTCCGCCAGAACGTGGCGCGCGTCTGGGACAATCTGGGCGGCGACAACGCCCGCATGGCGCCGCATCCGCCGTTCCTGCGGCGGCCGTACCGCAGGCTGCCGTCCGATCAATCGCGCCTGCTGACGGTGTAGGCCGTGCCCGGATTCGGCCCGACATTCCTGGCGCTGCCGCAGGGGGCTGCGGCGGGGGCGATCTCCGGCACGACCGCGCTTGCCTTCTCGCCCGCCGGCGACCTGAAGGGATCGGGAGCGCTGGCCGGCACGATACCGGCGACGTTCACGCCGGCTGCGACGCTCACCGGCGGCGGGGCGCTGGTCGGCAGCGCCGGCACCGTCTTCACGCCGGTCGCCACCCTGCTGGCCGTCGCCAATGCCTCCGGCACCGCCGGCGTGGCCTTCGCGGCCGCGGGCGCCCTCGAGGGCGGTGGCGCGCTGGCCGGCAGTCTGGCGATCAGTTTCTCGCCGGCGGCCAATCTCAACGGCGCGGCGCCGCTGGGCGGTCTCGCGACCCTAACCTTCACGCCATCCGGCGCACTGGACAGTCCCGGCGCGCTGGCAGGCCTGGCGATCGTAAGCTTCGCGGCGTCGGGCCTGTTGGCCGATGCGGGTGGCGGGGGGCTGACGATCGACGACTGGTACACCCGCCTGCGTCGCCGGCGCGGATGAGCGCGGTGCTCGACGCCATGCTGGTGCGGCTGGCGGCCCTGCCGAGCCGCCAGCGCGACAGCATCGGACAGCAGGTCTTGGCCGCCACTGACGGCCGGCCGTGGATTCCCAATCCGGGACCGCAGACCCAGGCGGCGCTGAGTACCGCCGACGTGCTGCTCTATGGCGGCCAGGGCGGCGGCGGCAAGTCGGACCTGCTGCTCGGCCTGGCGCTGACGGTGCACCACCGCGCGCTCATCATGCGCCGCCTGCACAAGGAGCTGCGGGCGCTCAGCGACCGCGCGATTGCCATCCGTGGCCGCGACGGCTTCGTGCAGCAGCCGGTGCCGGCGTTGCGCACGCCCGACGGACGGCTGGTCGAGTTCGGCTCGGCGCAGTATGCCGGCGACGAACAGAGCTGGCAGGGCCAGCCGCACGATCTGCTGGCGCTCGACGAGGCGGCGCAGTTCCTCGAAAGCCAGGTGCGCTTCCTGATGGGCTGGGTGCGCTCGACCGACCCGGCGCAGCGCTGCCGCACCGTGCTGGCGTCGAACCCGCCGCTGTCGGCCGAGGGCGACTGGATGATCGGCATGTTTCGGCCGTGGCTGGACCTGACGCATCCCGACCCGGCGCGGCCCGGCGAGTTGCGCTGGTTCGTCACCGACCCGGACGGCAAGGACATGGAGGTCGGCGGTCCCGGGCCGGTCACGCTGGACGGCAAGACCCTGACGCCGAAGTCGCGCACGTTCATCCCGGCGAAGCTGAGCGACAATCCGTATCTCGTGCGAACCGGCTACCAGCGCGAGCTCGACGCGCTGCCCGAGCCGATCCGCTCGGCGGTGCGCGATGGCAACTTCATGGCGGCGCGCGCCGACGACGCCATGCAGGTGATTCCCTCCGACTGGGTGGTCGCGGCGCAGCGTCGCTGGCAGCCCGGCCCGCCGCGCGGTGCGAGCATGACGGCGGTGGCGGTCGACGTGGCGCGGGGAGGGCGGGACGAAACCGTGCTGGCGACGCGCTACGGCGGCTGGTTCGCGCCGCTGCTCGGCAAGGCCGGCATCGACACGCGCGACGGCCCGGCGGTGGCGGCCCTGGTGTTCGCCGTCCAGCGCGATGCCGCGCCGGTGGTGATCGACATGGGCGGCGGCTGGGGCGGCTCGCCGCTGGATCATCTCAAGCAGAACGGGATCGCCGTCGTCGGCCATCTCGGCGCCGAGGGCTCGTACCGCCGCACCGCCGACGGCCGGCTCGGCTTCGTCAACAGGCGGGCCGAGAGCTGGTGGCGCCTGCGCGAAGCGCTCGATCCGCACCAGCGCGAGGGCAGCCCGATCGCGCTGCCCGACGATCCGATGCTGCTGGCCGATCTCACCGCGCCGCGCTGGCACATGGCGGCGCGCGGCATCCAGATCGAGAGCAAGGACGAGATCCGCGTCCGCCTCGGGCGCTCGCCCGACCGCGGCGATGCCGTGGTGATGTGCTGGCACGACGGCCAGCTCGCCGCCGAGCGGCTGCAGGTGCAGCGCGCCTTCGGGCCGGGCAGGGTGCCGGCGGTGACCCTGGGCTACGGCGCAGTCAAGCGGCGGGCGGCACGCTGACGGCGGCGCGCGGCATGGTGGGTGCCATCGGTCGCCCTGGTGACCGTCAGGTAACGGTCCGTCCGGGTGACGCGGGCGTCAGCCGGGGCAGCAGGGATGACGCGTGGCGGAGCGGGCGGCTATCGGCCATCGTCGCCGTCTGCTATCGTCGCCTCATTGTGGCAAACCGCCCGGCAGAAAGCGGTCGCGCCGCATGGGGAGGCAGTTGACCATCCGTCCGCCGACCACAGGACAGGCAACCGGGCCCGATCGTCGGCGTTGCTCGCCCCTGCCGACGCGGTGATCGGATGAGGCGGCGTACGCTCTTTCTCGCCTGCGCCGCTCTTGCAGCGTCGCCGGCACGCGCGCAGCGGCGCGAGGCGTTCCGCGTCGGCTGGCTGAGCGTAACCGCCAATCCACAGATCGAGTCGTTCCGCGCCGGAATGCGGGCGCTGGGCTATACCGAAGGTAACGGCCTGGTCATCGAGGCGCGCGATGCCGGCGGCGACGTCGCAAAGCTGCATGCCCTCGCGGGCGAGCTCGGCCGGCTAGGGATGGATGTGGTGGTCACAGTCGGCATCTACGCCACGCAAGCGGCGCGCGATGCCTTGCCGTCCACACCCGTCGTTTTCGTGAGCAACGACTCGGTCGGCCAGGGCCTGGTCCAGAGCCGGGCGCGTCCCGGCGGCGCCCTGACGGGTATGGAGCTGATGTCGGACGACATCAGTACCAAGTGGCTGGAGCTGCTGGCTGAGTTTCTGCCGCAGGCGACACGCTTCGTGGCGCTGAGGGCGGCCACCAGCAACCTGAGCCAGGTCGCGCCGCTGCCCGGCGTCGGGGCGTCGATTGGCAAGCCGGTCACCGTGATCGACGTGCGGGCCAGTGATGACTACCTGCCGGCGTTCCAAGCCGCCGTGCGAATGGAGGCGCAGGGCATGATCGTCCTGTCCTCGGCCGTCTTCCACGGCCATCGCCAGCGGATCGTCGATCTTGCCGCGCGCTTCCGCTTGCCGGCGATCTACGAGCACCGCGACTTCCCGACCGCCGGCGGTCTGATTTCGTACGGCCCTGATGTCCGCGAGTTGTTCACGCGGCTGGCGAGCTACGTCGACCGCATTCTCAATGGTGCCAAGCCCGCCGACCTGCCGGTCGAGCGGCCGACGCGTTTCGAGCTGGTGATCAATCTCGCAACGGCCAAGGCGCTGGCGCTTGTTGTGCCGCCCTCGCTGCTCGCTCGTGCCGACGAGGTGATCGAATGAGGCGGCGCGATCTGCTCCTGGCAGCCGTTGCTTGGCCGGCGGCTGCGGTCGCGGGGCCGGTGCGGGCGGCCGGCCACAGGATCGGCTGGATTTCGCAGGAATCGCGCGAGGTGATCGCGCCGTTCCTCGCCGCGTTCAAGGCAGGGCTGTCGGCCAACGGGTTGGCCGACATCGGGCCGATCGACGTCATCGAGCGTTTTGCCGATGGCGACGCGGCCGCGGTCGGTGGGTACGTCGCCGAACTGCAGCGCCTCGGCGTGCGCCTGATCGTTGCCCAGGGCGCCGCCACGCCGCCGGTCGTGCGGGCCCGACCGTCGGTGCCGGTGGTGTTCGGCTACAGTGGCGATCCCGTGGTGGCGGGCATCGTGCAGTCGCTGGCGCGCCCCGGCGGCAATGCCTCCGGCGTCACCCACATGGCGGTCGAGCTGATGCCCAAGCGGATCGATTTCGTCCGCAGCGTCGTGCCGGACTGCCGCAAGATCGCCTTGCTGTCGAACGCGCGCCATGCCGGCGAGGAGGGCGAGATCGTCGCCTGCCAGCAGGCGGTCGCCGGCCAGGGCATCGCCCTGTCGGTGCATCGCTTTGCCGCCGCCGCCGAGGCCGGGACGACATTGTCCGGCGCACTGGACAGCGGCGCCGAAGCGGTCATCGCCTTGTCGAGCGCCACCATGGTGCAGTTGGCGCCGAGGCTGGCGGCGAGCTGCCTGGAGCGGCGCGTGCCGCTGGTGTCGGGCTGGGCGGACATCGCCCGGGCCGGTGCGCTCCTGACCTATGGCCCGAACCTCAGCGAGGCCTACAAGAGCGTCGCCCGCTACGTCGTGCGCGTGCTGGGCGGCGCGAGTCCCGCCGACCTGCCGATCGAGCAGCCGACGGTCTTCGAGCTGGTCGTCAATCTGAAGACGGCCAATGCGCTGGGCCTGCGGCTGCCGGCCACCCTGCTGGCTCAGGCCGACGAGGTGATCGAATGAGGCGGCGCGACTTCACCGTGCTGGTTGGCGGCGCGTCGATTGCCTGGCTATCGCATGCGCGCGCGCAAGGCGTGTCGCGCATAGGCTTCCTGCAAAGCGGCTCACAGAGCGACGGCAACTCACAACGGCGGTTTGCGGCCTTCAGGGAAGGCATGAACAGGCTCGGTTGGGTCGACGGACAAAGTGTCCACTATGAGGTTCGCTGGGGCGCCGGCAACCTCGAGCGGATTTCGGCTTATGCCAGGGAACTCGTCGAGATGGCGCCAAGTGTTCTCGTGAGCAACTCAACACCGGCGACGGCCGCATTGCTTCGAGCGACAAAGACCATACCGATTGTATTTGCCGTGGTGTCCGATCCGGTAGGCGACGGTTTCGTCGCAAGCCTGTCGCGTCCGGGTGGCAATGTTACGGGATTCATGAGCCACTTTCCCGAGATCGTCGGCAAGTGGCTCGACATTCTCAAAGAGATTGCCCCGGAAATCAGGCGAACCGCGCTTATATACAATCCAAAGACGGCGCCTTTTGCCAAGTCGGAATTCCTGCGCCCGCAATTTGAACTCGCGTCGCGGCGATCGCGGATCGAACCGATCATGTTGCCGGTAGCCAACGCCGCTGAGATCAAACAGTCCATCGCATCCGTCGGCCGGACGCCTGGCGGCAGTCTGGTCGTCATGCCGGACAGCTCCATGAATGTTAATCGCCAATTGATCTATGAACTCGTCGCAAGTCATCGCCTGCCGGCGATCTATCCGTTCGGCTATTTTGCATCCGGCGGCGGTCTCATTGCCTACGGTGCCGACGTGGTCGATCACAACCGACGTGCCGCCGACTATGTCCACCGCATCCTCAACGGCGCCAGGGCGGGTGATCTGCCGGTGCAGGCGCCGACTAAATTCGAGCTTGTGATCAATCTGAAGGCCGCCAAAGCAATCGGTCTCCGCGTGCCTGCGACGCTTCTCGCCCGCGCCGACGAGGTGATCGAATGAGGCGGCGGCGGCTCATGGCGGCGGGCAGCAGCGTGATGGCTGCCTGGCCGCATCTCGTGCGTGCGCAGCAAGCGGACCGCGTGCGGCGCATCGGTGTACTGCGGGGCCTGGCCGAGGACGATCAGGGCGGCCAGGAGACCTTCGCGGTGTTCCAGCAGGCGCTGCAACAGCTGGGCTGGATCGACGGCCGCACCGTGCGCATCGACGCCCGCTGGGGGGCGGGAAACGCCGACAACATTCGCAAGCACGCGGCGGAGATTGTCGCGCTGGCGCCGGACGTGATCTTTGCGACCGGTTCCGCGACGATGGCGTCTTTGCTGCAGGCGACACGTACCGTGCCGATCGTGTTCGCGACGGTTGCGGATCCGGTCGGCGCCGGTTTTGTCGACAGCCTGAGCCGGCCGGGCGGCAACGCCACGGGATTTCTGCAATTCGAGTACAGCCTGAGCGGCAAATGGCTGGAATTGCTCAAGGAGGTCGCGCCACACGTGACGCGCGCGGCGGTCCTCCGGGATTCCGCCATATCCGCCGGGATCGGCCAATTCGCCGTCGTCCAGTCGGTGGCGCCGAAAGTCGGGGTGGAGGTCAGCCCGGTCAACGTGCGCAATGCCGGCGAGATCGAACGCGCCGTCACGGCATTCGCGCGCTCTGCGAACGGCGGCCTGGTCGTGACGGCGAGCGCATTGTCGCGGCTGCATCGCGATCTGACAGTCTCGCTTGCCGCCGGGCTCAAATTGCCGGCGGTCTACTTCTCCCGCTATTTCGTCACGGGTGGCGGCCTGATCTCGCTCGGTCCCGACATCTTCGAACAATACCGCCGCTCAGCCGGCTACGTCGATCGCATCCTCAGGGGTGAAAAGCCGGCCGACTTGCCGGTGCAGGCACCGACCAGGTACGAATTGGTGATCAATCGCAAGACCGCAAAGGCGCTCGGCCTGACGATCCCGTCCGCCGTCCTCGCCCGCGCCGACGAGGTGATCGAATGAGGCGGCGCCAACTCGCCGTGCTACTGGTCGCCGGCCTGGCATCGCGGGCCGCGCCGGTCCGGGCCCAGGCGAAGCCCGGCATCCCGCGCATCGGCGTGCTCGACTGGGAATCGCCGGACGCCAATCGCACGGCGACGTTCCGCGATGCCCTGCGCGAACTCGGCTATGTCGAGGGCCGCAACATCGTGATCGAGTACAGCCACGCCGAGGGCCGCACCGATCGCGCCGACGCGCTGGCAGCGGAGATGGTGCGCCGCCCGGTCAGCATCATCGTCGCCTTCGCCACACCGGCGGCTGCCGCGGCGAAGCGGGCGACCTCGACGATTCCGATCGTCGTCACGGCCGCCGATCCGCTGGGCACCGGTCTGGTGGCGGACATGGTGCGTCCTGGCGGCAATGTCACCGGCGTCTCCAACATGATGCCGGACCTCGAATCGAAGCGGCTGGAGTTGCTGCGCGAGCTGCTGCCCGGGCTCCAGCGTGTCGCCTTCCTCGGCTCGACGCGCGATCCGGCGACCAAGGGGTTCGTGCGCGAGGCGCAGCGTGCGGCAGCGCGCAGCGGCTTGCGGCTCGAGCCGGTGCTGATCGGCGGTGCCGGCGAAATCGACGGTGCGCTGGCCGCCATGGCGCGCGACAAGATCGATGCCGTGATCGTGCAGCCGCTGTTCGCGCTCAACACCCCGGCGGCGAGTCAGCTGGCGGTGCTGGCGGCGCGTCACCGCGTGCCGGCGATCACTAATTTCGCCTTCTTTGCGCGCTCGGGCGGCCTGGCGTCGTACGGGCCGGAGGCCAGCTTCGGCCGCCGCGCCGCGGCGCGCTATGTCGACCGCATCCTCAAGGGCGCCAGGCCGGGCGACCTGCCGGTCGAGCAGCCGACACGCTTCGAGCTGGTGATCAACCTCACGGCCGCCAGGGCGCTGGGCCTGGCCATTCCGCGCTCGGTTCTGGCCCGCGCCGACGAGGTGGTCGAATGAGACGCCGCACTGTCGTCATTGCGACGTCACTGCTGCCGCTTTCGGCACGCGCGCAGGGGCGCCGTCCCGTCGTCTGTGTCATGCGCAGTCTTCCGAGCGAAGACGACAGGTTCTTCCGGACGATTTTCGAGCGGTCCCTGGCGCAGATGGGCTGGACGAACGGCGCCAATGTCGATCTGGAGTTTGTCGAGGTCGCCCGACGCGACCAGCTGGCAGAACGACTGGCCACGGTCACGGCCCGTCGTGTGGATGCGATCGTGGTCTTCGGTGGCCCGGCGGTGCGTGCCGCCCTGGCGGCCACCACCGAAATTCCTGTCGTGGGCATGTCGAATTTTGACCGCGGAGCCGGTGCGTCTCCGGCGCTGGTCCGGCCGGGCACCAATCTCACCGGCATTTCGATCCTGACCGTCGAGCTCGATGCCAAGCGTCTTGAGCTCCTGCACGAGGCTGTCCCCGCGGCGCGCCGCGTTGCAGTTCTGATGGACTCGGATCTGCCGATGACACTCAGTGAAGTGGCTGCGATGGCGGCCCGGCTGGATATCGAGCTGCTGGTCCACCGGGTGAATGCCGCGGCGGCGATCGATGCCGCGGTGGGCGCGGCCATCGCGGATCGACCGGATGGCGTCTCGGTGTTGGCATCGTCGCTGCTCAACTCGCATCGCGACCGGGTGATCGGCCGCCTGAATGAGGCCGGGCTTCCGGCCATATACGAATGGCCGGAGGCTGCCGGCGCCGGCGCCTTGCTGGGGTATGGGGCGCGCCTGTCGCTGGTCTATGGCCGTCTCGCCGCGCTCGTCGGCAAGATCCTGCGTGGCGCACAACCGTCGGCATTGCCGATCGAGCAACCGCTGACCGTGGAACTGGCGGTCAATCTTCGCACCGCGCGAGCGATCGGCTTGCAGGTGCCATCCGCCGTCCTCGCCCGCGCCGACGAGGTGATCGAATGAGGCGGCGTGTCTTCATTGCCCTGGTCGGTGGCGCGACGTGCGCTTGGCCGCTCGCGTCGCGTGCCCAGGTGCGTGCGCCGAGGATCGGCGCGCTGCACGTCGGGAACCCGGAGCCGAACTGGCGGCTGTTCCGCGACGCGCTGCAGGCGCTTGGCTACATCGACGGGAAGACGGCCCACATTGAAATGCGCACGGCCGGAGGCGATACCGGCAAGCTGCCCGACCTGGCGAAGGACTTCGTGCGATCGAAGGTCGATCTGATCGTCGCCTTCCAGACGCCGGCGGTTCAGGCTGCCAAACAGGCGACGCAGAGCCTTCCCATCGTCATGGCGACGGCGGGCGATCCTGTCGCCACCGGCCTGATCGCCAGCCTGGCGCGTCCGGGCGGCAATATCACCGGCATGGCCAGCGCCACGTCGGAGCTTGGCAGCAAAACGCTGGAGGTGTTGCGCGACCTGTTGCCCAAGGCGCGCCGCATCGCGGTGCTCGCCAACGCGACTGATCCGTTCACGACGCCGTTTTTGCAGCATCTGGAGCGCGGCGGCGGGGCCGTTGCCCTCGAGGTGCGAGCGTGGAAGGTGAGCGACGCCGGCGAATTCGATGCCGCCTTCGCCGCGATGCGGCAATGGCAGGCAGAGGCAATGATCCATCAGCCGAGCCTGCCGCGCGCCAGGGCTATCGACCTGGCGCTGCAGCACCGTCTGCCGTCGATTTCACCGACGCGTGCCTATTCCGAAACGGGCGGGCTGATGTCCTATGCGGCCGACCTGGCCGCTCAGATGCATCAGGCCGCGATGTATGTCGACCGGATTCTCAAGGGTGCACGACCGGCCGACCTGCCGGTGCAGCAGCCGACCAAGTTCGAGCTGGTGATCAACCTCAGGACGGCCAAAGCGCTCGGGATCACGATCCCGTCCTCGCTGCTCGCCCGCGCCGACGAGGTCATCGAGTAGGCCGGCCGGCGCCGGGAACGTCGCGCCGTCGTCCGCGCCGCCAGGCCGTCGCAGGCCGACCAGGGTTCGTGCGCGATGCGTCGCGCGCCTTCCGATCACACACGTCTGATGCAGGAGACTGCCATGGGTGGACTCTTCGGCGGCGCGCCCAGGCCGCCGTCACCGCCGCCGCCGGCGCCCGATCCCGACAAGGAATCGCCGCTGGCCAAGGAGGCCGAGCGCCGTCGCCGCGCCCGCATCGCGCAGCGTGGCGGACGCGCCTCGACGGTGCTGACCGACGCGCTGGGCGGCGGTGCCGGCGACTACGGCGGCACCGATCTCGGCGGCTGAGGCGATCGCGATGGACGCGCGCGTTACCGAGATCATCCGCCAGGGCAGCCAGCTGTTCGACGACCGCCGGCCGCTGCTCGCCCTGTGGCAGGAGCTGGCCGACAATTTCTACCCGCAGCGCGCCGACTTCACGGCGTCGCGCAGCCCGGGCACGGAGTTCGCGGCCCACCTCATGACGTCCTATCCGGTGATGTGCCATCGCGACCTCGCGGCGGCGATCTCCAACACCCGCCCGGTGGGCGCCGAATGGTTCAAGGTCGGCGTTAAGGACGACCGCCTGAAGGAGGACGGCGACGTGCAGGCGTGGTGCGCTTACGCCACCGGCGTTCAGCAGCGCGCCATGTACGATCCGGTCGCCAAGTTCACGCGCGCCACCAAGGAGGGCGACAAGGACTTCGCCGGCTTCGGCCAGTGCGCCATCACCGTCGAGATGAATTTCCGCGCCCAGGCGCTGCTCTACCGCACCTGGCACCTGCGCGACGTGGTGTGGCGCGAGGGGCCGGAGGGCGAGATCGACAGCGTGCACCGCGACTGGCGGCCGACGGCGCGCAACCTGGTGAAGGAGTTCGGTCCGGCCCGCATGGCCGCGCCGGTGCTCGAGCTGCTGGAGCGCGAGCCGCACCGCGAGGTGGCGTGCCGCCATGTCGTGCTGCCGTCGGAGGATTGGGAGTGGCGCCGCAAGCCGCGCAACCTGCGGCGCTTTCCCTATGTCTGCCTCTACATCGACGTGCAGAACCAGCACGTCATCGAGGAGACGCCGCTGGCCACCTTCCCGTGGGTGATCCCGCGCTGGGAGACGGTGAGCGGTTCGCAATATGCCTTCAGTCCGGCCGCCATCGTCAGCCTGCCCGACGCGCGCCTGCTGCAGGCGCAGATGCTGGTGATCCTGGAGAGCGGCCAGAAGGCGGTCGATCCGCCGCTGATCGCCAAGCAGGAGCTGTTCCGCTCCGACGTCAACCTGTTCGCCGGCGGCCTGACGTGGGCCGACATCGAGGGCGACGCGCGGCTGTCGGACCTGCTGATGCCGCTGCACGGCGACCGCGGCGGGCAGGTGAGCGGCGTCGAGCTCGCGACCAAGGTCGAGGAGCTGCTGGCCTCGGCCTGGTTCCTCAACAAGATCTTCCTGCCGCCGTTCGATCCGGGCGAGAAGATGACCGCCTTCGAGGTCTCCAAGCGCACCGAGGAGGCCTATCGCGCGGCCGTCACGCTGTTTGAGCCGATCGAGGCCGAGTACAACGCGCGGCTCTGCGCCGCCACGTTCGAGACGCTGCTGGCGCAGGGCGCCTTCGACGTCGGCTCGATGCCGGAGGCGCTGTCGCGCCGCGACGTCGAGTTCACCTTCGAATCGCCGCTGCGCCAGGCGCGCGGCCGGGCCGACATCGCCCGCTTCCAGGAGGCGGCGCAGCTCACCGCCGTCGGCGCCCAGCTCGATCCGGCGCTGGCCGACAATTTCGACGCCGAGGCGGCCTATCGCGACGCCGTGCGCGGCATCGGCGCGGCGCCCGGCTGGCTGCGCGATCCGCGCCAGGTCGGCGCCCTGCGCGCCTTGCGGCAGAAGCAGCAGCAGCTGGCGCAGGCCGCCGCCCTGGTCAACGCCGGTGCCCAGGTCGCCGGCAATGTCGGCGACGCCGCCACCAAGCTGCGCGACGGCCTGGGGCCGGCGCAGTGAGGATCCAGGGCGCGATGGTTTGCCTGCGGCGCGCCGGCCTCTCCGCCTGCACTCCGGAAGGAAGGGCTATCGCGTACGGCAAATTGACTGTCGTCCTGAGCGCAGCGAAGGACCCTGCGGTATCGCGGGCCGCCAGCAACCGGGCCGGCAGGTG
>JAHCJT010000430.1 GCA_026126245.1 Alphaproteobacteria bacterium
ATCGGCGCAATCGCGGTTCGCGACCCTAGACCGTGTTCCGTTTGTCACTGGCTTCGCGAGGCCTGCGCGCCGGCCGTACCGGAAGGCCAGTGCGGTCCACAGGCGCGCAAGTGTCGCCGGTCAACCCGCCCCGCGGCCGTCCCGTCGACAACCCCGGCTGAATCATTCGAAGATGCGCCAAACTCCGCCAGAGCAGAGGTACGCGATGAAAAAGCCAAACCCCCGCGACGCCCGCCTCGCCGCGGCTGCCGCCGGCGCCGAGGCGCCGAGCGGGCTGGCGCTCGAAAACCAGCCGATGAGCGATGTCATCGACGCTCTGGCCAGTGGACGGGTCGCCGCCACTACGCTGGCCAAGGGCTACATCGCGCGCATCGAGGCCTGCGACCGCGGCGGGCCCGTGCTCAATTCCGTCCGCGAGGTCAATCCCGACGCTCTCGCGATCGCGGGCACGTTCGACGACACCAGGCCGTCGCCGAAGCGGCCGCTGGCCGGCGTGCCGATTCTGCTGAAGGACAACATCGCAACTGGCGACAAACAGCCGACCACGGCGGGCTCGCTCGCACTGGAGGGGGCGCGCGCCGTGGGCGACGCCACCGTCGTCAAGCTGTTGCGGGACGCCGGGGCGGTGATCCTGGGAAAGACGAACTTGACGGAGTTCGCCAACATCCTCGCAATCGACATGCCGTCGGGATACTCGTCCCTCGGCGGCCAGGTGAAGAACCCCTACGCGCCGACGTTGAATGACGACCGCGGCTTCCCGATCGTGTCGCCGGGCGGCTCGAGTTCGGGTTCCGCGGTTGCAGTGGCGGCCGGCATGTGCGCCGCCTCGATCGGCTCCGAAACCTCGGGCTCGCTGCTCTTCCCGGCGAGCCAGAATGGACTCGTCACGGTGAAGCCGACCGTCGGCCTGATCAGCCGTGCCGGCATTCTGCCGATCTCGCATAGCCAGGACACCGCCGGGCCGATGACGCGTACCGTGCTCGACGCGGCAATGCTCTTGAATGTGTTGGCAGCAAAGGATGCGCTGGACCCGGCGACGCTGCGGCAGCGGCGGCCGGCCGACTACACCGCCGGTCTCGCTCGCGATGCGATGAAGGGCGCGCGGATTGGTGTGCCGAGCGATCCCGCGGACCCGTTCAACGATTGCTTCTACGGCAAGTTGCCGCCCAAGTGGGGCGCGGCAATGGCAGCCGTGATCGCAGTGCTGGAGGATCTGGGCGCGGTCATCGTGCGCGCCAATATCCCGACGCGCGGTTGGATTGCCGGACCAGGCACGACAATGGCCGTGCTCAACCGCAATCCGCTGAGCCGCAACAAGGGCAATCCGGCGATGCAGTGGATCGTCTTCCTTTACGAACTGAAGCGCGGTCTCAACCTCTATCTGGCGGAATGGGCGGCCAACACGGCGATCAAGACGATGGCCGAAATCGTGGCCTTCAACGAGGCCAATGCCGGCAGGGCGCTGCGCTTCGGCCAGGATCTGTTCCTCGCCGCCAATGCCACCAAGGGTGATTTGAGTGAGCGCGAGTACAAATCGGCGCGTGCCATGGATCTGCTCGCCGCCAAGACGCGCGGCATCGACGCCTACATGAACCAGCACAGGCTCGACGCCGTGCTGTTCGCCGGCAGCACAGGCGCCACGATCGCCGCCAAGGCGGGCTATCCCAGCGTCATGGTGCCGGGAGGCTTCGTCTCGGGCATCGACGGCAAGGATACGCCTGACTATCCGCTCGGCATCACCTTTGCCGGCCGTGCCTGGAGCGAGCACAAGCTCCTGCGCCTGGCCTATGCGTTCGAGCAGGCCACCAGCTTTCGCCGCCCGCCGCCAGGCCTTTAGCGGCGTAGAGCAGGATCGGTTCAGGTTGAACCGATCCTGCTCCGCAAATGTTTGTCTGAGTGCGTGATTCACGTCTCCGGCGATTCCGCCTCCGACGATCACGCACTAAAGCGTGATCCACTCAGGTGGATCACGCTTCAGGTTTGCTCGCACGCATGATCGACCGCTCCGGCGATTCCGCCTTCGCGGATCATGCTTTGGCGCGGAGAGAGCTTGTTTCGCGCCCGACCATGGCTAGGCTGTGCGCGAACGGCTCACCCAAGGGAGGACAAGATGGCTGTTTCGCGCCGCGGCATCATGCTGGCTGCCCCCGCCCTGCTTGCCGCGCCCTCGCTGCTGGCCGCCCGCGCCGCCTGGGCGCAGGCGCCGGCGCCCGCCCAGGCACCGGGCTTCTACCGCTTCAAGCTGGGCGACTACACGCTGACCGTGATCAACGACGGCATCAACCGCCTGCCGAACCCCGCCGGCGGCTTCGTGAAGAACGCCAGTGCGGCCGACGTGCAGGCGGCGCTGGAAAGCAACTTCCTGCCGACCGGCCACTACGACATCACCTTCAACCTGACGGTGCTGCAGACCGGGCGCGAGACGATCCTGTTCGATACCGGCACCGGCGGGCTGCTGGCGCCGACCGCGGGGCGGATGTGGGACAACCTGGCCGCCGCCGGCATCGACCCGGCCAGCGTCGACCGCATCATCTTCACGCATTTCCACGGCGACCATGTCTCCGGCCTGGTCACGCGCGAAGGGGCCGCGCGCTTCGCCAAGGCCGAGCTGGTGGTGCCCGCGGCCGAATGGGCGTTCTGGACCGGCGATGGCGCGCCGGCGCAGGCGAAGACGATGGTCGCCAACCGCTTTGCACCCTACCAGGGAAGGGTGAAGCAGGTTGCCAGCAACGCCGACCTGGGCAGCGGCATCACCGGCATTCCCACGCCCGGCCACACGCCT
>JAHCJT010000431.1 GCA_026126245.1 Alphaproteobacteria bacterium
GCCGCCGCCGCCTTCACCGCCGCGTCCGTAGGGACTGCGCGGCGTGCGATCGAAGCCGCCACCGCCACCGCCGCCCGGGCCACGTCCGTAGCCGCCGGGTCCGCGCGGCCGGAAGCCGCCGCCACCGCCTTCGCTGTCACCGTACTGGCGCGGGCCGCGGCCGAAGCCGCCACCACCACCGCCGCCACCGGGCTGACGCTCGACCGCCTCACGCACGGCCAACGCCCGGCCGCCGAACTGCGATCCGTCAAGCGCCTTCATTGCGGCGGCGCCCGCTTCGTCTGTGGCCATTTCGACAAACGCGAAACCGCGGCTGCGGCCGGTTTCGCGGTCCATGATGATCTTGGCGGAAGCTACCTCGCCGTAGGGCGAGAAATGCTGGGTCAGATCTTCGTTCGTGCACGTATAGGGCAGGTTGCCCACGAAAAGTTTGCGGCTCATTCCAAAGAGGCTCGTTGACGGGTGAGGAGACGGTTTATCGGATGCGCCGCCAGAATTCCCAGGCCGCACGCACGGCCCGGTGCCGGAAATACATATCTGGCCTTGTCGTCCAAAGACTTCCGTAGTCGCAACCGAAACATCCACCGGCGCGAGTTGACGGCGTATGCAACCGCCCAGACTCTTCCGGCTGGGCGGACTATGCCCGCTACAGGATCAAATGTCCACCGTGCATGTCGGCCGTGAAGGCCACTGTCATGCCGGTGCCACAAAGTACCTTGGCTTGTCGCGGCGCAGAGGGCGGGGCACGATGCGCGCCCGTTGCGCCTGAGGAGACGCCATGATTCTCGACCACCGCACCTACGAGCTGCACCCCGGCAAGCTGCGCGAGTTCCTTGCGCTGTACGAGGCGGAGGGCCTGCCGGTGCAGAGCAAGCATCTCGGCAAGCCGTTCGCCTGGCTGACCACCGAGGTCGGCAACGTCAACGAGATCATCCATATCTGGGCCTACGAGGATTTCGCCGACCGCCAGAAGCGGCGCGCCGCGATGGCGGCCGATCCGGCCTGGGGCGCCTATCTCGCCAAGGCATCGGCCTACTTCAAGACGATGACCAACCGGATCATGGTGCCGGCCGGCTTCGCGCCGCTTAAATAGGCAGACCGGTCGCCGGCCGGAGACCGGCCGCGACCGCGCCGGCTCGTTCATCCTGCATCGCCACGTCGAAGATCGAGGCCCATGGCCATGAGCACATCTCCCGCGTCCGCCCGCAGCGGCCTGACCAGACGAACCGGCGGACAGGTGCTGGTCGACCAGCTGATGATCCACGGCGTCGACCACATCTTCGGCGTGCCCGGCGAGAGCTACCTGGCGGCGCTCGACGCCCTGCATGACGCGCGCAACGCCATCAAGTTTGTGATCTGCCGCCAGGAGGGTGGCGCCGCCAACATGGCGGAGAGCTACGGCAAGCTCACCGGCAAGCCCGGCGTCTGTTTCGTCACCCGCGGGCCGGGTGCCACCAACGCCAGCATCGGCGTGCACACCGCCTTCCAGGACAGCACGCCCATGGTGGTGCTGGTCGGCCAGGTGGCGCGCGAGCAGGAGGAGCGCGAAGCCTTCCAGGAGATCGACTATCGCCGCATGTTCGGGCCGCTCACCAAATGGGCGGCGCAGATCGAGGATGCGCGCCGCATCCCCGAGATGGTGAGCCAGGCGTTCCACCGCGCCACCTCCGGGCGGCCCGGCCCGGTGCTGCTGGCGCTGCCCGAGGACATGCTGACCGACGAGGTCGAGGTGGCCGACGCGGTGCCCTACAAGGTGGTGCGTGCGGCGCCGGCGCCGGAGGATATGGCACGCCTGCGCGAGCTGCTGGCCAAAGCCGAGCGACCGATGGTGATCCTGGGCGGCGGCGGCTGGACGACGCAGGCCTGCGATGACATCCGCGCCTTCGTCGAGGCCAACCAGCTGCCGGTCGTCGCCGCCTTCCGCAACGCCGACCTGCTCGACAACCGACATCCCAACTATATCGGCGTCATGGGCATCGGCATCGATCCGCCGCTGGGCAAGCGGCTGCGCGAGGCCGACCTGATCATCGCGGTGGGCCCGCGCCTTGGGGAGATCACCACCGCCGGCTACACGCTGTTCGAGATCCCGGTGCCGCGCCAGACGATGGTGCACGTGCACGCCGGCGCCGACGAGCTGGGCCGCGTCTACGAGGCGGCTCTGATGATCAACAGCGGCATGGCGCAATTCGCGCGCGCCGCCCGGGCGCTGGCGCCCGTGCCGCAGCCGCGCTGGGCGGCCGACGTCGCGGCGGCACGCGCCGATTATCTGGCGACCCTGAAGCCGACTGGATCGGTGGGCGACGTCGATCTGGGCGAGATCGTCGCCTGGCTCAATGCGCGCCTGCCGGACGACGCCATCGTCGCCAACGGCGCCGGCAACTATGCCGGCTGGGTCCACCGTTACTTCCAGTACCGCGGCATGCGTTCGCAGCTGGCGCCGACCAATGGCGCCATGGGCTACGGCGTGCCGGCGGCGGTGGCGGCCAAGATCGTGGCGCCGATGCGCCCGGTCGTGGCATTCGCCGGCGATGGCTGCTTCCTGATGACCGGCCAGGAGTTCGCCACCGCCATGCAGTTCGGCGCCAACCTGGTGATCGTCGTGGTCGACAACGGCGCCTACGGCACCATCCGCATGCATCAGGAGCGCGAGCATCCCGGCCGTGCCCACGGCGTCGAGCTGCGCAATCCCGATTTCGCCGCCTACGCGCGCGCCTTCGGCGGTCACGGCGAGACGGTGCTGAAAACGGCCGACTACGCGCCGGCCTTCGAGCGCTGCCTGG
>JAHCJT010000432.1 GCA_026126245.1 Alphaproteobacteria bacterium
TGCAGGTGCTCGACGACGGCCGCTTGACCGACGGCCAGGGCCGCACCGTCGACTTCCGCAACGTGCTGATCGTGCTGACCAGCAACCTCGGCAGCGAGTACCTGGCGGCGCTGAAGGACGGCCAGTCCGTCGACCTGGCGCGCGGCCAGGTGATGGAAGAGGTGCGCCGTGCCTTCCGGCCGGAGTTCCTCAACCGGCTCGACGAGGTGCTGCTGTTCCACCGCCTGAGCCGTGCCGAGATGGGCGACATCGTCGACATCCAGCTGGCGCGCCTGAAGGCGCTGCTGGAGGCGCGCAAGCTGGCGCTGGAGATCGACAACGCGGCACAGAGCTGGCTGGCCAACGAAGGCTACGATCCGGTCTACGGCGCGCGGCCGCTCAAGCGGGTCATCCAGCGCAGCCTGCAGAACCCGCTGGCGCAGCTCATCCTCGAGGGCGCGGTGCGCGACGGCGACACCGTGAAGGTCACCGTCAAGGACGGCGAACTGAGCGTCGCCGGCCGGTTGGTCGGCGGCGGCGAGATGGGGTCGTTGGCCGCCGAATAGCCGGCGGCAGTAGCGGCAGGCATCGCGATGGAGGCGTCCGCGCCTCCATCGAGCACCCGGCGGCGGCCGGTCTGGCCCCGCGACAAGCGCAGCGACACCCCCTATGGTGGCGGCGGTCCGCGGCGCGGCGCGGTGGCGACACAAAAAGCGTTCGATGTTCGGTTGGTTGAGCAGGTCACAGCGCAAATGGGTGGCTCGCGTGCCCGACGGGATGCGCCTCTACGCGATCGGCGACATCCACGGCCGCGACGACCTGCTCGACAAGCTGCTGGCGGCGGTGGCCAGTGACGCCGAGAGCCTGCCGGAGGAGACGCGCCGCCTGCTGGTCTTTGTCGGCGACTACGTCGACCGCGGCCTGGGCTCGCGCCAGGTGATCGAGCGGCTGCTCGGCCCGCCGCCGGAAAAATTCGAGACCATCTACCTGCTGGGCAACCACGAGGAGGCGTTCCTGGGCTTCCTCGAGGGCAAGGCCATCGCCTTCGACTGGTTCAAATACGGCGGCCTGGAAACGCTCTATTCCTACGACGTGCCGATCCCGCGGCGGGCGGCGACACCGCTCAACATGGACGACCTGCGGCGCCACGCCGTGGCCGCCGTGCCGCCCGAGCACGTTGCCTTCCTGCGCGACTGCAAGCTGTGGCACGTCGAGGGCGACTACGCCTTCGTCCACGCCGGCGTGCGGCCCGGCGTGCCGCTGGTCGAGCAGGAGGCCGACGACCTGTTGTGGATTCGCGATACCTTCCTGTCGTCCCGCGCCGATCATGACGGCAAGATCGTGGTGCACGGCCACACGATCTGCGAACAGCCCGAGGTCCGTAACAACCGCATCAATATCGATACCGGCGCCTATGCCAGCGGGCGATTGACCTGTCTGGTGCTCGACGGGGACGAGCGGCGGTTCTTGCACACCTGAGGTCGCGCCGCGGCGCCGGGCGGCATGGGCCATGGGGTGACGGCCCGACGGCCGAAGTTAGCGCGCGCTCACGTTATCCTCTTTTCAGAGCGGCGCCGTTCGCGCACTATGATGGCGGCGCCGAACTGATCTTCGGAGAGAACTGCGGCAGGCGCTGGCGTGTCCGTGCCGTCAGCCCAGGGAGTAGCTCGCGACATGGGGACGAACAGCCGGGTCGTGTGGTCGGAGGGCATGTTCCTGCGGCCGCAACACTTCCAGCAGCAGACACGCCATGTCGACCGCATCGTCCATCAGCGGGTGTCGGCGGTGCGGCCGTTCGGCTGGGGGGTCACCGAGTTCCAGGTCGACAAGGCGGCGTTGAACATCGGCAAGTTCGGCCTGGCGGCGGCCACCGGCGTGCTTGACGACGGCACGCCGTTCGCGATCCCCGACGACGTGGCGGCGCCCATCCCGATCGACGTGCCGGAACAGACGCGCAACCAGCGGGTCTGTGTCGTGTTGCCGCTGGCGCGCGCCGGCATGCCGGACACCGTGCTGGGCGAGCGCGACGATGTGGCGGCACGCTACGCCGCCAGCGATTTCGACGCCGCCGACGCCATCGTCGGCAGCGACGTCGTGGCGCCGGTCAGCATCGGCCAGCTGCGGCTGCGCTTCGCGGTCGAGGGATTCGGCGATCTGGGCGGCTTCGCGTCGCTGCCGATCGCGCGCATCGTGGAGGTCCGCGGCGACAGCAAGCAGGTCATCATCGACGAGCAGTACATCCCGCCCTGCATGACGATCTCCGCGTCGCAGCCGCTGAGCTCGTTTGCCGTCGAACTGCACGGTCTGCTGCACAACCGCGCCGAGGCGATCGCCGCGCGACTGGCGCAGCCCAGCATGCGCGGTGCCATGGAGATGGCCAACCTGTTGCTGCTGCAGCTGACCAACCGCTATGCGCCGCTGGCGGCGCACATCGCCCAGACGCCGACGGTCCATCCCCAGGACTGGTACGGCCTTCTGGTGCAGATGGCAGGTGAGCTGGCGACGTTCACCTCGCAGCGCCGTCGGCCGGTCGAGTTCCCGATGTACAAGCACGACGATCTGCAGAAGGTCTACGAGCCGGTGATCGCCGCGCTGCGCCAGGCGCTGTCGGCGGTGCTCGAGCAGGGCGCGGTCCAGATCCCGCTGCAGGAACGGCGCTACGGCGTGCATGTCGGCGTCATCCAGGACAAGACGCTGCTGCGCACCGCGCCGTTCATTCTGGCGGTGCGCTCGGAAGTCACCCCCGACGCGATGCGCCGGAAGTTCCCGGCCATCGTATATATCGGTACGGTAG
>JAHCJT010000433.1 GCA_026126245.1 Alphaproteobacteria bacterium
CGCAAGGGCGGCTTCGTCTACAGCGTCGCTCCCGACAAATCAAGCGGCCGCGCCGGCCGGCTCAGGGGCCGTCCCCGGCCCGCGCCGGCGCCGCGTCCTCGATGTGCAGGCTGACGTTCTCGCTGCCGTTCCAGCGATCGATGCGCAGGGTGCCGGCAACATGCAGGGTGGGCGAGGTGGCATCCGACAGCGCCGCACCCAGCGGGTTGCCGGCGGCGCGAAAGGCGATGGCTGCCAGCCGTGCGCCGTCGCCGCCGATCAGGGTGCAGCGGACATGCGCCTCGCCCACCGGCCGCGACCAACCGGCCCGCACCTGCGGCAGCACGAAGCGCGGCTCGGGATTGCCGACGCCGAACGGGCCGACCTGCTGCAGGCTGCGCACCAGGTCGCGCTGTGCCGCCCGCGGCGTCAGCGCGCCGTCGATCGCCAAGGTGCGCGCCGGCGGTGACGGACCGAGGCTGGCCGCGACCTGCTCGCCGAGAAAGTCGGTCAGTTCGGCCAGGCGGGCGCGTTCGACGGTCAGGCCGGCGGCCATGGGATGGCCACCGCCGTTGACCAGCAGGCCGCGCCGGCGCGCCTCGATCACCAGGGCGCCCAGGTCGACGCCGCGCACCGAGCGGCCCGAGCCCTTGCCGATCGCGCCGTCGAGGCCGATCACGAAGGCCGGCCGATGGAAACGCTCGACCAGGCGGCTGGCAACGATGCCGATGACTCCCTGGTGCCAGCCCTCGCCCACCGCCACGACCAGCGCCGGCACTGTCGGCAGCGCCTCGACCTGGGCAATGGCGGCGGCCAGCACCGATGCCTCGATGGCGCGGCGCTCGGCGTTGAACGTATCCAGCCGCATCGCCAGCCCGCGCGCCTCGGCGGCATCGTCGGTGAGCAGCAGCCGCGTGCCCAGGTCGGCCTGGCCCACGCGCCCGCCGGCATTGACCCGCGGGCCCAGCATGAAACCGAGATGGAATGTGCCGGGCGTCTCGTTGAGGCGCGCCACCTCGGCCAGCGCCGCGAGGCCGGCATTGCCGTGGCTGGCCAGCACCTTCAGCCCCTGGCGCACCAGCATGCGGTTGACGCCGGTCAGCGGAACGACGTCGCACACTGTGCCCAGCGCCACGATATCGAGCCACTGCCGCAGATCGGGCTCGGGGCGCATCTCGCCGTACCAGCCTGCCAGACGCAGGGCACGGTTGACGCCGACCGCGAGCAGGAACGCCAGACCGACCGCCGCCATCTGGGTGTGCGGACTGCTCTCGTCCAACCGGTTGGGATCGACCACCGCCAGCGCCCGCGGCAGAGTCGCCTCGGCCTTGTGATGGTCAATGACGATCACGTCGAGGCCGGCCTGCGCCGCGGCGTCGAGCGCCTCGAAGGCCGTGATGCCGCAGTCGACGGTGACCACCACGGCAACACCCTCGGCCCGCAGGCGCAACAGGGCCGGCGCGTTGGGGCCGTAGCCTTCGGCCATGCGGTCGGGGATATAGGCGCGCGCATCGCCGCCGACGGCACGGAAGAAGCGCAGTAGCAGCGCCGAGGATGTCGCGCCGTCGACGTCATAGTCGCCGAACACGGCGATCTTCTCGCCGCCCCGCAGCGCCCGCAGCAGCCGCTCGACGGCCGCGTCCATGTCCTTCAGATGCGACGGATCGGGCAGAAAGCGCCGCAGGGTCGGCTCGAGGAAATCGGGCACGGCGTCGGCCTCGACGCCGCGCGCCGCCAGCAGTCGCGCCACCGGGTCGGGCAGGCCGTGACGCTGGGCAATGGTCATGGCGGTTGCCGAGTCGCCGGCGCGCGACACCCAGCGCCGGCCGGTCAGCGAGCGCTCGACGCCCAGGAAGGTGGGCTCATCAGTCGGTGGCGACGCGACGAGAGTCATGCAGGTGCCACCGAAGCATCGCGCCGCCCGTCGGACAAGCTTTCCCTGCCAGTTATCGACACCCGCCGTCGTGCCGGTGCGGACCGCTCATCGCCAACGTGCCGGCAACGTCCCTCGCTCGCCGGCAGGGCCGCCGTGCGGCCCCTGCCCGCGCGGCCTAGGCCCAGCTCGGCAGGCTGCTCTTGATGTCGAAGTGGTGCTTGGCCTCGACATAGCGCACGGTGCCGGTCTTGGAGCGCATGACCAGCGAGTGCGTCTCGGCGCCGCGCGCGAAGCGGCGCACTCCCTTGAGCATCGAGCCGTTGGTGACGCCGGTGGCGGCGAACATCACGTCGCCCTTGGCCATGTCGAGCATCGAGTATTTGCGATTGAGGTCCTTGATCCCCCAGCGCGCGGCGCGGGCCTTCTCGTCGTCGTTGCGGAACACCAGGCGGCCCTGCATCTGGCCGCCGATGCAGCGCAGCGCCGCCGCCGCCAGCACGCCTTCGGGCGCGCCGCCGGACCCGAGATAGATGTCGACACCCGAATCCGGCTGCGAGGTGGCGATGACGCCCGATACGTCGCCATCGCCGATCAGCATGATGCGGGCACCCGCCTCGCGCACCTTGGCGATCAGCTCGGCATGGCGCGGCCGGTCGAGAATGCAAGCGACGAGGTCAGAAACATCGGCCTTCTTGGCCTTGGCGAGGTTCTTGAGGTTCTCGGCCGGCGCGGCGTCGATGTCGACGACGCCGTCGGGCAGGCCGCCGCCGACCGCGATCTTGTCCATGTAGACGTCGGGTGCGTTGAGGAAGTTGCCGTGCTCGGCCATGGCGATGACCGCCAGCGCATTGGGCCCGCCCTTGG
>JAHCJT010000434.1 GCA_026126245.1 Alphaproteobacteria bacterium
GTCGATGCGCATGCCGTCGCGGGCGCCGACCGGCTCGAAGATGAAGCTGACCGTCAGCGCCTTTGTCGCGCGTGCGCAGCCAAAGCTGATGGCGCTGTCGTCGGACTGGGGCGTGCCATAGATCAGCGCGGCGCCGTCGGGATTGCTGATGCCGATCCACTGCCGCCCGCCTTGCGCATCGGCGGGAGCGGCAATCGAAGCCGCCATCATCAGCGCCAGACCGACAAGCGTGGGCCTCATGACGCGCCTCCCCGGCTGTTCCTGCGGATCACCGACGGCCCACAGGATACACGCCTGCCGCCGCGGGATCAGGATCTCGGCAGCAGCACCATCTGCGTCTGCAGGGTCTGGCTCAACATCTTTCCGGCCTCATCGTAGAGCCGCGTCTGCCAGACGCTGGTGCGGCCGCCGACATGCAGCGGCGTCGTCTCGACCCTCACCTTGCCGCCCTTGCAGCCGGCAAAGAAGTTGGTCTTGGACTCCAGGGTCGTGGTGCCGGCACCGGCCGGCAGGTTGAGGAAGGCGGCGACCGCGCCGACCTGGTCGGCCACGGCCATCAGCGCGCCGCCATGCAGGATGCCGCCGACGGTGCACAGCTCGGGGCGCCAGTCGAACTCGGCCACGACCTTGTCCTTGCGGGCCTCCACGATCCTGACACCGACAACCTCACCGAACAGGCCCTTGATGCCCTGGTTGATCGCGTCAGCCACAGTGTCGCTCATCGCCTGCCTCCCGTCCCGCCGTTCACGGCACTTCGGTAGCCGGCCGCGGTGCGCCCGGCAATTACCTTCGACGTTATCCTGGCGCCGCCGGCCACAGTCGGGATGGTCGGCCGCGCCATCGCAAGCCGCCGCCACACATGCGAACGGGGCCGCGCGGGCCCCGTTGCGTCGTGCGCCGTGACCGGCGGTCGGGCGGTCAGCCGGCCTTTTCCAGGTTGGCGTTGACGAAATCCCAGTTCACCAGACTGTCCATGAACGTCTCGATGTACTTCGGACGCAGGTTGCGGAAGTCGATGTAGTAGGCGTGCTCCCACACGTCGATGGTCAGCAGCGGCGTCTGGCCGCGCACCAGCGGCACGTCGGCATTGGCGGTCTTGACCACGGCCAGCTTGCCGCCGTCGAGCACCAGCCACGCCCAGCCGGAGCCGAACTGCGTTGCGGCCGCGTCCTTGAAGGCGGCAAGGAACTTGTCGTAGCTGCCGAGGTCGCTGGCGATCTTGCGCGAGATGGCGCCGTTGGGCTTGCCGCCGCCGCCCGGCTTCATGCACTGCCAGTAGAAGCTGTGGTTCCACACCTGGGCGGCGTTGTTGAAGATGCCGGCCTTGGCCGCGTCCTTGGACGCCGCCTTGATGACCTCCTCCAGCGGCATCGAGTCCATCGGCGTGTCGGTGACCATCCGGTTCAGGTTGTCGACATAGGCCTTGTGGTGCTTGCCGTGGTGGAATTCGAGCGTCTCGGCCGAAATATGCGGCGCGAGCGCGTCCTTGGCGTAGGGAAGGGCCGGCAACTCGAAGGGCATGCAGAACTCCGCTGGTCGTTGGAGGGACACCGGATGGTCAGCCGCGTTTGCGACTCAAACGCGGTACACCGCCAAAAGCTCCGGTGTGAACGAAAAAGAGCGACGTTACCGAAGTCCTGCAATGCATGTGCCGCACCTGCGGCAATCCGCGCATGGCGCAAACGAAACGGGGCCCTTTCGGGCCCCGTTGGCAATATGTCGGAAGGATGACTGCCCTAGAAGCCGCCATTCTGTTGCGCGACCATGCAGAACAGCATCGGGATCGACAGTGCGGTGTTGATGCGCGACGTCATGCCGGCCAGACGCGCCGCCGGCGCCTTCTGCTCGGCAGGTACGTCGACCAGACCCAGCGCCTTCTGCTGGTTCGGCCAGATGATGAACCAGACGTTGAAGGCCATGATCAGGCCCAGCCACATGCCGATGCCGATGGCGTGCGAACCGGCTTGCAGGGTCAGCGCCTGCACGATGTAGCCGTTCATCCAGGACAGCAACAGGCCGGTCACCACGGTGGCGAGCGCCGCCCAGCGGAACCAGAACAGCGCCTCCGGCGCGATGAATTTGCTGACTGCCGGCTTCTGCTCGTCGGGGATTTTGGGCATCGATGGCGTCTGGACGAAATTGAAGTACCAGAGCAGGCCAATCCACATCACGCCGCTGAGCACGTGCAACCAGCGCATCACGAACGCCGCCCAGGCGTGATCGACCTTGAGGAACTGCCCCGACAGGAGGCCGCCCAGGATGATGACCACGATCAGCACCACGATGCCGGCGATGATCGTGCGCTGCAGAGACTGAAAGAACGCTGCCATGAGTTTCCCCCGCTTGGTTTTGCGATTGATGGCGCGACAAAGTAGCACACCCCCTGCGCCTTGGCCAGTGAATGCCGGGAAAACCCCTGCCTCTTCAAGGGACTATCCCCCAGAGTTTGAATCGACCTGCGGCCCCGGCGGCGGCAGGATCACGCCCTGATGACGCTCGCCCCGACGCCGCAGACCCTTGCCGACGCGCGCCGCGAGTGTGGCCAGCAGGTCCGCGCCGCCGACCGCGAACGTTTTTTGTGCAGCCTGTTTGCTGCCGAACCGGCGCGCGGCGATCTGTGGGCGCTGCTGGCCTTCAACGTCGAGATCGCCCGCACGCGTGAGACGGTGAGCGCGCCGCCGCTGGGCGAGATCCGCCTGCAG
>JAHCJT010000435.1 GCA_026126245.1 Alphaproteobacteria bacterium
GCAGGGCGCACATCGGCCCGAACGTCAGATCGCGCAGCCAGCCCAGCGGCGCGAGGCGCGACTGGTAGAACGGCGTCAGCAAATGGCTGGCCTGGCGGTAGAACCGCGCCGGGCCGCGGCGCGCCGCCTCGTAGCGCGTCAGCGCGACGGCAATGTCGGGTGCCGCGGCCAGCGCGCTGGCCAGGGTGGCGGCGTCGAGCAGCGCCTGGTTGGCGCCCTGACCGAGCTGCGGCGAGGTGCCATGCGCCGCGTCGCCCAGCAGTGCCACGCGGCCGGTCGACCAGCGCGGCATGGCGACATGGCGGTAGGTGGCGCCGGCGACCTGATCCATGTCGCGCAACGGCGCCAGCAGGTCGGCCAGCGCCGGCCAGTGGCGCACGACATTGGCCCTGAAGGCGGCGACGCCGGCGGCGCGGGCGGCCTCGATGTCGCGCGCCGGCAGGCTCCAGAACACGGTGATGCTGGACGTGCCCGCGGCATCGGCAGGCGAACGTCCCACCGGCAGCACGCCGACCATCACGCGGCTGTCGCGGAAGCGCTGGTGCAGCAGGCCGGCGAAGCGACCCTCGGCATCCGGCACGGTCGCCCACAGGCAGCCCCACGGATAGAGCGGCGCGCGGTGGCGCAGGCCGATCTGCGGGCGCAGCGCCGAATGCGCGCCGTCGGCCACCAGCACCAGATCGGCCGATACCGGTGCGGCGCCGTTGGCGAAGCGCACGGTCGTGTCGCCGTCGCTACTGTCGATGCCCGCGACCTCCGATCCGGTGATCAGCGTCGCCGGCGCGCGCTTCAGCCGCTCGAACAGCAGGCCGAACAGCGCGCCGCGATGGATGCCCAGGCCGTGCAGACGTGGATGCAGGTCGCGGTAGCGCAGGCGCAGCACCGTGCGGCCGCCGACGCTGCGCCCGTCGATGCCGGCGATGCGCGCGCCCATGTCCAGCGCCGCGTCCTCGATGTCGAGACGGTGCAACACCTTGAGCCCGGTCGGCTGCAGCAGCAGGCCGGCGCCCAGCGGGCGCGGCTCGGCGAAGCGCTCGTAGAGCGTCACGCTGTGGCCGGCATCGGCCAGCAATGTCGCCGCGGCCATGCCGCCGACGCCGCAGCCGACAACCGCGATCCGATACGAGGCCATACTGCCGCCTTACTCGCGCTGCCATCTGCTGCATAGCACGCTGGCGCGCCGGTGCGGGCGCAGCGTCAAGCGTTGCCGGCTGCGGCGGCAACAGTGGTCGTGCGGCCGTATGTCGCGCAGGTCGCGACCGGCGCCGTGAAGGTCGAGCTGACGGGGCGAGGACGGTTCCTGTGGCTGACCGCGAACTGACAGCATTCACGCCGCCGTGAGGTCGCGTTGGAAACCTGGTCTCCATCAGTCGCCTGTCAGATGGACGGCGCATGAGCCGGTCAGGCTCGGTTCAGGGAAGAGCACCACATGAGTATGGAACTTGATCGCGGGCAACGTCGCGAGCCGCTGTTGGCCTACGCCGTCGTGGGCATTGCGGTGCTCTACGCGGCGTTCACCCTCGGGCTGGAGGTGCTGTCGTGGCGCCTCAATATCGAATTCGATATCCCGGCATGGCGCACTGACTCACCCGTCGAGATCTGTCTGGCCCTGATCGTGATCGGTGGGCTGATCTTCGCCGTCACGCAGGTCTATCGCCACCGGCGCGACGCGGCGCTGCGCCTGGGCTGGTCGTATGCCACGGTCGCGATGGCGCTGATCGCGACCAGCGAGATGGCCGACTGGTTCAACGAGACGGCGCCGTTCTGGAGCGAGGATTTCTGGTTCGAGACGCCGCTGTGGCTGATTGCCGCCTGGTGCCTGCACCAGTGCATCCGCCTGTATGCGGCGCGGCCGCGCTACTGGTTCCGCGCCGGCTTCGCCCTGCAGGTCGCATCGGCGGTGCTCGATCTGCTCAAGAACGAGATCGGCCGCCTGCCTCTCGTGTCGCCCGAGGCGCTCGAGGTGGCGGTCGAGTACTCGGCCCTGCTCTGTGTGTTGTGTTACGTGCTGTCGCTGGCGCTGACCCGCGTCGGTCCGCGCACGGCGGGGTGGAGCGACCGCCTGACGGGCGGTGCGCGTCTGGCCGTCGCGGCGCTGGGCGTGCAGGCGCCGCGGGCGACGCAGCCTGTCGCGGTCGGCGCCCTGGCGCGCCGGCTGTATGTCGACCGTCACATGTTCCGCGCGGCGCGCTACCCGACGCGCTATCCCGTGCTGCACCGTGCCGGGCTGCGCCAGGCCGTCAACGTCGCCATGGCCGCGTTCTTCGGCAGCCGCATCGGGCCGCGCATCGAGCAGGCCGCCGGCCGGTCGCTGGCCGGCCAGTTCGTTGATCTGCTGCGCATGGCCGTTGGCCAGGGCATCGACGCGGTCAGCTACTACCTGTTCGAACTCTACAGACCCGGCGGCAGGGGCGAGGCGCCGTACTATCTGACGCGCTACGAGACCAAGAACGGCCTGCTGACGGTGCTCAATGCCGCGCGCGCCAGACTCACCGACGTGCCGCACGATCTGACCGACAAGGCCGCGTTCGGCGAGGCATGCCGGCAGGCCGGAATCCCGACGCCCCCCATCCTGCTGAGCGCGGTCGATGGCAAGATCGACCGGCACGTGCCGGTAACGGATTTCGACCGCGACCTGTTCGCCAAGCTCAAGCGCGGCCGCGGCACCATGCAGACCGG
>JAHCJT010000436.1 GCA_026126245.1 Alphaproteobacteria bacterium
CACCAGGTAGTTGTGCTTCGTGCACGGCCGCGTGATGCCGGTGGTGTCGGCTTCCTGGAAGGCGTCGTTGCCGATCAGGTGGGTCGGCACCTGGCCGGTGAGGCAGACGATCGGAATCGAGTCCATCAGCGCATCGGTCAGGCCGGTGACGGCGTTGGTGGCGCCCGGACCGGAGGTCACCAGCACGACGCCCACCTTGCCGGTCGAGCGGGCGTAGCCCTCGGCGGCGTGCACCGCCGCCTGTTCGTGGCGCACCAGCACGTGACGCAGGCGGTTCTGCTTGAACAGCGAATCGTAGATCGGCAGGACGGCGCCGCCGGGATAGCCGAAGACGACATCGACGTCCTGGTCGATCAGGCTTCTGATCACCAGGTCGGCGCCGGTCGTCTTGCTGTCCGCGGTCATGGCTCCCTCCAGAAAACAAAGGTGCCGCGAAACAAGGGGTTGCGCGGCGGGCGGACCATAATGGCCGCAACGGGGCGGGTCAACCGATTTCGACAAACAATCGCAAAGTTTCAAGGCTTCATTTTGTCCAAAAATTTCAGGATCAGCTCGACATTGTCATCTTCTGTCGTTTCGAGGGTCATGTCTGGAATTATCTGATGTCTTGCCCAGGTCATTTGGCGTTTTGCGTACTGGCCGGTATTGAGCACCGCCCGCTCGACGGCCTGCAACAGGCTCATGTCGCCCCGCAGGTAGGCCCGCAACTCGGGGACGCCATGCGCCTTCAGCGCCGGCAAGTCCGCCGCGCCGGGCGCTAGGTCGCCGCCAAGACCGTGCGCCGCCAGGGTCCGCTCCAGCGCCCTCACCTCCTCGACGGCGCCCTGCGCCACCATCTGCTCGAAGCGACGCCGGTGCCGGCGGCGCAGCCAGGCGCGGTCGGGCGCCAGCAGCACGACGATGAACCGCAGCTCCTGCGGCGCGCCGCCGCCGGCGACGCGTTGCCAGTCGCTGATCGACCGGCCGGTGGCCTCCAGCACCTCCCACGCCCGCACCTGCCGCTGGCGGTCGTGTACGCCCAGCCGCGACGCCGTCTGCGGATCGCGCGCCTGCAGGCGGGCATGAAACGCCTCGGCACCCAGCTCGGCCCACAGCGCGCGCGCGGCGGCGCGCACCGCCGCCGGGATTGACGGGATCGGCGACAGGCCTTGCATGAGGGCGCGGAGATAGAGGCCGGTGCCGCCGACCAGGATCGGCAGGCGCCCCGCATCGTGCGCCGCGGCGATCTCAACCAGCGCCATCTCGCGCCAGCGCGCCGCGGTGCCGAGTTCCCAGGCCGGCAGCACGCCGTACAGCCGGTGCGGGGCGCGCGCCTGCTCCTGCGACGTCGGCTGCGCCGTGATGATCGGCAGCTCGCGATAGACCTGCATGGAGTCCATGTTGATGACCGTGCCGCCGGCAAACGTCTGTCCGCCGACCCGCAGGTCCGGGCGCTCCGCCAGCGCCAGTCCCAGCGCCGACTTGCCGCTCGCGGTCGGACCGATGATGACCAGCACCGCCATCATGGCGCTGGCGCCATGGACCACGCCCGGACCGACGTCGCGCGGCGGCCGGCGCGGCACGCGCCGTGCGACGGGGTGCCACGATGGCCGCGCTTGTCAGCGCCGCCCGCGATTCCCATCATGCGCCCGCACCCGCGTCCCGGCCGCCGCGCCGCTGTCACGAGAGTCTTCATGGACTGCGTTCTTACCCTGATCGCCGACCCGCGGCGACCGGTCGTCGATCCGGACGCGATCGAACAGGTGCACGCCGCGCTCGCCGCGGGCGGCGCCGGCCTCGGCACGCCGTCGTGGCTGGCCGACGGCGTCGCCGTCGACCTGCCGTTCTCGGCCCTGGCGATCGACGCGGCCACGGCCTCGGCGCACGTAGCCCTTGCCGACCGGCCGATCGACGCCATCGCCCAGCCCGTCGCGATGCGGCGCAAGAAGCTGCTGGTGGCCGACATGGAATCGACCATCATCGAGAACGAGATGCTCGATGAGCTGGCCGACTTCTTCGGGCTGCGCGAGCAGATCGCCGCCATCACGGCGCGCGCCATGAACGGCGAGATCGATTTCGTCGCCGCCCTGCGCGAACGCGTCGGCCTGCTGAAGGGCCTGAAGGTCGCGCTGCTCGACACGGCGGCCGAGCGCATCGCCTATACGCCGGGCGCCACGACCCTGGTCGCTACCATGCGCGCGCACGGTGCCTATTGCGCGCTGGTGTCCGGCGGCTTCACGCATTTCACCGCCATCGTGCGCCGCGCCGTGGGCTTCGACGAGGATCGCGCCAACCGCCTGCTGGTCGACGGCGACAGCCTGCTGGGCACGGTCGCCGAGCCGATCCTCGGCAAGGAAGCCAAGCTGGCCGCACTGCAGGCGCTGGCACGCGCCCGCAACCTGTCGCCGGCCGAGACCATGTCGGTCGGCGACGGCGCCAACGATCTGCCGATGCTGCATGCCGCCGGCCTCGGCGTGGCGTTTCGTGCCAAGCCCAGCGTCGCCGCCGCGGTGACCGCCAACATCCGGCACGGCGATTTGACGGCACTGCTCTACGCCCAGGGCTACAAGCGCAGCGAGTTCGCCGCGAACTGACAGCGGCGGCCGGCGGGAGAGGGCCTTCTGCCGCGCCGGCCCTGGCGTTGCGCCCGGCCGCTTCAGACGAAGGCGAAACCCATCGTGCGGCCGTAGTA
>JAHCJT010000437.1 GCA_026126245.1 Alphaproteobacteria bacterium
GCCGCTGGCGCTTCAGGTGCGACGAGCTCTTGAGTCGTTAGGCGACCTGGCGGAGTTTCGGGTGGTGATCGGCGGCGGCGATGTTCTCGATACCCACGATGCTGCAGGCCAGATTGATGCGGCACTGCGGCCGCACGTGGTGCTGGCGTCCGGCGTCGAGCTGCTATTCGAACCGGGGCGTACCTTGTGCGCCATCGACGTCGACAGCGGGTCGGCCGGGATGCGCCAGGGGCAGGGGCCGCGCACGCCGCTCGAGGTCAACCTCGAGGCCGCCGAGGAGATCGCCCGGCAGCTGCGCCTGCGCAATGTCGGCGGGATCATCATCATCGATTTCATCGACATGCGTGCACCGGGCGACCGGGCGCGCGTGCAGGCGCTACTGGCTGACCGCGTGGCCGACGATCCGGTACTGACGCAGGTCGTTGGCGCGACGCGGCTGGGCCTGGTGGAGATGACGCGGGCGCGACGCGGGCCGACGCTGGAGCAGGCGATCGACGCGTTCGAGCATGCCAATGAAGCGCGTGAGGTCTTGCCGGGCCACGACGCCGGCGAGGAGGAGAGTCGTGACTGACCGGCCGTCGCTGCGCGTCGTCGGCGGCAACGGCAAGTGCCCGACCTGCGGCAAGCCGGCCGTTGCAGCGCATCGTCCCTTTTGTTCGAAGCGCTGCGCCGACATCGATCTCGGCCGTTGGCTCAAGGAGAGCTATCGCGTACCGACCGACGAGCCGCCGGACGACGGCGGCGAGCAGGGCCGCGGCTGAAGCCCGGCCTCTCGTTTTCGAGTGGCGGCCGGGCCACCGCCCGGCGTCGGCGTGCAGCCTGCCGATCGGTGCCACGGGCGGTCTGGCTGGCGGCGTCGCGCGACGATCAGGCCGGCGCGACACCCTCGCGCCGCTCAGAAGCTGCAGCCGTACGAAGCCCCCAGCGACGCCTTCATCGAGTCCATGCTCTGGCGGCAGGTGTTTTCGAGATCGCCCTTCGATTGCGGGCTGCTGCTGAGGATCTGCCGCCAGCTGGCGCGCATCTGGTTGATCGAGTCGGCGATCGCGCCGCGCTGCTCGGCGGGCATCTTCTCCTTTACGCAGGTCTCGTACTTGGCGAGGAACTCGTCGCAGATCGGCACGCCGACCGTCTCGACGGCACGGGACGGTCCCGTGATGAGGACAGCAGCGCTCAGCGCGACGACAGCGATCAGCGGTCGCATGGTAGCTTCTCCGGATTGTGCCGACTGACGGCGAGTCGTTCGCCGCCTCAACGGTGCGCGCACTATCGCCGGATCGCCGGCGAAATCCAGCGCGCGATTGTTTCTTGTGTTGCTAGACGCTGAGGCCGTACAGCGCCGCGACGTTGTCGTGCAGGATGCAGTCGCGTACGGCGGCCGACAGGTGACCGGTCTGCTCGGCGATCACCTTCTGGCTGTCCGGCCAGGTCGAGTCGCTGTGGGGGAAATCGCTGGCCCACATCAGGCGCTCGTGGTTCAGGTATTCGGCAAACAGGAACGCGGTCCAGTCGTCCTGGAACGTCAGGTAGACATTCTCGCGAAAATACTCGCTGGGCAGGCGCTCCAATTCACGGCCGCGCAACCAGTGGCGATGCCGCTTGTAGGCGTGGTCCATGCGGTACATGAAGTGCGGCGCCCAGCCGGCGTCGGCCTCGACGCAGACGATCTTCAGCTTCGGGTGGCGCTGGAAGACGCCGGAGAACACCAGCATGCCCAGGATGTCCTGGTTGCCACGGATGATCGACAGGAAGGCGTTGATCTTCGGACCGCGCGGCTTGGCCAGCCCGTCGGTCTTGGACGTCAGGATGTGGAATGACAGCGGCAGGCCGAGGTCGACGGCCGCCTGCCAGAACGGGTCGTAGATCCGGCTGTCGTAGTCCTCCTGGCCGGGAAAGCCGGGGAGCATCACGCCCTTGAAACCCATCGCCTTGATGGCGCGCAGGTCCTCGATGCCCTCCGCCACCGTGCGCATCGCCGTCTGTCCCAGACCGAACACCCGGCCGGGCGCGTCGGCGCAGAAGCCCTGGAGCCAGCGGTTGTAGGCCTGCATGCAGGCGTGCTTGTAGTCGAGGTCCTCGTGATTGCAGAGCACCATGCCCACCGAGGGGTAGATCAGCTCGGCGGCGACGCCGTCGCGGTCCTGGTCGGCTAGCCGCGCCTTGGCGTCCCAGCCGCCGCGGTGCAGTTCCTCGAAGCGCGCGCCCGTGGTGCTCAGTTCCTCGGCCGGGCGGCCGGCGCCGGAGGCCAGCGACACCGGAATGGTCGAGGCCATGCCGGGGATGACGTACAGGTCGCCGCGCTGGGGATCGCGGGTCAGGCGCGGCGCACGGTCGCGATAGGCCGGATCGATGAAATCGATGTAGCAATTGGGCGGTTCGGTGATGTGCGAATCCGCCGAGATCGGCCGCTTGATCATCGCGTTTCCTCCGGGCCTGTAGCGCCTTTCCGACAGAAAGTGTCTCTGGCGCGGGTCCTGCTTGTAAAGATATGCGCTCCCATCTCCCGGCAGGCCAGCCATGAGCCGAAGGCCGACTCGCGCAGCGAAAAAGACCGGGAGGCCGCCGCCTCTGGACAGGCCGATGACCGTTCCCTATAAGCATGCCCGCCAACCGGCGGCCCGGCCGCCGCGACCGCCTGCCGGCACCCCGACGATGCCGGCACACGACGG
>JAHCJT010000438.1 GCA_026126245.1 Alphaproteobacteria bacterium
GCAGCACAGGCACCAGCCCGATACCGGCGGCGCCGGAAATCAGGTGCACAGTCGTGCGGCACGCCTTGGCCAGCACCGCGCGCTTCGCTTCAGCGTCGTCCGCCGACAGCGCATCGATCTTGTTGAGCGCCACGATCTCCTTCTTCTGCGCCAGGCCGTGGCCGTAGGCCTTGAGCTCGGCCCGCACCGTGCGATAGGCGGTCACCACGTCATCCTGCGTGGCGTCGATCAGGTGCAGCAGCGCGCCGCAGCGCTCGACGTGGCCGAGGAAGCGCGTGCCCAGGCCGGCCCCGTCGCTGGCGCCCTCGATCAGGCCGGGGATGTCGGCCAGCACGAACTCGCCGTCATCGACGCGCACCACGCCCAGGCCGGGATGCAGGGTGGTGAAGGGATAGTCGGCGATCTTCGGCTTGGCCCGCGACACCGCCGCCAGGAAGGTCGACTTGCCGGCGTTGGGCAGGCCGACGAGTCCGGCGTCGGCGATCAGCTTCAGGCGCAGCCACAGCCACATCTCCTGGCCCGGCGTGCCCGGCCCGAAACGGCGCGGCGCGCGGTTGGTCGAGGACTTGTAGCGCGTGTTGCCGGCGCCGCCGGCACCGCCCTCCAGCAGCACGACGCGCTGGCCGACCCGCGTGAGGTCGGCAAGCAGCGTCTCGCCGTCCTCGGCGAAGACCTGCGTGCCGCGCGGCAGGCGCAGCACCACGTCCTTGCCGCGCGCGCCGGTGCGGTCGCTGCCCATGCCGTGCTGGCCGCGCTCGGCCTTGAAATGCTGTGCATAGCGGTAGTCGATCAGCGTGTTCAGCCCGTCGACGCATTCCAGCACCACGTCGCCGCCGCGGCCGCCGTCACCGCCGTCGGGTCCGCCGAACTCGATGAACTTCTCGCGCCGGAAGCTGACGCAGCCCGGCCCGCCCGCGCCGCTCTGCACGAACACCTTGGCCTGGTCGAGGAATTTCATCGGCTTGTATCCGGACAAACAAAGAGGGGGAATGGCGAGCCATTCCCCCTCGGCGATCGGTTGCGGGCGGGGAACGGCTATTCGGCCGCCAGCGGCGGCTGCGGCGCCGGTTCCACGCTGACGAACACCTTGCCGCCCGATTTGGTGGCGAACTTCACCTTGCCGTCGACCAGCGCGAACAGCGTGTGGTCGCGGCCGACGCCGACGTTGCGGCCGGCCGCCATCTTGGTGCCGCGCTGGCGCACCAGCACGTTGCCGGCCAGCACGGCCTGGTCGCCGAAGCGCTTGACGCCCAGCCGCTTGCTCTCCGAATCGCGCCCGTTGCGCGACGAGCCGCCTGCCTTCTTGTGTGCCATTGCCGATACTCCGAAATCCGCGCGCCGGGCTCTCGCCTCAGGCGACGATGCTCTCGATCTTGACCTTCGTCATGAGTTGACGATGGCCGTTCTTGCGCCGCGAGTTCTGCCGGCGCCGCTTCTTGAAGACGAGGATGGTGTCGCCCTTGACCTGCTCGACGATCGAGGCGGTCACCCTGGCGCCGGCCACGGTCGGCGCGCCGACCTTGACGCCGTCCTCGCCGCCGACCGCCAGCACGTCGCCGAACTCGACCGCGGCGCCCTGCTCGCCGGCCAGCCGGTCGACGGTCAGCACCTCGTTGGCGGCCACCCGGTACTGCTTGCCGCCCGTGCGAATCACCGCATACATCGTCGCCATCCTGTCGGGGCCGGCGGTGCGCGCCGCGAAGCGGTCGGGGCGCGCTGAAGGCCCGAAAATCGAAACAGCGGGCTGCAGGCCCGCCGTGCTGAGGCGGCGCAATATACGCGCGCGCGCCCCGGAGTCAACGCGACCGTGGCGGCCGGCGACGGCGGCCTTCGGCCGCTTGCGCAATCCCGCCGACAGGCCGCGGCAGCGGCGGATTACCGTTCGATCACAAGCACTTGAGTGAACCCGACCGGCCCGTGGTCGATGCCGGCCGGGCGAGCCCCTGGCCGCCGTCGCGCTTGCTCCTCTCCGTGGCCACCGATATAACCCGCGCGCCCGGTGCCCCGCCGGGGCTGCGGAGAGGTGCCAGAGTGGTCGATCGGGGCGGTCTCGAAAACCGTTGTGCCCGCAAGGGTACCGTGGGTTCGAATCCCACCCTCTCCGCCACTACCTCTTACTTGCTATTCTCGCGCGACCTCGCGCGGTCGGGAAAACGGCCACGTTTACCGGGCTTCGTTGGTGACCTGGTGACCGCGCCATGGGCGGGAGGCGGGCTTTCTGGGCAAAGTGGCTTCTCAGGTGCCAAGTTTTCTCAGCGGCTGTTGACCGTGTCGACTCGGTATTCACTTGTCCAGGCTCCTCCCGATTCAACGCGTTGTCAGTGGTCGGCAGGCGTTCAGCTAGCAGTTTTGATCGCTAGACCACACGCGAGAGCAGGAGGCGATAGTATGAGTACCTTCTCCGTGCGGTTCCAGACCCGGTGAAGCGACGCCTGCATGGGAGCGGAGAGATCGCAGCACGGAGCGCGTTGACTGCTCGCATCCGAAGTTCACATCACGCTCGGGGGGCGGCACGCAACCGGCCACCGCACACCGGACGGTCTTCCGACTCAATACTGCTGAGCCTCTTGGCCACGATGGCAAGCAACGCGTCACGTGAGCGGCTGGTGCCTCAGCCAGAGGCGCCGCCGAACTAAACCTGAGGAGGCGTGCGCTATGCCGGCGAAAT
>JAHCJT010000439.1 GCA_026126245.1 Alphaproteobacteria bacterium
ATCTTGCCGCCCAGACGCTGGACTTTCTGTGGGTCCTTGAGGAAATCGACGATCTCTTCGAGCTCGCCCTTGGCCTCCTCGATACCGGCCACATCGTCGAACGTGACGCGGCCATGCTTTTCGGTCAGCAGGCGGGCGCGGCTCTTGCCGAAGCCCATGGCGCCGCCGCGACCGTTGCCCTGCATCTGGCGCATGAAGAACACGTAAACGCCGACCAGGATCAGCAGCGGCAGCCAGTTGATTAGGACGCTGCCGACGTTGACGCCATCGTCGGCCGGTCCCGCCGAAATCCGGTCGACCTTGCCCCGCAGCCGGTTGATCAGATCGGGATCGAACGGGGCGTAGGTCGTGAAGGTACGGCCGTCCTTGGTCGTGCCGGTGATCGAGTTGCCGAGGATTCTGACCTCGGACACCTGCTCGCTTTCCGTGAGCCGCAAAAACTCCGAATAGGCCATCGCCGAGGACCGGCTGCCGCCGACGCCACCCTGAAAAACGGTGTACAGCAGCGCCAGAAGCAACAGGATGACGACCCACAAGGCGGCGTTGCGATTGAAAAGGTTCACGGCGTCCGTCCGGTTGGCACATCCGAGAAGGCAATCTCTCGGTGGCGCTGTTGCCTATGGGTTCACTATTTGGCCCTTAGCGGCGCCAAAACAAGGGAAAAATGGTCCTGGCGCGAGCGGGCGAAGGGGCCGGAAACAGGCTTGCGGCGCCGCCAGCGCCGCTTTCCCGGCAGTTGCCGGTACGCCAAGCGCGCCTTCCATCGCCCACGCCGAGAATTGGCCGCCGGCCGGCAGGCCGGCGCGCAGGACCGCCAGGCCCGTCGTCGCAGGCCATGCCCGCCCCCACGTCTCGCCCGCACTGCCCAATTGAGATGGGCCGGAAGCCGACCGACCCGGCGCCGACCAGGGCCAAAGGCGGTCGGAATTCCCGTCGCGGCCCACGAACCGTCCGTCCCAACGCGCGCCGGCGGTGGGGCCGGCCGGGCGATCCCCGGACACCGACGCCGGCTCGCGGACAACCAGCCACCCGCCGCCTCGCCACAGGATGCGGCAGCCGCCCAGGGTCAGGCCGGCCGGTGGCCGCGACGGTTGCGTCGCCACCTGGCGCAGGCGCTTGACCACGCCCAGCGTCCGTGCCTGACGCGGCGGATAGTCGCCGCCCGCGACGGTCGCGACCACCGAACCCAGCACCGCCACCGCCAGGCCTTCTGACAAGGCCAGCCAGGCGGCCGGGTCGATCACGACGCCGCCCAGCGGGTGCGGCATGGCACAGTCGGCGAGCGCCGCCGCCAGGCGAAGGTCCTCACTCATCCGTTGACGCGCGAACGACCTGGCCCGCCGCAGCGCCGCCAGGTGCCCCCCCGCCAGTCCCTCGCGACGCAATCGGGCACGTGCAAAGCGCACGTCGACGTTGGAGGGATCATCGATCCAGGTTTCACCGCGCGTCTGCAGGGTAGCCGTCAGGCGCGCGCGGGATACCGCCAGCAACGGCCGCAATACCCGCGCCTCGGGGAACTCGACGATCGCCGACATGCCCGCCAGACCAGCGGGGCCGCTGCCCCGCGCCGCCCGCAAGACGTAGGTTTCCGCCTGATCGTCGGCCTGATGCGCCGTCAGCAGGTGCAGAACGCCGTGCCTTCGGCACCATGCCAGCAGAAGTTCGTACCGCGCCGCGCGCGCGGCCGCCTGCAGGCCGCTGCGCAGACCAGCCGCCGGCCGCCACGGCAGGATGTGGCTCTCGATGGCGCGTGTCGTCAGCCAGTCGCATGTTTGCCGTGCTTCGGCTGCTGACTCCGGGCGCAGTCCGTGGTCGACCACCAGCGCCACCGCCTTGCCGCGGCGGCGCGCCGCCCATGCCCGCGCCAACAGCGCCAGAGCCCGCGAGTCGCGCCCGCCAGAGACCGCCAGCGCCACGACGGGACGTGCCTCGAAGGGTGCGAACGGCCGCATCAGATCGCTGAACTCGATGGCCGCGACCGGTTCGATGTCGGAGGTCGGCGCAGGTCGAGGCATGCCGGATCATGCGTCCGTCATGCCTCCCTCGCCAGCGCCAACAGCGAGGATTTGCGATGACCGTTCGCGTTCGCCGCGACGGACCGGGTCAGCCGCAGCGGCTGCGCTGACGCTCGGCGACGATGCGGCGTTTGAGCGCGTCAGGGGCGTGCGGGTAGACTTGATTGAATTGTCCATAGACCGTGCAGGCATCGGCCGACTTGCCACTGGCTTGCAGGGACATGCCAAGCTTCAGCAGGTTGTCCGGCCCGACGGCGCTGTTGCGGTAGGTCCTGAACCCGGCGGCATAGGCCGCCGCGGCGTTCGCGTAGTCCTTGCGCACGTAGAACGTCTCGCCCAGCCAATATTGCGCGTTGGCGGCCGAAGGATGCCGTGGATAGCGCGCCAGGAAGTCGCGGAAGCCGCGTTCGGCGCCGGCATAGTTGCCCTCTCGCATAGCGGCCAGGGCGCTGTTGTAGACGTGGTCGGGCGATCCGTCGGCACCACTCGGCGGCGCCGCGGCCACGCTGGGCGGCGGACCGCTGGAGTGCGTCGACCCGAGCGGCCGCACGTCGCCCGCGTGGCCCGGCGTCGGCGTGCCGGACGCC
>JAHCJT010000044.1 GCA_026126245.1 Alphaproteobacteria bacterium
CGTGCAGCCCGTCAGGATCGTGCGCGACAGCGTCTCATTGATCGACACGTTGAGCAGCTCGTTCAGCTCCATGCGCTTGAACTTGCGCAGGTTCTCGCGGATCCGGTCGAACACCACGACGGTGTCGTTGATCGAGTAGCCGGCGATGGTCAGCAGCGCGGCCAGCGCCGTCAGGTTGAATTCGAGCTGCGTGATCGCAAACAGGCCGACGGTGCTCAGCACGTCGTGCACCAGCGCGATCAGCGCGCCGACGCCGAACTGCCATTCGAAGCGCACCCAGACGTAGAGCGCGATCGCCGCCAGGGTCAGGCCGACCGAGATCAGGCCGGTAGTCAGCAATTCGCTGCCGATCTTGGGGCCGACCGACTCGGTGCGGCGGAACTCGTAGGCGCTCGAGAGCGCGTCCCTCGCCACCAGGATCGCGACCTGCTGGCACCATTCGTCCTGCTGCTCGCGCTCCATCGCCACGACGGCCGGCGACGGTCCGGCGCGCACCAGGTTGTCGGACAGGCCGATGCTGGTGGCGGCGGTGCGCGCCTGCTCGTCGGAGATGCGGCCGGGGGCGGCAATCTCGAGATTGGCGGACTTGGCGTCGGCCGACGGCTTGATGCTCCAGCCGGCGCCCATCGCCTTGGCGAGCAGGCGGCTGGCGTTGGCGACGCAGGCCGGACCGCCGTCCTGGCGCTGGATGCGGATCAGGATGGTGTCCTTGGCGCCGAACTCCTGCAGCGTGACTTCGCCGAGCCCGAGGCCGGCGGTGATGCGCCTGGTCTCGGCGAGATCGGCGTCGCCCTTCAGCGCCTTCGCCTCGATGGCGATGCCGCCGCGGAAGTCGATGCCGAAATTCAGCCCGACCACGATCACCAGCACGACTGACGCGACGTTGATCAGCGTCGAAATGATCAGCGCCGGAACGCGAATGCCCAGGAAGTCGAAGTTGGTCTTGCCGGGCAGCAGGCGGATGGGTTTGAACATCGCTGCCTCAGATCACCAGCTCGCGGGGGCGGCGCCAGCGCAGCCAGACGCCCAGGATCATGCGTGTGAAGATGGTCGAGCTGAACATCGACGTCAGCAGGCCCAGCGACAGCGTGGTGGCGAAGCCCTTGATCGGCCCCGAGCCGAAGCCGAACATCAGCACGCCGGCGATCAGCGTCGTGAGGTTGGCGTCGATGATCGCCGACAGCGCCCGCTCGTAGCCGGCGGTGAGCGCCGAGATCGCCGGCCGGCCCAGCGCCTGTTCCTCGCGCACGCGCTCGTAGATCAGCACGTTGGAATCGACCGCCATGCCCACCGTCAACACCAGGCCGGCGATACCGGGCAGCGTGAGCGACGCGCCCAGCACCGACATGCCGGCGAAGACCATCAGCAGGTTGACCGCCATGGCGACGTTGGCGAAGCCGCCGAACACCGGTCCATAGGACAGGACCATGAACAGCACGACCAGCGCGGTACCGACGATGGCGGCGATGGTGCCGGCACGGATCGAGTCGGCGCCGAGGTCGGCGCCCACGGTGCGGCGCTCGATCACGGTGAGCGTCGCGGGCAGGGCGCCGGAGCGCAGCTGCAGCGCGAGATCGTTGGTCTGCTGGGTGGTGAAGCTGCCGGTGATGATGCCGCTGCCGCCGCAGATCTCGCTCTGGATCCGGGGCGCGCTGATGACGCGTTCGTCGAGAACGATGGCCAGCAACTGCCCCTTGTTTTCGGTCGTGGCGCGGCAAAACTGCCGGCCGCCGGAGGTGGTGAAACGGAAGCTGACGATCGGCTGGTTGTCGCGCTGATCGAAGGTGGCCTGTGCGTCGGTCAACTCCTCGCCGCTGACCACGACGCCGCCGCTGACCGGCACGCAGGCGGCGGCTTGCCGCCGGCAGATCTCCTCGGCGATCAGCGTCTTGTTCTTTTCCTTCAGCCAGCGCTCGCTCTTGGCGAGCTCCGGCCACACCTGATCCCAGCCCTCCTTGGTCGGCCGCAGGATGGTGCGGCCGCCGCGGTAGCCGATGCCCTGCAGCCGGAACTCCATCTTGGCCGTGGTGCTGATCAGCTTGATCAGGTCGTCGGGATTGTTGACGCCGGGCACCTGCACCAGGATCCGCTCGTCGCCCTGGCGCTGGATGGTCGGCTCCTTGGTGCCGGTCTCGTCGACCCGCTTGCGCACCACTTCGATCGACTGATCGAGCACCTGCTTGCGACGCAGCACCAGCTCCTGCTGCGAGTAGGCGACGCGCAGCGTGGTGGGCGACTCGTTGGTGATGGTCAGCCCGCCCGACTCCAGGGTGCGGATCACCTCGGTCACCTTGGCCGGGTCGGTGCCGTCGCGCAAAGTCACCGTCAACGTCGTGCCGTCGGAGGTGATGTCGCGCACCTGCAGCTGCTGCTTGCGCAGCTCGACGCGCATGCTGTCGGACAGGTCGGCCAGCCGCTGGCGCATGACGCTGCGCACGTCGACGTCGAACAGCAGGTGCGCGCCGCCGCGCAGGTCGAGGCCGAGGTTGATGACGTTGCCGGCGTACCACGCCGGCAGGAAGCGCATGACCGCGCCGGGCAGCAGATTGGGCAGCGCCAGCAGCACCGAAATCACGACGACGGCGGTGATGCTCCAGTTCTGCCAGCGCGGAAGGGTCAGCATGCGGCGCCTCGCAAAATGGCGGAGACAGGTGCCATCTTGGACGGCTCTCCCGGCGGCGAGCCCGGCCGTTCAGAAGATGTCGTCATTCCTTCTTCCGACCGCCGAACAGGCTCCCCAGCAGGCCACCGCCGCTGCGCACCGGCCCGTCGCCGGCCGGCTTGCTCTCCAGGATCGGCTTGACGTCGGCGTCGTCATCCTTGCTGCCCCTGACCGACTCGCCGCGCGCCAGGATGTTGGCGATGGTGCTCTTGGCGACCCGCACGCGCACGCCGTCGGCGATCTCGACCTGCAGCTCGTTGTCGCCTATCACCTTGGTGACCAGCCCGATGATGCCGCCGCCCGTGACGATGCGGTCGCCGCGCTTGACGCCGCCCAGCATCTCGCGATGCTCGCGGGCCTTCTTCTGCTGCGGCCGGATCAGCAGGAAATAGAAGACGACAAAGATCAGGATCAGCGGCAGGATCTGCTGGAGCCCCTCAAGGCTGCCGAAGCCGCCGCCGCCGGTTCCCTGGGCGTACGCCTGCGAGATGAACATGCCGCGCTCCTGTCTGCTGGGCGGTGGCCCCGGCCGCCACGGGCTGGCGGGGGCGCAAAGGACGCCGGACTATACCCGCGCGCCTTCGCTTTGCAACGCGCAAGACAGCCCAGGCCGAAGCCTCGCGCATAGGTGAAAACGCTTTCGGGTTCAAGGCTTTATCGCTAGGTTGCCGGCCGACTTGTCAACCGATCCCGCAGGCTCTTGATAATGACCGAACCGCTCGAACCGCTGCTGCAGCGCATCGCCCAAGCGCTCGAACGGCTGGCGCCGCAGCCGGCCCCGCCGCTCGACGTGATGGCGGCCGACGCCTTTGTCTGGCACGCGTCCGGAACGCTGGAGGCGGTGGCCGAGGTCAACCGGGTCGACATCGCGCTGCTGCAGGGTATCGACCGGCAGAAGGACATCCTGGTCGACAACACGCTGCGCTTCGCGCGCGGCCTGCCGGCCAACAACGCGCTGCTTTGGGGCGCGCGCGGCTGCGGCAAGAGCTCGCTGGTCAAGGCGGTGCACGCGGCGGTCAACAGGACGTTGGGGGGCGAGCCCGGGCCGCTGGCGCTGGTCGAGATCCACCGCGAGGACATCCCCTCGCTGCCGGCGCTGCTGGCGGTACTGCGCACCGCCAGGCGCCGCTTCATCCTGTTCTGCGACGATCTCAGCTTCGACGGCCAGGACGCGGCCTACAAGTCGCTGAAGGCGGTGCTCGAGGGCGGCATCGAGGGCCGGCCCGACAATGTGCTGTTCTATGCCACCTCGAACCGCCGCCACCTGATGCCGCGCGACATGATCGAGAACGAGCGCTCGACGGCGATCAACCCCAGCGAGGCGGTCGAGGAGAAGGTCTCGCTGTCCGACCGATTCGGCCTGTGGCTGGGCTTCCACAACGCCGACCAGCCGACCTATTTCGCCATGATCGAAGGCTATGCCCGGCGCTACGGGCTGGAGGTCGACCCCGAGACGCTGCGCAAAGAAGCGGTCGAATGGTCGGTCACGCGCGGCGCCCGTTCTGGTCGCGTTGCCTGGCAGTTCATCCAGGACCTGGCGGGCCGTCTGGGCAAGCGGCTGGCGTAGGGGTGCGTTGCCGCCGGGGTGTGGCGGCGCGGCGGTCCTGGCGCAGGGACGAGGGCGAGCCTGCCGCGCGCGAGAATTTGACTCGATTCGCGGCCACAGGTCTGCCATCGCGCGTGCGTGCTGGCACGATCCGTGCCTAACTATCGGCATTGCTGAGGCTTCGTACTCGGAGGCCGCACATGTGGCCGGTAGCCGTGCGTTCGTTGCTCGTTGCCCTGGTGGCTTCCCTGCTGGCCGCACTGGCGCCGCCGGTGCTGGCGCGCTGCATCAAGAACGTCGCCGAAGGCCCGCCCGTGCAGGCCGCGCGGTTCACTGGCGAACGCTGGGCGCAGGGCGCCCCGGCCGCCATTGTCAGCGCGGCCCGTCTCACCTTCGTCGGCCATTCCAGCTTTCTGATCGAGACGCCGCAGGGCGTGCGGGTGATCACCGACTACAACGGCGTCAACGGCTACGGCCGCAAGCCCGACATCGTCACCATGAACAACGCGCACGGCACGCACTACACCGACGACATCGAGCCGGGCGTGATGCACGTGCTGCGCGGCTGGGCCGAAGGCGGCCGCGACCTGATGAACCACGACGTCACGTTGCGCGACATCCAGGTGTGGAACGTGCCGACCAATGTGCGCGATGTCGGCGGCGTGCGACGCAACGGCAACTCGATCTTCGGCTTTCGCATCGGCGATCTGTGCCTGGCCCATCTCGGCCACCTGCACCACCGGCTGGAGAAGGAGCATCTCGAGCAACTCGGACGCATCGACGTGCTGATGACGCCGATCGATGGTTCCTACACCATGGGCGTGCCGCTGATGATCGACGTCATCGGCCAGATCAAGCCGCAGGTCGTGCTGCCGATGCACTACTGGGGCCGCGGCCAGGTCGAGCGCCTGATCGGGCTGCTGTCCGACAGCCACGACGCGACGTGGCCCGACTCGCGGACCATCGACATCACCAAGGCCGGCCTGCCGGCCAAGCCGACCATCATCGTGCTCGGCGGCAGCGGCGGCGACTAGGGTCCGCCCGCGCCCGGACAGGTATCCTTCCCGCTCGGCGGTGAGGGTGAGGACGAAAGGTTACAGGAACGGCGTCTTCTGCTCGATGCCGAGCAGGATCTGGCCGACGGTTTCGAAGTGGGCGGCGCGCGACTGGATCTGCTGCGACAGCGTATGCATGTCGCGGAAACGGCGCTCGAAGGCGGAGCCGAGGAAGATCGAGTCGGTGCCGGCCGCCTTGTAGACGTAGTCGACCACAGCCTCGGCGGTTTCGATGCCATGGGCGCAGGCCAGCCGCACGCGGGCGCGGTCGGGCACGTCGATCGGCGCCTCGGCGCCGGCGGTGTCCCAGATCGATTTCAACGTGTCGACGAGATAGGCGCGCGCCGCATCCAACCGCGCCTGCATGCGCGCCACCGAGGCCTGCACCACGGCGCTGTCGGCCAGGCGGCTGAGGTAGCGCGGCGCCTTGCGGTCGGCCAGCTCGATGAACGCCTCCAGCATGGCCCGCGCCAGGCCGAAGCCGACGGCGGCGACACCGACGGCGTAGATACCCTGCATGGTGAAGGCGTAAAGCCGGCCGGGCTCGCGCCGCAGCGCCGGGTCCTCGCGCGTGCCGCTGAATGCTTCGGGCACGAACACGTCATCGACGGTGTAGGAGTCGCTGGCCGTGCCGCGCAGGCCGATCACGTTCCAGGTGTGCAGCAGGGTGGCCTGCGTCGCCGGGAAAAGCAGGGTGCGCACCGTCGGCCGGCCGCGGCGATTGAGCCGCAGCGATCCGTCGGGTTCGACCACCAGGCCGTGCGCGCCCATCCAGTTGGCCTGGCGGCAGCCCGAAGCGAAGTCCCAGCGGCCGCTGACGCGGTAGCCGCCCGGCACGGCCTGGGCGCGGCAGGAATTGGGCGGCCCCCAGGCGATGATGCTGCGCGGATCGGCGTAGATGGCCCGCGCGCCGTCGGCTGCGAGGAAGGGGGCGATCAACGCCGAGCTGTTGCCGACGAAGACGTTCCACGCCACCGAGCCGTCGTGGCGCGCGATCTCCTCGACGGCGGCGAGATAGACCCAGGGCTCGACCTCGTCGCCGCCGGCCGAGCGCGGCAACAGCAGGCGGAACAGGCGCGCCTCGTGCAGTTGCGTCAGCAGCGGCTCGGGAATGCGCTGCGTGCGCTCGATCTCGTCCGACGCCGCCGCCAGCGCCGCGCCGAGCGCGCGGGCGCGCGCCGGCGGATCAGCTCGATCGGCGGTCGACGTCAGATCGTTCATGGCCGCACGGTAGCGGAGGGCGCTGCAAATGTCTTGCCGGACCGGAACAAGGGTGCGCTGCATCCGCCGGCGACCCGGCGCAGCCGCGCGGTTGCGACGATGCTGCTGCCCCCGCTAGGTGTGTTGCGCGCCGTCGCTGAGCCGCCCTAGACTTCCCACAAGCAAGCCAATGCCGGGAGGTCGGGATGCCGATACAGGCAGAGCTGGCCCACGCGGTCGCCGGTACGCGCCGGCCGCTGGCGCAGGCGCTTCACGCGCCAAGGGTAATCTACCATTCGCCTGAAGTCTTCCGCCTGGAAGCGGAACGCTATTTCAAGCGCGACTGGCTGTTCGTCGGGCGCGAGGAGGAGCTGGCCGAGCCCGGCGATTTCCTGACACACCGGGTGGTGGGTGAGCCAATCGTGGTGGCGCGCGACAATACCGGCGCGCTCAACGCCTTTTACAACATGTGCGTCCACCGTGGCGTCGAGGTGGCGTACGGCTGCGGCAACACGCGCTCGTTCAAGTGCCCCTACCACGGCTGGGTCTACGGCCTGGACGGCAGTCTGTCGGGCGCCGCCTACATGAAGGACAGCCCGGGCTTCGAGATCCGGCAGGAACGGCTGCGGCCGCTACGGGTGGCGACCTGGCGGCGCAACATCTTTGTCAGCTTCGACGAGGCGGCCCCGCCATTGGAGATGTACCTGGCGAGCTGGGAACGGGACTTCGCGTTTCTCGGCATGGAGCGCTGCCGGCTCGGCAACAAGATCGAGATGGAACTGAACTGCAACTGGAAGTTCATCTCCGAGAACTTGATGGACTTTTATCACGTAGGCGTGCTGCACGCGAAGACCTTCGGCGCGCGGTTCTCGTGGGAGGACGACAAGGTGCGGCTGGAGCCGGATGGCCGTATCAAAATCTTCTACAACGCAGGGCCGCCGACGCCAGGCGCCGAACCACTGCTGGGCAAGATGCCATGGCTGGAGGATCATCCGTTCAGCTTTGCCTGTACCGGCTACCTGCCGCCCAACCTGACCGTCTTCGGCCGTATCGACTGCGTGCGCCCGATGATCGCCTGGCCGCTGGCGGTCGACCGAACAAAGGTGCTGATCTACCACCTGTTCCCAGAAGAGTTCTTCGCCCGGCCTGGCTTTCAGGAGACGCTCAAGATCTATCGCGACTACCAGCTCACGGTGCTGGAAGAGGACCGCTCGATGATCGAGTCGATGCAGCTGGCGATGGCCTCGCCGGCCTACCGGCCCGGCCGCATGTCGGTGCTGGAGAAGCCGCTGCACCACTACATCAACGGCTATCTCGACCGCATGCTCGGCGCCGATACGCGGCGCGAGGCGGCGGAATGAGCGCCGGACCGGAGCTTGCCGCCGCCGCCGACGTGCTGCTGCGCGACTACATGGCGCTACAGCCGGGCGAGAGCGTCTTGATCACCGCCGACACCGCCACCGACATGACGGCGGCGCAGGCGATCATGAACGCCGCCGTGGTGGCCGGCGCCAAGCCCAGCCTGCTGGTGATCCCGCAGCTGCCGTTCCAGGGCGCGCTGGCCGATCCCTACGTGCCGCCGGCCCTGGCGGCTGCGGCGTCCAGTTCGGCGGTATGGATCGACCTGACCTTCCCCTACCTCGCCGGCGCGCACGTGCAGGACGCAGCGATGAAGACCGGTCGGGTTCGTTACCTGCTGGGCGGCGACATGGGCGCCGGCGGCCTGGCGCGGCTGTTCGGCAAGGTCGATCTCGACCGTTACTATGCCGTGCACAGCGGCTTCGACGACATCGTCAACGCCGCCATCGGCAAGACCGTACGGATCAGCGACGAGCTGGGCACCGACGTTTCGTTCACCCTGGCCAAGCCCGGCTTTAGGAAACCGCGTCGGGCTGAGGGCGCCGGCATGTTCCTGGTGCCGGGATCCTGCACCATGTTCCCGGAGCTGGACAGCGTGCGCGGCGAGATCCACGTCTGCGCCGCCTTCCACGAATACTACACGCCGCTTAGCCCGCCGCTGGTGTTCCGCGTCGAGGGTCGCATCCGCGAGCTGGCCGGCGGCGGCAACGAACGCCGCGTCATGGACCGGGCGCTCAGGCGCGCCGCCGACGGACAATACGGCCACGTCATCCATTTCACCCATGGCATCCATCCGGCGGCGCGCGTCACCGGCACATCGTTCATCGAGGACATGCGCGCCACCGGCAACAACGCCGTCGGCTTCGGCGTGCCGTGGTGGCTGCCTGGCGGCGGCGAGAACCACCCCGACGCCATCGTCTCCATGCAGTCGATCTGGATCGACGGACGGCAGGTGGTCGATCGCGGCCAGATCGTGGCACCGCCGGAGCTTGCCCGTCTGTCCGACGAGTTGACGCCGCTCGCCGCATGAAACCGGCGCCGTTTCGTTTCACTGCGCCGGGCGCGCGGGCCGAGTTGTTGCAGACGCTGGCCGAGCACGGCGATGCGGCGCGCGTGCTGGCCGGCGGTCAGAGTCTGGTGCCACTGATGAACATGCGCATGGTTCAGCCGGCGCTGCTGGTCAGTATCAACCTGTGCCGCGAACTCGACTATATCCGCGTCGAGGATGGTGCGCTGGTGATCGGCGCGCTGACGCGCCAGTCGACGGCGGAGCAATCGCCGCTGGTGCACCGGCACTGCCCCCTGCTGGCGGCGGCGCTGCCCTGGGTCGGCGGCATGGCCAACCGCAACCGCGGCACTGTCTGCGGCAGCCTGGCGCATGCCGATCCGCTGGCCGAGCTGCCGGCGGTGGCATTGGCGCTCGAGGCGCAGATGGTGGTGTCGCGGGCCGGCGCGACGCGACACGTGTCCGCCAGGGATTTCTTCGTCGACGCGCTGACCAGCTGCCTGCAGCCGGGCGAAATGCTCGAGGCAGTGCGTTTTCCCGCGGCGCGGCCGGGCGACCGGGTCGCGTTCCTCGAGATTGCCAACCGCAGCCACGCCTTTGCGGTGGCCGGTGCCGCGCTGCGAGTGACGCTGGACGCCGACGGCCGTTGCAGTGCGCTCGGCATCGCCGTGATCGGCGGCGGATCGACAGCCCGGCGCTTGGCCGGCGCCGAGCGGGCTTTGCAGGGTCGCGCGCTCGATCGAGCAGCGATCGACGACGCGGTTGCGACGGTCGGCGCCGAGGTCGACCCGATCGCCGACATCCACGCCGACGCCGGCTACCGCCGGCATGCCCTGGGCGTGCTGGTCGGCCGGGCGCTGCGCAACGCTGCGGGAGCATCCGCATGAGCGACAAGGTCGAGGTCGCGCTGACGATCAATGGCAAGGTCTACCGGGCGCTGGTCGAACCGCGCCTGCTGCTGGCCGATTTCATCCGGCACGTCGCCGGCCTGAAAGGCACCCATATCGGCTGCGAGCACGGCGTCTGCGGCGCCTGCACCGTGCTGCTGGACGGCAAGACGGCCCGCAGCTGCCTGCATTTCGCCATCGCGGTGCAGGACAGCGAGATCAGGACGGTGGAAGCGCTCGGCACCGCCGAGGCGCTGCATCCGTGCAGCAGGCGTTTCACGAGCACCACGCCCTGCAGTGCGGCTACTGCACGCCGGGCTTCCTGCTGACCACGGTCGAGTTTCTCGCCGGCAACCACGATCCGAGCGAGGCGGAGATCCGCCGGGCGCTGACCAACAACATCTGCCGCTGCACCGGCTACGCCAACATCGTCAAGGCGGTGGCGGCGGCGGCCAAGGCCATGCGCGGCTGAGGAGGCGGGGATGGCGGAAGCGGCGACGCGCGGCTATGTCGGCCAGAGCATCCTGCGGCGCGAAGACGAATACCTGCTGCGCGGCCAGGGCCGTTTTGTCGACGACCTGCCTGAGCCGCGCGACACGCTGTTCCTTGGCTTCGTCATGAGCCCGCACGCCCACGCCCGCATCCTGACGATCGACACGGCCGAAGCGCGCGCCGTGCCCGGCGTGGTCGATGTGCTGACCGGCGAGGATCTGGCGAAGCTGACGCGGCCGGTGGTCACGGAAGTGGAGTTCCCCGGTTACATCAAGCATGGCCGCGCCGTGCTCGCGCGCGGCAAGGTGCGTTTCGTGGGCGAGCACGTCGCGGTGGTGCTGGCCGAGGACCCATACGTCGTGCAGGACGCCGTCGAGCTGGTGCGGATCGATTATGACCCGATGCCGGCCGCCGCCGAGCTGGAGACGGCGCATCTGCCCGGCGCACCCCAGGTGCATGACGACATCCCCAACAACACGATTTTCGCGGGCGCCTTCAAGACCCCGGATTTTGATAGTCACTGGGCGGCCGGCGAGCTGACCTTGCGCGAACGTTTCCGCAGCGGCCGTGTCGCCGGCGTGCCGATCGAGCCGCGCGGCTGTCTGGCGCTGCCCGACCATGTCGGCGACGCGCTGGTCTTCCACTCCTCGACCCAGGTGCCGCACCTGCTGCGCACGGCGTTGGCGATGCACATCGTCGGCGCCAGCGAATCGAAGATCCGCGTGGTGGTCCCCGAGGTCGGCGGCGGCTTCGGGACCAAGGCGCAGATCTATACCGAGGAGATCGTCGCCGCCGCGCTGGCGCTGGCGCGGCGCCGGCCGGTCAAGTGGATCCAGGACCGGCGCGAGGAGCTGCTGACCTCGATTCATGCCCGCGACCATCTCTACGACGTCGAGGCCAGGTACACGCGCGACGGCGTCGTCACCGCCCTGCGGCTGGAGCTGTTCACCAATGCCGGCGCCTATTCAAGCTTGCCGTTCGGCTGCACGCTCGAGCCCAGTGGTGGCGCCCGCATGATCGTCGGGCCGTACCGTATCCGCCACTACGCCTACAAGAATTACTCCATCGCCACCCACACCTGCCCGTCGGGCGCCTATCGCGGCGTGGCGCAGCCGACCTGCTTCATGGCCATCGAGGGCATGATGGACCGCATCGCGCGCCAGCTTGAACTCGATCCGGCCGAGGTGCGCCGGCGCAATATGATCCAGCCCGATGAGATGCCGTGGGTCAACGCCGTCGGTGTACGCTACGACACCGGCAGCTACATGGAATCGCTGGAAAAGGCGCTTGAGGCAATCGGCTATGACGCCTTCCGCAAGAGCCAACCGGCCGACCGGCTGATTGACGGCAAGTTTCGCGGTGTCGGCATCGCCTGCTTCACCGAGGTTTCAGGTACCGGGGCGCCAGGCTGGCGCGCGCGCGGGCTCACCCGCATGCCGGGCTTCGACAGTGCGCTGATCAAGGTCGAGCCGACCGGCAAGGTGACGGCCTATATCAGCCACGCCAATGGCGGGCAGGGCCACTACACTACTTTTGCTCAGCTGGTCGCGGACTCAACTGGCGCAGCGATGTCCGACGTCACCATTGTTGAGGGCGACACGGCGGCGACACCTTACGGCACCAACACCTTTGCCAGCCGCAGCGCCGTGACCGGCGGTGGCGCCGTGATCCGCGCCGGCCGCAAGGTCAGAGACAAGATGCGCCGAATCGCGGCCGAGATGCTGGAGGTCTCGGCGCAGGACGTGGTGATCGAGAACGGCGCGGCGCACGTCGCCGGCGTACCCGACATGAAGCTGTCGCTGACCGACATCGCCGAGACGGCGTACTCGATGAACAATCGCGCCCTGCCCAGGGGCGAGGAGTACGGCCTGGAAGCCTGCGATTTCTACGATCCGCCGCTGGTCACCATGGCCAATGCCGTGCATGTCTGCACCGTCGCGGTCGACCCCGAGGACGCGCGGGTCAGCATTGAGGGCTATGTCGTGGTGCACGATTGCGGCCGCATCATCAATCCGGTGATCGTCGACGGGCAGGTGCAGGGCGGCACGGCGCAGGGCATCGGCGAGGCGTTGATGGAGGAGCTGGTCTACGACGCGCAGGGCCAGCTGCTGAACGCCAACCTGCTCGACTACCTGCTGCCGACTGCCGAGGACGTGCCCGACTACCGCATCCACCACATCGAATCGCCGACCATCGACGCCGAGGGAGGCTTCAAGGGTGTTGGAGAAGGCGGTGTCATCGGCGCCGTGCCGGCGGTCGTCAACGCCGTAGCCGACGCACTCGCCGGGCTGGACGTCAACGTCAACCGGATCCCGCTGCGGCCTAGCTATCTCTACGGGCTGATGCGGGCGGGGAGGGGGTGACGGCGAGGCTGTGGAAATCGCCGTGGCAGGCGGCGTTGGATTGCCGCCAACGGCGAAGTGGTTGAGGCCGTCGTCCCCGGCGCCTAGCCGATCGCGCTCAACACCCTCGCCAGGTTCTCCCCCAACTCCGGCCCGAGATAGCCGCCCTCCTGGACCAGCAGCGTCGGCAGCTTCAGTTCAGCGATCAGCGCCGCCATGCGGCCGAAGCCGTCGGTCGTGACCTTCAGCCCCTGCAGCGGATCGTGCTCCGAGGCGTCCAGCCCCAGGGCCACGACCAGCGCGGTCGGCGCGAAGGTGCGGATGCGCTCCAGCGCCCGCTCGCCGGCCGCCAGCCAGATGTCGTCGGCCGAGCCTACCGGCAGTGGCAGGTTGAGGTTACAGCCTTCGCCGGCGCCCTCGCCGCGCTCGTGGGCGTAGCCCCAGAAGTAGGGGTAGTAGTCGGCCGGGTCGGCGTGGATCGACACGGTGAGCACGTCGTTGCGGGCATAGAAGATGCCCTGCGTGCCGTTGCCGTGATGCACGTCGATATCGAGGATGGCGACCCGCTGGTGCTGGGCACGCAAGTGCTGGGCGGCGATGGCGGTGTTGTTCAGGAAGCAGAAGCCGCCGGCGAGGTCGGCGTAGGCGTGATGTCCGGGCGGGCGGCACAGCGCATAGGCGATCGGGCGTTTGGCGCCAGCGTGGGTCTCGTCCATCACCACCTGGGCGGCGGTCACGGCCACTTGCGCCGCCGCCAGCGCCGCCTCCCAGGTGCCCGATCCGATCGGGCAGGCGCCGTCGACCTGGTGCCAGCCGGCGCGACCGACGATGGTGCGCGGATAGGAGCCGCGGTAGCGCACGGGATGGGCGCCGGGCACCACCTCCGCGCCGGCGCCGGCGAAGCGTGACCATTCGCGGTGCGCCACCTGCAGAAAGTCGACGTATTCCGGCGTGTGGACCGCCAGCACCGGCACCAGCCCGGCGTAGGCCGGCGGGATGACCTCGTGGCCGCCGGCGCGGGCGGCATTGAGCAGCAGATCGGCGCGCGCCGGCTTTTCGGCACTCTCCCGCCGTTCGCCGCGCACCAGCATGTAGGACGGATCGTGCCCAGCATGCGCCTCGGAATAGACCACCTTCATTGCCTGTCTCCTCGTCTCCAGCCTAGCGGTCAACGCCTTGACGCGACAACAGGGTTATCATGCGGCGACCACACGTATAAGTAGAAGTATTGACAAAAACACCACTTGACCTCGAAAATGCCCGCGCCGCGACCGCATGCCGCCATGGATTCGACACCCGGGCATTCCCATCTAACCGATAGGAGTCGGGTTGACCCTCGGCGCCTGCGCGAGCGGCCGGTTCCTCGGGAGGACACATGTCGCGCTGGATGCGCACGGCGATCGCCGCTTCGGTCTGGATGCTGAGTTTTTCGTCGGTCGCACTGGCCCAGGACGAGCCGCCGGGTCGTGTCGGCCGCATCAGCTATGTTGCCGGCACCGTCTCGTTTCACGACGCCGAGGACGCGACCTGGGCGCCGGCAGTGCTGAACTACCCGATCACCACCGGCGACGCCTTGTGGACGGAAGCCGACGGTCGCGCCGAGCTGATGGTCGCGGCCACCCGCATTCGCCTGCAGGGCACGACCGAGTTGGAAGCGCTGGCGCTGGACGATGCCCAGCTGCGGCTGCGTCTGGGGCAGGGACGCATCGACGTGCGCGCCGGCGGCGTACCGCCGGATCGACCCTACGACATTCTGACGCCGCGCGGCACGGCGCGGTTGCTGGCCGACGGCGACTACGTCATCGAGGCCGGTACCACCACGACGCCGACACGCGTCGGCGTGCGCAGCGGCCGGGCGCAGTTCGTCGACGTCAACGGCAGTGTGCTGGCGATCGGGCCGGGCGAGATCGGTGTCGCGTCGGGCGAGGCGCCGGTTGTGCTGTCGGTCGTGCACCAGACGCCGCCGCCGATGCCGCCGGAATGGGCGGCGCGTGACCGCGTCGCCGTCTACCGGCCGTCGTCGCAGTACCTGTCGTCCGAGGTCACCGGTTACGACGACCTCGACACCTACGGCAGCTGGCTGCCGGTCAGCGACTACGGGCCGGTGTGGACGCCGTACTGGCTGCCGGCCGACTGGGCACCCTATCGCTACGGCCGCTGGGCCTGGGTGCCGCCGTGGGGCTGGACCTGGGTCGACGACCTGCCGTGGGGCTTCGCGCCGTTCCACTACGGTCGCTGGGTGGTGGTCAACCACCGCTGGTGCTGGGTGCCGCCAGGACGGCACGTGCGGCCGATCTACGCGCCGGCCGTGGTCGGCTTCGTCGGCGGACCGGTGCTGCAAATCGGCGTCACCATCGGCCGGCCGGGACCGGCGGTGGGCTGGTTCCCGCTGGGGCCGCGCGAGGTCTACCTGCCGTCGTACAGCGCCAAGCTCGACTACATCCGCCGGCTGAACGCGCCCTATGTCGCCAACGCGACGGACATTGACCGTCGCGTCGCATTCGCCGCCCGACGCGGCGATCATCCCGACGAGGCGCGCTGGACCTCGGTCAACCAGCGTCACGCCACCGTGGTGCCGGCCGAGACGTTCCTGCGCTCGGAGCGCGTCAATCGTGCCGCGCTGCCGGTGCCGGGCGACCAGCTGGTACGGGCGGAGGTGGCGCCGGTGGCGGCACCGCCGCTCGCGCCGGCCGCGGTAGCGGCACCCGGCACCAAGGCGCCCGACGTGCGGCGTCCGGCGCCGCAGGAGCCGTCCGCCAGCTTGCCTGTGGCGCGCACGCGGCTGGGCGATCTGCCGACCATCGGCAAGCCGGAACGCGTGGCACGTCCCCCGGCGCCGGGCCCAGTGATCGGGCACACGAGCGGACCGCAGGGTGGTCCTACCGCCGTGCCGCCGCCCGGCGATCGGCCGGAAGTGAAAACCGTACCGCCGTCCGGCGCCACGCCGCCGCCCGCCGGCGCACCCAGCCTGCCGCCGCTGCGCGAGCGACCCGGCGCGCCGACCGTGATCGCGCCCAAGCCACCCGAACGTGCGATGCCACCCGGCCCGCAGGCGACGCCCAAGGCGACCGAGCCGGCGACGCCGGCGCCGCCGACCGTCATCGCACCGCGGCCATCCGAGCGCACGGCGCCGCCACCGTCACAGGTCGGCCCGGGGTCGCGGGATAGTGTGCCACCGGCGACGCCGCGTCCGCCGGAACGGATCGCGCCGCCGCCCGTCGCTACGCCCAAGCCGACGGATAGCGTCGCGCCACCGCCCAAGCCGATGCCATCGCCGCCGGTGACGCCACCGTCGCCGCGCGCGCCAGAGCGGATTGCACCGCCACCGGTGGCCACGCCCAAGCCACCGGAAAGCGTCGCACCGCCGCCCAAGCCGATGCCGTCGCCGCAAACCAGTCCGCCACCGCGGGCACCGGAGCGACTGGCGCCGCCGCCGCCCCCGCCGCGAATGTCGGCGCCTCCACCGCCGCCGCCGCCACCCGTGGCCAGGCCTGCGCCGCCACCACCACCTCCACCGCCACCACCGCCGCCGCCGCCACCAAAGCAGCAGCAGCAAGACGACGATCGCCGCAAAGGCAAGTGACGTTGGCGCGGGGTGCTGGGTCGGCCGAAATTGCTGGCGCGCATACCAACAGGCGCCTTGACCGTGCCGGCGCGGAAGCGCGGCGGAAGTGCCGGCGAGGTTGTGGCGCGCGTCACCGGCGGGTTCGTCCCGATCGAAGCCGAGCCCCGCCGCGATGTGCGGCGGCAATGACGCTCAGGTCGCCGGCAATACCGTGCCGGCGCAGGCGCCGAAACCGATGCGGGCGCGATCCGGCGCCGTGCAGGCGGCACGGAAGGTGATGGTGTCGCCGTCCTCGACGAAAGTGCGGGTCTCGCCGTTGGCCAGCGTCACTGGCTGCTTGCCGCCGTGCGACAGCTCGATCAGTGCACCGCCTTCATCGGGCTTCGGACCGGATTGCGTGCCGCTGCCGAACAGGTCGCCAGGCATGAGGTTGCAGCCATTCGACGTGTGGTGCGCCAGCATCTGCGCCCAGGTCCAGTAGGAGTCGCGGAAGTTGGAACGCGACAGCAGCGCCGGGCCGCTGCTCTCGCGCCGCATGCGCTCGGTTTCGATCCACACCTCAAGCGCGATGTCGATGGCGCCATGTGTGCGGTTGGCGGGCGAATCGAGATGCGGCAGCGGCTGAGGATCACCATCCGGCCGTGTCCACGCCACGCGATAGGGCGCCAGCGCCGCCATGCTCACGATCCAGGGCGAGATGGTGGTCGCGAAGCTCTTGGCCAGGAACGGCCCCAGCGGCTGGTACTCCCAGGCCTGGATGTCGCGCGCCGACCAGTCGTTGAGCAGCACGAGACCAAACAGGTGGCCTTCCGCGGCGGTCATCGGCACCGTGCTGCCCAGGGCGTTGCCGACGCCGACGAAGGCGCCGAGTTCCAGCTCGTAGTCCAGCCGCTTGCAGGGCCCGTAGACCGGTGTGTTGCCGCCCGGCGGCAGGATCTGGCCCTTGGGGCGCGGAAAGCGCTGGCCGCTGACGCCGACCGACGAGGCGCGGCCGTGATAGGCGATCGGCAGCCACTTGTAGTTGGGCAGCAGCGGATTGTCGGGTCGGAACAGCCGGCCGACCGCGGTGGCGTGGTGGATCGAGGTGTAGAAATCGGTGAAATCGCCGATGGTCGCCGGCACCGCCATTTCGGCGTCGCGCTGCGGCACCAGCGCTTCGGCCAGCCTGGTCACGGCCGGCGCGCCGGCGCGCAGTGCGCGCGAGAGCGCGCGGCGCAGCGCCGACCACGCGTGCGGCCCCATCGCCATGAAGGTGTTGAGGCTTGCGCTTGAGGCAGCCCGCAGAGGCTCGGCGGCGGCGCCGCGGATGGCCCGCAGCCGACGCACTGCCGCGAGGTCGAGGATCTGGTCGCCGATTGCGACGCCACCACGCCATGGCTCGTCCGTGCCGGCGCGGCGAAAGACGCCCAACGGCAGGTTCTGGATCGGGAAATCGCTGTCGTCGCGGTTGGCTGACTCGACCCAGCTGACGAGCGACGGATCATGCGTTTCGTCGAGGCCGGTCATCGCAACACCCATTGCATCACTTCAAACCCTCCCCAGCCACGTTGGGGAGGTGCCGCGAAGCGGCGGAGGGGAGCCCACGAGGTCTCTCTGATTGGGAGACCACGTCGGCTCCCCCTCTGGCCTTCGGCCATCTCCCCCAGCTTCGCCGGGGGAGGGCTGGTTTTCCTGACTACTTCTTGCCCGTGAAGTTGACCTTCATGGCGTCCCAGGTCTTCTCGTAGTCGCGGTGCCGCTCGGCGGCTTCCATGGCGAAGCGCGTCGGCTTGAGCGGGTAGCGGGTCTCGAACATGAAGGCCAGCGTGTTGTCGATCTTGTGCGGCGCCAGAGCGACGGTGCTGGCCTTCTCGAAGCTGGCCGGGTCCGGACCGTGCGGCGCGAAGGCGTTGTGCAAATGGGCGCCACCCGGCACGAAGCCGCCGGCGCGCGCGTCGTACTCGCCCTGCAACAAGGCGAGGAACTCGCTCATCACGTTGCGGTGGAACCAGGGCGGCCGGAACGTGTCCTCGGCCACCATCCAGCGCGGCGCGAACAGCACGAAGTCGATGTTGGCCCAACCCGGCGTGTCGCTGGGCGCGGTGAGCACGGTGTAGATTGACGGATCTGGATGGTCGTAGCTGACCGTGCCCATGACGTTGAAGCGCGCCAGATCGTAGCGGTAGGGCGCCAGGTTGCCGTGCCAGGCCACGACATCGAGCGGCGAGCGGTCGGTGTCGCTCTCCCACAGCCGGCCGCCCACCTTGACCACCAGCCGGAAGTCGCCGCTGCGGTCCTCGTACCACGCCACCGGCGACTCGAAGTCGCGCGCGTTGGCCAGGCCGTTGGAGCCGAACGGCCCCAGCTCCGGCAGCCGCAGGTGGCCGCCGTAGTTCTCGCCGACGAAACCGTAGGATGGTCCGTCGGGCAGCTCGACGCGGCAGCGCACGCCGCGCGGCAGCACGGCGATCTCGCCCGGCCTGGCCTCGACGATGCCCATCTCGGTCAGCAGCCGCAGCCGGCCGGTCTGCGGCACGAACAGCATCTCGCCGTCATGGTTGGCGAAGAAGCGATCGGTCATCGAGGTATCGGCACGGTAGATGTGCACGGCGATGCCGGCCTGCATGCTGGCGTCGCCGTTGACGGCCAGAGTCGCCACGCCGTCGATGAAATCGGTGCCGGGCTTGCTCATGGCGAAGCGGCCCCAGCGCAGCCGGTCGGCCGGCAGCGGCACTTCCTCGACCGGACCGCTGCGCCAGAGATTGGCCGCATAAGGCCGGAACGGCGCACCCTTGGTCGCCGGGCGGATGCGGTAGAACCAGGTCCGCCGGTTGACCGCGCGGGTGGCCACGAACGAGGTGCCCGAAAGCTGCTCGGCGTAGAGGCCGTAGGCCGGTTTCTGCGGCGAGTTGCGGCCCACCGGCAGGGCGCCGGGCAGCGCCTCGGTGGCGAACTCGTTGCCGAAGCCGGTCTGGTAGGCAAGGGTGGTGGTGCTGGAGGCGGCGGCGCTGCGGCCGTCGGCGACGTCGGATACCCGCATGGTTCCCTCCTTCGCGGTTAGCGCCTGAGTACCGCCGGAGGTGGAAGATGGCAACCCGCGCCGCCGACGCGCGGCCAGGTCGTGGCGCCGTTGCGCTAGGCGCGGCGTGCGCTTGGCACCACCTCTTCCTCCTCATGCAAGCGCACCGCGTTCGCAGCCGCTAACGCGTCGATGTCGGCGTCGCGGTAGCCGACCTCGCGCAGCACCTGGCGCGTGTGCTCGCCCAGCTGCGGCCCCAGGCGGCGCACCGTCACCGGCGCGTCCGACAGCCGCAGCGGATTGTTGGCGCTCATCACCTTGCCCAGCCCGGGATAGTCCATCTCGATGAAGCTGTGGCGCGCAATCGCGTGCGGGTCGTGCAGCATGTCGCTGACCTTCTTGACCGGCGCGCAGGGCACGCCAGCAGGGATCAGCCGCGCCAGCAGGTCCTCGCAGGTCTCGGCGGCGAAGGCGGCCTCCAGCATCGGTTCCAGCGCCGCGCGATTGGCGACGCGGTCGGCGACCGTGCGGAAACGCTCGTCCGTCTTGAGCTGGCGCAGGCCCAGCACGTCGACCAGCTTGGCCCAGAAGGCATCGTTGGTGCAGGCGACATACAGCGGCTGGGTCTGGGTCGCGAAGGTGCGCAGCGGCACGATCAGGGTGTGCGACATGCCCATGCGCTGCGGATCCTCGCCGGTGCGGCCGTAGTTGGTGATCCAGTGGCTCATGAGTTGCACGCCGACGTCGTATAGCGCCAGGTCGATGTGCTGGCCGCGCCCGGTGCGATGCCGCGCCAGCAGCGCCAGGGCGACGCCGAGCGCGCCATAGGCGCCGGTGCCTTGGTCGATCGGCGCGGCGCCGACCCGGGCCGGCGGGCCATCGGCGTCGCCGGTCGCCTCCATGATGCCGGTCTCGGCCTGGATGCAGGGATCGTAGCCGGCGCGGTTGCGATAGGGGCCGGTCTGGCCGTAGCCCGAGATCGACAAGTAGACCATCCCGGGGTTGACGGCGCTGACCGCCTCATAGCCGAAGCCCAGCTTGGTCATGACGCCGGGCACGAAGGCTTCCATGAACACGTCGGCCTTCTGCACCAGCCGCCACATCACCTGCTTGCCGCCCTCCGACTTCAGGTCGATCGCGATGCCGCGCTTGTTGCGGTTCATCGCCGGTACCCAGGCGCCGCCCATCTGCGGCCGGAAATGATCGCCAACCAGCGGCTCGACCTTGATGACGTCGGCACCCATGTCGCCCAGGATCTGGCCCGCCACCGGCCCGGCGATCACCTGCGTGAGGTCGAGAACGGTGATTCCTTGCAGCGGCAGCATGCGTTTCCTCGCGTTTTCGTCGTCTGTATTTTCCGGCGGCGCGGCGCTAGGTTTGCCCGCAGCGGGCGATGGCGGCAAGCACTGCACGCCCCCGCCGCCGCCGGGCGGCTATGCGCGACAGCAAGGCCTGACGCGACGCGGCGAGGGCGGCAGGGAGGGCGACATGACCTTGGGCAGGCGCGCGGCCGTGGCGTCACTGGCGTCGCTGGCTTGTGTCGGCGGCATTGCACGGTCGCGCGCGCAAGGATTGTCGGAGCGGCCGATCACCATCGTGGTGCCGTTCACGCCGGGCACCGGCATCGACATCCTGGCGCGGCTGGTGGGCGAGAACTTGCGCCAGCGCTGGGGCCAGGCGGTCGTGGTCGACAACAAGCCGGGCGCCAGCGGCAGCATCGGCACGCAGACCGCGGCGCGGGCCGCCGCCGACGGCCACACCCTGATGATGACCGCCAACACGTTCGTCACCAACGTGCCGCTGTACCCCGACATCGGCTATGACCCGGTGGCTGACTTCGCGCCCGTCGCCAAGGTCGCGACCGGCGATCTCGTCCTGGTGGTCAATCCGGTGGTGAAGGTCAATGCGACCGCGGACTATCTCAAGCTGGCGCGGGCCCAGCCCGGCGCAATGAAGTACGCCTCGCCGGGCATCGGCACGCCGCAGCACCTGTTCATGGAATTGTTCAAGCTGGCGACGAAGATCGACGTGGTGCACGTGCCCTATCGCGGCTCCGCCGGCGCGGTGCAGGACGTCGTGGCCGGCCATGTCGGCACCATGGTGATGCCATTGCACACAGCGTTGCCGCTGGAACACGCCGGCAAGATCAAGTTGCTGGCGATCGGCAGCCAGCGACGCTCGCCACTGGCGGGCGACGTGCCGACTCTGGCCGAGGAGGGGATCGCCGGCTTCAACGTCGATCTGTGGTACGGCCTGTTCGCGCCGGCGCGCACGCCGGCCGAGCTGATTGCCAAGCTCAACGCGGAGGTCAACGCCATCCTGGCGCTGGAGCCGGTCAGGGTGACCTTGCGCGATCAGGGCCTGACGCCGGTCGGCGGCGCGCCCGAGACGCTGGCGGTTCTGGTGCGCAGCGACCTCGTCAAGTGGCGCAAGGCGATTGCGGATGCCGGCATCAAACCGGAATGATGGATTTCCTCTCCACCCAAGGCGGAGAGGTGGCCCGAAGGGCCGCAGGGAGGCATGATGAGTTGGCGACCCGAGAGCCCTTCGGCGCTCCACCCGGCGCTTTGCGCCACATTCCGCACATCGTGGCGAAGCAACGGCTGATCGGTAGTCTATGGACGACGTGATCATCATTGGCGCCGGCATCGGCGGTCTGACCCTGGCGCTGACGCTGCAGCGCGCCGGGATTCCCTGCCGGGTCTTTGAGTCGGCCGATGCGATCCGGCCGGTCGGCGTCGGCATCAACGTGCTGCCGCACGCCGTCAAGGAGCTGGCGGAACTCGGCCTGCAGGACGCCCTGGCCCGCGTCGCTGTCACCACGCGCGAGGCGGTGTTCTTCAACCGCTTCGGACAGCTGATCTACCGCGAGGCCCTCGGCCGCGACGCCGGCTTCGCCTGGCCGCAATTCTCGATCCACCGCGGCGATCTGCAGGCCGTGCTGCTTCAGGCGTTCAACGCCCGCGTCGGCACCGACCGGCTGCGGCTGGGGTGGCGCTGTACCGGTGCGGAACAGGACGACCACGGCGTTGCCGTGCGTTTCCGTCGCGCCGGCGACGATGCCGAATTGCCGGCGCAGCGTGGCGCCGTTGTCATCGCCTGCGACGGCATCCACTCGGTGATCCGCAAGCAGCTCCATCCCGCGGAAGGCGATCCGGTCTACTCCGGCTACAACATGTGGCGCGGCGTGACACGCTGGAAGCCGTTCCTGTCGGGCGCCAGCATGGTGCGGGCCGGCTGGCTGGCGACCGGCAAGATGGTGATCTATCCTATCCGCGATGCCATCGACGCCGAGGGACGGCAGCTGGTGAACTGGGTCGCCGAGATCGAAACGCCGCACTACAAGAAGCGCGACTGGAATCGTCCCGGCAATCTCGACGACTTCTTGGGCGCCGTTGCCGACTGGCATTTCGATTGGCTCGACGTGCCGGCCTTCCTGCGTGCCGCCGACGTCGTGCTCGAATTTCCCATGGTCGATCAGGATCCCCTGCCGCGCTGGAGCTTCGGACGCATCACGCTATTGGGCGACGCGGCGCATCCGATGGTGCCGCGCGGCTCCAATGGCGCGGGCCAGGCGATCCTCGATGCGCGGGCGCTGGCCGACGCGCTGGCCGCGCATGGCGATCCGGCCCGGGCCTTGCAAGTCTACGAAGAGAAGCGCCGCGAGGTGACGTCGAACATCGTGCTGACCAACCGCAAGAACCCGCCCGACGCCATCCTGCGCGAGGTCTATCTGCGCACCGGCGACAAGCCGTTCGCCCGCATCGAGGACGTGATCGCGCGCGAGGAACTGGTGGCGCTGTCGGATGGCTACAAGCGGATCAGCGGCAGCAGCCACGAAGCGCTGGGGGCGCCGCCCCAGCGATGACTGCCGCCGGCGCATACGGCGTTCTTCCGTCGTCCCGAGCGGAGCCACGCACAGCGTGCCGCGGTCAGGGGACCTTGCGCCCACAACCCGGATCAACGCTGTGGAGAGAAGGTCCCGCCACGCCTGCCCCGAGCGAAGATAGGTGGCGCTCCTGCGGCCCTTGGTCGGAACGACGGGAACGGGTACCAAATACGGCAGCCCTGCAGCGATGAGCGAGCGACCGACGTGACCCAACCCGACATCCCCCCCCTGACGGCCCCCGCCGACCGGCTGTGGTCGAGCCTGATGGAGCTGGCGAAGATCGGCGGCACCGACAAGGGCGGCGTCTGCCGCATCGCGCTGACCGATCTGGATCGCCAGGGCCGCGACCTCTTCGTGCGGTGGTGCAAGGAAGCCGGCTGCGAGATCCGCGTCGACCAGGTCGGCAACATCTTCGCGCGCCGGCCGGGCCGCGACATGACCCGGCCGCCGATCATGACCGGCAGCCATCTCGACACCCAACCAACGGGCGGCAAGTTCGATGGTTGCTACGGCGTGCTCGCCGGGCTGGAAGTCGTGCGCGCGCTCAACGACGCGGCCTACGAAACCGAGGCGCCGGTCGAGGTCGCGGTGTGGACCAACGAGGAGGGCTGCCGCTTCGCGCCGGCAATGGTGGCGTCCGGCGTGTTCGGCGGCGTCTTCAGCGTCGACTACGCGCTGTCGCGCACCGACCCCGACGGCGTCACCTTCGGCGAGGCGCTCAATCGCATCGGCTATGACGGGCCCGAGCCGGTGGGCGGCCGCCCGGTCGGTGCGTTCTTCGAGGCGCATATCGAGCAGGGCCCGATCCTCGAGCGCGAGAACCGTACCATCGGCGTGGTCACGGCGGC
>JAHCJT010000440.1 GCA_026126245.1 Alphaproteobacteria bacterium
CCTGGGTCGGCGGCCGTTCGTCGCCCGTGCGGCGCCCAAGAACGGAACGCAACCTCAGCACCAGGAAAACCGCGACCAGCGCGATCAGGATGATGTCGATATTGCCCACGGGAACCCTCGGAACATGCCGGCCCCGAACCGTCATCGGTACATAAGGGTTACACGGTCAAAGGGCAAGGACAGGGCCGCCACGACGGCATTCCGGGCACCCGCGCACGATTTCCGGCACCATTGGCGGAAATCTGGCAAATATTGTTGCGCCGTCACGGTGCCAGAATGACCAGGTCGACCGGCGCGGCAACGCCCGCGACGCGACGTGCCGGGCGCGTTTGACGCTCGGCGGGCGACACGTAGCCCTGGCGCTGCGCGAGCGCATAGGTCGCCACGTCGCACAGCGCACGCACATTCTCTTCCTTGGTGTGTTTCTCCAGCTTGGCGGTGAGGTTCACGGCATCGCCGATGACGGTGTACTCGAGCCGGTCGCCATCGCCGACGGCGCCGAACACGACCCGCCCGGAAGCCAGCGCCATGCCGACGCGCATTGGCGGCAAATCCTGGGCCGCGCGTTCGGCATTCCATGCCTCGACCGCCGCCATCACGGCGTCGGCCGCGCGCAACGCGTCGGCCGCATAGCTTTCCGTCGGCCGCGCCGCGCCGAACGAGCACAGGATACCGTCGCCGAGATATTTGTCGATGCTGCCGCCTGCCGCCAGAATCGCCGGGCAGACGCGGCTCTGGTAGTCCTGCAGCAGCTTCATCACCGAATCGGGATCCATGGTCGTCGACAGCTTGGTGAAGCCGCGCAGGTCGGTGGTGAGAATGGTGACGTCGCGCAGGTCGCCTTCGCCGGCCGCGATTTTCATCTCGCTACGGCGGATGCGCTCGGCGACTTCCGGCGCCAGGAAGCGCGACAGGTCCTGGGCCGCGGTGCGCTCGGCCGTGGCGCGTACCAGCAGGCGCCGAGCCCGCGAGATGGCCAGCGCCAGGATCAACGTGACCAGCAGCACCGCAACCATTCTGTCGACCTCGGCGCCCACCAGCGTCGCGTTGGACGTGAGGTACTCGACAAAATCGCGCGTGCGGTTGGCCGGCCCGCCGATACCGCTGAGCACGAACAGCAACAGCAGCAGCCACCCCAGCACCCCCATGGCGCCCGCGAACAGCACGTAGCGCGCCTCGAAGCGCAGCGCGCGCAGGGCCACGAAGATGAAGACGTAAACGAAAGTCGGCGCCTTCAGGTAGAATACGGCGGGCTGGCCATACTTGATGTGGAAGCTCCAGATCACCGACATCAGCAGTGCCATGTCGATGGCCGCCGAGCCGTAGAGCAGCAGCGGCGTCAGGCGATGCCGCACCGCCAGGAACAGGCGGAACAAGGTTGCCAGCGTGTAGATGCTGAGGATCCCGAACACGAACTCGACATTCGCCAGCAGCTCGCGCAGCGGCGCCAGGCCGAGCGCGGCAAGGTCGACGCCCGACAGCACGGTCAGAAGATCGAAGGCCGCCGCCAGCGTCGCCGCCTGGACCTGGCCTTCGGCCATCGGCGCCGTGGCGTAGAGCGTGCTGAACAACGCGGCGGCCGCGAGCTGCGCCAGGCTGACGAGAATTTCACTGCGGTCCTGCTGGGCGCGGATCGCCTCGAGCACGCGGGCCGGCGGCGCATCGTCGCGCGCGTCGTCCATCAGCCACGTGCGCAGCCGGCCGACGATGGAATGCGGGTTCATGTCGCCATCCTAGCGGCTGGCCGGGCGCGCCACGATGGCTTCGTCGACGTGACACGTCGTCCCGGGTACCGTCCTGGCGCTGCGGCTCATGCCTTGCGCAGCCACAAGCTGGTGGGGAATGCCGCGGGATGCGCCGGCAGTGCCGCGACGACCGAGGCCATCACGCGATCGGCCAGACGCGTGCGCGTGAAGTGGCTAGAGAACAGCGGCACGTAGGCGCCGCCGGTCAACAGCGGCAGCACGCCCAGCTGCTCGTTGTAGTTCCGCCACGCCCAGGCCGCCGGGTAGTCGTCGGGTAGCAGCACGTCGTGGATGTGCACGACGACACCGGATGGCAGCGCCGGCAGCACGCGATTGAACAGCAGGTCGACGTCGCTGCCCGGCATCAGGATGTGACTGGAGTCGATGAACAGCACGTCGCCCGGCGCCAGGCTGGCGAACACCGCGCCCTCGACGCGATGCACTGCGCAGCGGCGCAGCTCGATGCGCGGCAGGGCATCGATGTCGGCGCGCGGCGCCGGATCGATGGCGACGATGCGGCCATCGATGGCGCCGTCGGCCAGGGCGCGCGCCAGGAACCGCGTCGAATGGCCCGAACCGACCTCCACGATGCGTCGTGGCGCCAGGTCGCGGACCAGCACATAGGCGGCGCAGGCGTCGAGCGTCGCAAACCATGCCTGGTCGAAGCGCGGTCGCGGGCCGCCGGCCGCCGGCGCCTTTTCGGCGATCGCCAGCAGCGGTGCCCGCAGGGCATCGATGCGATCGAGCACGGCCATGAAGGCGTCGCGCTGTGCCGTGAAGAGGCGTTCGGCCGCAGCATAGGGCGGCGACTGCCCCGCCGCCGGCAGCGCCGCGGCGTAGCG
>JAHCJT010000441.1 GCA_026126245.1 Alphaproteobacteria bacterium
GCAGCCGCCGGCTTGTCCGACGCATCGTCAGGGACGCGCGTTCAACCGGATGAACTCGCTGACATTGGCGGCGTCGCAGACCTGGCCGCGGAAGGGAATGAACATGCGCGGATCGGTGCCCATCCAGCCCTGACGGCCGGCCTCGGCGTTGCGGCAGATGTAGAGGTCGCCGCGCTGCGGATCGGCGACCAACACGTAGCCGAAGCCGGCGCAGTCGTTGCGCCGGCACCAGCCCCAGCGCAACATCGGGCCCTCGCGGGTCACCGGCGTCTCGGGACCCGCCGGCCGCAAGGCTTCGCGCGCCAGCGCGGCGCCCATCGCTTCGGTCGCCGCTGCTTGCAGGCCCGGCAGATCCCACAAACGGCCGACGCCACCTTCAACGGTCTCCGAGGCGGTGATGCCGATCCACTGCGTCACCTGCGCCAGCCGGTCATCGCGTGGTGTCCGCAGCTGCGCCATGGCAGCCAGCGGCGCCACGCCTACAACGATCAGCCACCAGCCCATCGCCCGACGACATCTCATGGCGCGCCGCAGCCTCCCGTGATTGGTCATGGCCTCATTGCGCAGCCCAGTGTAGCCGGGCCCGGCCGCTCTGTGTATGACCGCCGCGCGTGGCAGGCACGGCCGACCGGTCTTCCATCGTGCCCGGCGGTCGCGAGACGAGCGATGACGATTTGGGAGTGATGACCAGAATGTCTTCCAGCGAATCGACCGGCGCGCTTGCCGGCCTCAAGGTGATCGACCTCTCGCGCGTGCTGGGCGGCCCCTACTGCGCGCAGATGCTGGCCGACCACGGCGCCGAGGTCATCAAGGTCGAGCCGCCGCAGGGCGACGAGACGCGCGCCTGGGGCCCGCCGTTCGACGCCGACGGCATCTCGGCGTACTACGCCGGCATCAACCGCAACAAACGCAACATGGCGCTCGACCTGACGAAGCCGGCGGGCCGCGAGGTGCTCCTGAAGCTGCTCGCGGACGCCGACGTGCTGATCGAGAACTTCAAGACCGGCACCATGGAAAAATGGGGCCTGGGTTATGAAGAGACCCTGTCGCGCCGGTTCCCCAGGTTGATCCACGCGCGCGTCACCGGCTTCGGCGCCGACGGCCCGATGGGCGGCTTTCCCGGCTACGACGCCATGGTGCAGGCCTGGGCCGGACTGGTGTCGGTCAACGGCGCGCCCGACAGCGGCCCGGTGCGCATCGGCGTGCCGGTGGTCGACCTCTCCACCGGCATGAACGCCTGTATGGGCATCCTGATGGCGCTCTACGAGCGGCAGCGCTCGGGCAAGGGGCAGTTCATCGATGCTACGCTCTACGACAGCGCCGTCGCGCTGCACCAGCCGCACGCGCCCAACTATTTCATGGGTGGCCTCAAACCCAAGCTGTTCGGCAACAGCCACGGCAATCTGGCGCCCTACGACAACTTCCCCACCAAGGGCCGCAACATCGTGGTCGGCGCCGGCAACGACGCACAGTTCCGCAAGCTGACGCAGCTGCTGGGCAAGCCGGAACTGGCCGACGATCCGCGCTTCAAGAGCAACAAGGACCGTCTCGCCAACAAGCCGGCACTGCAGGCCGAGCTGCGGGCTCTGACCGCCGAACGCGACGGCGAGGCCTTCGCCACCGAGCTGATGCTCAACGGCGTTCCGTCCGGCGCGGTGCTGGAAGTGCCCGATGTGATGGAGCATCCGCACACCAAGCACCGCGGCATGGTGTGGCAGAAGGACGGCTATCGCAATGTCGGCAACCCGGTGAAGCTGTCGCGTACGCCGCCGTCGGTGCGCAGCAAGCCGAACACCTTTGGTCACGACACGCGCGCCGTGCTCAAGGAACACGGCTTCGCCGAAGCGGACATCGACGCGCTGATCGAGGATGGCGTGGCGCTGGAGACGATGAAGAAGGCGTAGGTGCCGCCGCGCGCGCGAAAAGGAAGGGGAAACGACCATGACTCCGGCCGATATCGATCGCATCGCCGCCGCCCTGCTCGACGCACGCCGTCGCTTCGTGCAGATCGCGCCGCCCGGCCCGACGCCCCCCGACGCCGCCGAGGTCTATGCCATCCAGGACAAGGTGGCAGCGACTCTGGGCCCGCCCGACGGCTGGAAGGTCGGTGCCCGGGCTCCCGATGCGACGCCGACCTGCGCGCCGCTGCTGGCCAGGCACGTCGTCGACGGACCGGCGCAGTTCGGCGCCGCCAGCATGCACATGCTGGGCGTCGAAGCCGAGGTGGCGTTCCGCTTCGGCCGCGATCTGCCGGCGGCACGCACCGCGCCCGCCTCCGACACCGTGCTGGACGCGATCGCCAGTGCCCACGTCGTGATGGAAGTCGTCGACACGCGGCTCGCCGGCTGGAAGAGCCTCGATCCGCTGTGGCCGCTGGCCGACAACGGCATGAACAAGGCGCTGGTGGTGGGCCCGGCGTTCGCCGGCTGGCGCGCGCTGGACTACGACCGCCAGCCCGTGAAGCTCGTCGTCAACGGCAACACGCTGGTGGACCGCAGCGGCGGCAACACCGGCGGCTCGCCGCTGCGCCTGCTGGTCTGGCTGGCCGGCCATGTCGTGACCGC
>JAHCJT010000442.1 GCA_026126245.1 Alphaproteobacteria bacterium
GCGGCTGGCGCGCCACCGCACGACCGCCGCGCCCGCCACCCACGCGCTGGGCGCCCTGTTGTCGTTCCAGGCGGCCCGGCTGGCGACGCGCACCGACGCCGACGGCAATCTGCTGCTGCTGGCCGACCAGGATCGGAGCCGATGGAATCGCGACCTGATTGCGCGCGGCTTCGCGGCGCTGGCGCAGGCCGCCGACGGCGCGCAATTGTCGGAGTACCACCTGCTGGCAGGCATCGCCGCCGAGCACGCGCGCGCCGCCACCTTCGACGCGACGGACTGGGGCGCGATCCGGCGCTATTACGACCTGCTGGTCGAAGCCGCCCCCTCGCCCGTGCATCGGCTGAACCGCGTCGTGGCGCTGGCGATGGAACGCGGACCGGCGGTCGGCCTGGACGCGCTGGCGGCGCTAGACAACGATCCGACGCTGCGCCGCTTCCATCTGTTGCATGCCACGCGCGGCGAATTGCTGCGCCGCGCCGGCCGCGGCGACGATGCCATGCTTGCCTTCCGCCGCGCGCTCGATCTGGCGCGCAGCGAACCGCAACGCCGCTTCCTACGCCGGCGCTTGGCGTAATTGGTGGGGCCCAACCTGCCGTCTGATTGGGCGCGACTATTCCCGTTTCACTTGCCTGCAAAAATAGGCGTGCAGCCGCGCCTGCGGCTCAGGCCCGCGACGCCACCACTTCGACTTCGACCAGCATGTCGGGGCTGGCCAGGCCGGTGACGATCACCAGAGTCGAGGCCGGCATCGGATCATGCACGTACTTGTCGCGGATCGAGCGATAGGCGCCGAGGAAACGCGAGTCGGTGAGATAGCCATTGACCTTGACGATGTCGCTGTAGCCCATGCCCGCGCTGCGCAGCACGGCGCCGACGTTTTTCCACACCAGATCGCACTGCTTCTCGATGCCCGCGGCGATCTTGCCCTTGGAATCGACGCCGACCTGGCCCGAGACGTAGACCACGCGCTGTCCCGGCGGCAGTTCGACGGCGTGGCTGTAGCGGCCCAGCAGCGAGACGCCCTTGGGGTTGTGACGCTTCAAAGACATGACGACCGGATCTCCCCTGTGATTGGCGCCGATTATCGTCCCACGACCGGTTGCGCCGCCTCAGCCCGGGCCTTATGTGTTCACGCCTACGCCGTCTGTCATGTGGATGTAAGCCGTGTCCGGCGCCCTGATCAACCCCGTCCATATCGTTGGCGGCGGGCTCGCCGGCGCCGAGGCCGCCTGGCAGCTCGCCCGCGCCGGTATCGGCGTGAGAGTGCATGAAATGCGTCCGGTGCGTGGCACCGATGCGCACGTCACCGAAACGCTGGCCGAGCTGGTTTGTTCCAATTCCTTCCGCTCGGACGACCGCGAGCACAACGCCGTCGGCCTGCTGCACGAGGAGATGCGCCGCGCCGGCTCGCTGATCATGCGGGCCGCCGACGCCCACAAGGTTCCCGCCGGTGCCGCGCTGGCCGTCGACCGCCATGGCTTCTCGGCCGCCGTGCAGGCGGCGCTGGAGGCCGAACCGCTGGTCGAGATCCGCCGCGAGGAAGTCGCCGGCCTGCCGCCGGCCGACTGGGACCAGGTCATCATTGCCACCGGCCCGCTGACGTCGCCGGCCCTGTCGCAGGCCGTTCTGGCGCTGACCGGCGAAGACAATCTGGCGTTCTTCGATGCCATCGCGCCGATCGTGCACAAGGACAGCATCGACTTCGAGATCGCCTGGTTCCAGTCGCGCTACGACAAGGCGGGACCGGGCGGCGACGGTGCCGACTACATCAACTGCCCGCTCGATCGCGAGCAGTACTACGGCTTCGTCGCGGCGCTGCTGGCCGGCGACAAGACCGAATTCAAGGACTGGGAACGCGACACGCCGTATTTCGACGGCTGCCTGCCGATCGAGATCATGGCGGCGCGCGGCCGCGACACGCTGGCCTACGGACCGATGAAGCCGGTGGGCCTCACCGATCCGCGCACCGGGCGGCGGCCTTTCGCCGTGGTGCAGCTGCGCCAGGACAATGCGCTGGGCACGCTCTACAACTTGGTCGGTTTCCAGACCAAGCTGGCGCACGGCGAGCAGGTCCGCATTTTCCGTACCATCCCCGGCCTGCAGAACGCCGCGTTCGCGCGCCTGGGCGGCCTGCACCGCAACACCTTCATCAACAGCCCGCGCGTGCTCGACGGGGCGCTGCGGCTGAAAGCCCAGCCGCGCCTGCGCTTCGCCGGCCAGATCACCGGCTGCGAGGGCTATGTCGAGAGCGCCGCCGTCGGCCTGATGGCCGGCCGCTTCGCCGCCGCCGAGCGGCTGCGCGTCGAACCATCGCCGCCGCCGCGCACCACGGCACTGGGCGCGCTGCTGGCGCACATCACCGGCGGCGCCGACGCCGCCACCTATCAGCCGATGAACGTGAATTTCGGCCTGTTCCCCGAGGTGCCGATTCCGGCCGGCGCGAAGCGACCACCGCGCGGCAAGGAAAAGAAGCTCGCCATCACCAGCCGCGCGCTCGCCGATCTCGACGCCTGGTTGGGCGTGACCCGTCAGGCGGCGGAGTCGA
>JAHCJT010000443.1 GCA_026126245.1 Alphaproteobacteria bacterium
CTTAGTCGAGGGACGTTGCTTCAACAACGGCGCCGCTGGTTGCCGAACGATGGTCCCTCGACTATGCCGCACTGCGTGCGGCTCCGCTCGGGACGACGGTCAATTCGCCATAGGCGATGGCCCTGACCCGCGGGGGGGGGGGAGACGACTGGCGGCCTACAACTTGTTGACCGGCAGCTTGAGGTAGACGGTGCCGTTGGATTCGGGCGGCGGCAGGCGACCGGCGCGAATGTTGACCTGGATCGACGGCAGGATCAGCACCGGCATGTCGAGGGTCGCGTCGCGGGCGGTGCGCATGGCGACGAACGAGTCTTCGCTGATGCCGTCGTGGACATGGATATTCTTCGCGCGCTCGTCAGCCACCGTGGTCTGCCAGGCAAAGCTGTCGCGGCCCGGCGCCTTGTAGTCGTGGCACATGAACAGGCGCGTCTGCGGCGGCAGTGCCAGCAGGCGGTGGATGGAGCGATAGAGTTGGTGCGCATCGCCGCCTGGGAAGTCGGTGCGCGCCGTGCCGAAATCGGGCATGAACAGCGTGTCGCCCACGAACACCGAATCGCCGATGCGATAGCTGACGCAGGCCGGCGTGTGTCCCGGCGTGTGCATCACCTCGACCTGCAGCGCACCCAGGGCGATGCACTCGCCATCCTGGAAGAGCGCGTCGAAGTCGCCGCCGTCCGGCAGCACATCGGTGGCGTCGAACAGGTCCTTGAAGAATGCCTGCACCCTGGCAATCCGGGCGCCGATGCCGATCCTGGCGCCGGTCGCGTGCTTGATCGCCTGCGCGCCGGTCAAATGATCGGCATGGGCATGGGTTTCCAGCACCCATTCGATGCGGGCGTCGCGCCGGCGGGCGCCCTCGAGTACCTGGTCGATCGAATGCTGTGCGGTGCGTCCGGACTTGGGATCGAAATCGAGCACCGGGTCGATCACCGCCGCTGCCCGCGTCGCCGGATCGGTGACGAGATGGGTGGCGGTGAAGGTGACGGGATCAAAGAAGCTGTCGATCAAGGCTGACATCGCGGACTCCCGGAGGCGCGGCGCGGGCACAGGCATTAGAAGTCACTAATTTAGCGACTCCTTATGTTTTAGATAGCGTCCGGCCACGTCGTTTTGTAGGGTGGCCGCCTCGCAAATGGCCGGCCATGACCGAGATCAAACGCGGCGCGCCCGCGGCACGACGGCTGCGCCGGGCGGGGGAGGAGATGGCGGCGTGAACAGCAGCACCCTGCGCAAGGCTAGTCCCATGGCCGCAGCATGAGTATCGATCCCGCGGCGGTCGCCTCCGGCAGTCTGGTCGGCTTCTCGCTTGGCCTGATCGGTGGCGGCGGATCGATTCTGGCGGTGCCGCTGCTGCTTTACATCGTGGGCATCGGCGGCACGCATCTGGCCATCGGCACCAGCGCGCTGGCGGTGTCGGCCAACGCTTTCGCCAACCTGATCCCGCATGCCCGCGCCGGCCATGTGCGCTGGCGCCAGGCGGCGCTGTTCGCCGCGTTGGGCGCGGTCAGCGCCGTGCTGGGCGCAAGCCTGGGCAAGTTGGTCGACGGCCAGCGGCTGCTGGCGCTGTTCGCCGGCATGATGATCGTGGTGGCGGTCGCGATGCTGCGCCGTCGCCATGGTGGCGCCGGACACGTGGCGCCGCCGTTCGGGTCTCGGGAGATGTTGCGGACCAGCGGCGCCGCCGTCGCGGTCGGCGTCACCTCCGGCTTCTTCGGCATCGGCGGCGGTTTCCTGATCGTGCCGGCGCTGGTCTGGGCTGCCGATCTGTCGATGATCGAGGCGGTCGGCTCGTCGCTGGTCGCGGTCGGATCGTTCGGACTGGCAACGGCGATCACCTACGCAACATCCGGTCTGGTGGCGTGGGACGTCGCCGCCGAGTTTATCGCCGGCGGCGTCGGCGGCGGCTGGCTGGGCATGATGGCGGCGCGCCGCCTGGCCGTGCAGGGCCGCGCACTGACACGGGTCTTCGCCGGCGTTCTCGTTGTCGTCGCGCTGTATATCCTGTGGCGGGCGCTGCGCGCGGGCTGAGCTTATGCGCCGGCGCGCACCGCCGCAGGCGATTTCGGGCCTGATGCGTGGCGGTCAGTTGAACCGCACGTACTCGAAGTCGACCGGCTGGTTGTTGATGCCGCGGGCCGGTGGCGCGATCCAGTGGGCGTACTGCCCGGCGCCGGTCACGGCCTTGCCCATCAGCGACAGCACGAAGGCGCGGTCCGCGTCGGTCGGCAGCCACTTGTCGACATTGGCCTGCCACTCGGCCTCGCTGATCACCTTGCCTTCGGGCGAGACGCGCACGTCGGCGAAGGCGCCAATGCGGCGGTTGAAGGCGCGGTGCGGCAGCTTCAGCTCGAAGGGCACGCCGGTGCGCTCGATCGTCTTGTTCCAGCGCAGCACGCCGCGGGCGCAGTCGTCGATATAGTCCTGGCGCAGCCGCTCGTTGAGCGCCGACAGGGCCGGAACCGACCGCGCCGCAATCGCCCCGTCCTGAAGGCCGAGAATGTCATAGCTTGCGCCGGTCAGCTTGTGGTCGTCGGCGATCTTG
>JAHCJT010000444.1 GCA_026126245.1 Alphaproteobacteria bacterium
CGGAGTGGCTGCATGGCCGCTGGTACGGGCTGCGCTTCCAGGCCGGCCGCGAATATCCGCTGTGGTACGTCAAGGCAGCGCCCGACGCGGCTGAGACAGTGATCCTCGACGCCAACCGCGAGGCCGAGGGCCACGGCTTCTATGCCGTGCGCGGCTGGGCAGTGTCGCCCGACCATCGCTGGCTGGCGATCCTCGACGACATCGACGGTTCCGAGCGACTGCGCCTGCGCATCCGCGATCTGGCCGACGGACGCGACGTGCACACGGCGGCGGTGGCCTGCTCACCCGGGCTGGGCTGGTCGAGCGACTCGGCCACCTTGTTCTACATCCGCCAGGACGACAAGCAGCGGCCGCGCTGGGTGCATCGCCATCGCCTGGGCGCCGCCGGCGCCGATCCGCTGGTCTACGAGGAGAGCGATCCGGTCTTCTTCCTCGGCATCGGCGAGAGCGCGTCGGGCCGCTTCCTGCACATCGAGTCGGCGGCCAAGAACAGCAGCGAAACGCGCCTGCTGGCGCTGGCCGAGCCCGAGGCCGAGCCGCGGCTCGTGCTGGCGCGCCGGCCCGAGCACGAATACGACGTGGTCGATCGCGGCGATGACCTGCTGATCCGCACCAACGACCGGCACTACAATTTCCGCGTCGTGCGGGCGCCGCTGGCCGACCCGCGCGAGGCGACGTGGCAGGAGGTCGTGCCGGCATCCAGCGACGTGCTGATCAGCAGCCTCGGCGCGGCGCGCGACTTCTGGTGGCTGGTCGAGCGCGCCGAGGCGCAGAAGCGGGTGCGCGTCGTGCCCGGCCACCACATGAATCCCTCGGCCGGTCGAGTCATCAGCTTCCCCGACGCGGCCTACACCATTTCGGCGCTCGACGGCCATCGCTGGGACCGCCGCACGTTGCGGCTGATCTACGAATCGCCGGCCCGGCCGCGCACGTGGTACGACTATGACGTGCCCGACGCGCGGCTGGACGTCGTGCAGGAAACCGCCGTGCCGACGCATGTGCCCGCCGACTACATCGTCGAGCGGCAATGGGCCACCGCCAGGGACGGCGTGCGCGTGCCGATCTCGCTGGTGCGCCACCGCGACACGCCGGCCGGCACGCCGGCACCGCTGCTGCTCTACGGCTACGGCGCCTACGGCGCCTCGATGGACGCCGGCTTCGCCGCCAACCGCATGCCGTTCTTGCGCCGCGGCATGGTCTGGGCGATCGCCCATATCCGCGGCGGCCAGGAAATGGGCCGCGCCTGGTACGACGACGGCAAGCTGCTGAACAAGCGCAACACGTTCGACGACTTCATCGCCTGCGCCGAACACCTGATCGCGACCGGCGTGGCGGCGCCCGACAGGATCGTCGCCATGGGCGGCAGCGCCGGCGGCATGCTGATGGGCGCCGTCGCCAACCAGCGCCCCGACCTGTTCGCCGCCGTGCTGGCGATGGTGCCGTTCGTCGACGTGCTGTCGACCATGCTCGACGCGACGTTGCCGCTGACCCCGCCGGAATACGTCGAGTGGGGCAACCCGGCCGAGCCGGTGTATCGCGACTACATCGCAGGCTACAGCCCCTACGACAATGTCACCGCCCAGCGCTATCCCGCGATGCTGGTCAGTGCCGGCCTGCACGATCCGCGCGTCACCTACTGGGAGCCCGCCAAGTGGGTCGCCCGGCTGCGCGCCACCAAGACCGACGACAACGTTCTGCTGCTGCACACCGAGATGGAAGCCGGCCACGGCGGCGCGTCGGGGCGCTACAAGGCGCTCGTGGAGATCGCCGAGCGGCTGGCTTTCGTGATCCGGGTGCTGGACCTGCCGCAGCAGCCGGTGCATTGACATGACGGCGAGGATGCCCGTGAAGGAGAAGGCGATGGCGACTGCCCGCAAACCGGCCGCCACGAAGAAACCGGCGGCGAAGGCCGGCAAGCCGGCTGCAGCGAAGGCGGTGGACGGGCACCTGACGCCGGCCGCTGCCCGGATGTCCGCGACGCGGTCGGGTAAGCCGCCGTTCGACAAGATCCTGATCGCCAACCGCGGTGAGATCGCCTGCCGGGTGATCCGCACGGCGCGGCGCATGGGCATCAAGACCGTGGCCGTCTATTCCGAGGCCGACGCCGACTCGCTGCATGTGCGGGAGGCCGACGAGGCCGTCTTCATCGGGCCGCCGCCGTCGGCCCAGAGCTATCTCGTCGTCGAGCGCATCGTCGAGGCCTGCAAGAGCACCGGCGCGCAGGCCGTGCATCCCGGCTACGGCTTTTTGTCGGAGAAGCAGGAGTTCCAGGCGGCGCTCGCCAAGGCCGGCATCGTCTTCATCGGCCCGGACTCGCACGCCATCGGCGCCATGGGCGACAAGATCGAGTCCAAGATCCTGGCCAGGAAGGCCGGCGTCTCGACCGTGCCCGGCCACCTCGAGGTGATTCCCGACGCCGACGAAGCGGTCAAGATCGCACGCGACATCGGCTATCCGGTGATGATCAAGGCCTCGGCCGGCGGCGGCGGCAAGGGCATGCGGCTGGCG
>JAHCJT010000445.1 GCA_026126245.1 Alphaproteobacteria bacterium
GCCGAGCCAAGCGGAACGACGGAGACCGCGCGGTCGCGCGCGGCGACGTGACGAGAGTGGCGCCGGTGGCGGGTCCTGCCACGGGCCCGACGCGCGTGCGCGCCGGACCCGTCGTGCCACCGTCCCGCCGAGCACTCGAAAATCGCCCTACCGGTTTGCGTCAGACACATGTCGTGCCGTGGGTCAGGGGGGTTATGCTTTGCCCGCCGCCTTCCCGGACAGGAGCCCCGAGTCATGCGTTACGATGTCATCTCGGCCGACGGGCATGTCGATCTGATCTGGCTGCCGCCGGACCTGTTCACCGCCAACGCCTCGGCCAAGTTCCGCGACCGCATGCCCTACGTCGAGGACGGTCCGGACGGGCCGCGCTGGGTCAGCCGCAACGGCGCGCAATTCGGCCTCGTGAACGGCATGGGATCGGCCGGCCGCAAGTACGTGCCGGGCCAGATCCATCGCTCCGACCGCATGGCCTCGACCGGCCTCTACGACGACGGCAAGAAGGGCATCCGGCGGCTCACCGATCCCGAATTGCGGCTGAAGGACCAGGACCGCGACGGCGTGCAGGCCGAGGTGCTGTACGGCGTGCTGGGCTCGAGCGGCCGGCTGAACGACGGCGAGGCGGCCGTCGAGATGCTGCGCATCTATAACGACTGGCTGCACGATTTCTGCCGTGCTCATCCCGACCGGCTAATCGGCCTGGCCAATATCCCCAGCCACGACATCGGCGCGGCGGTGGCCGAGATCAAGCGCGTCGCCGCGCTGGGCTTCCGCGGCATCGACGTGGCCAACCGGCCGGACATGGTGCCGCTGCACGACGAGGTCTACGAACCGCTGTGGCAGATCGCGCACGAGACGGGCTTGCCGGTGCATTTCCACACCATCGGCGGCCGCTCGCCGGACTACACCAAGATGACGCCGGTGATGGCGCGCCGCACCTTCGCGGTGCACATCACCGGCTTCCAGATGCACATGAGCCTGTTCCTGATGCAGCTCGTCTACAGCGGCGCGCTGGCGCGCTATCCCAACCTCAAGGTGGTGATCGGCGAGGCCGGGATCGGCTGGATCCCCTATGTGCTGCAGCACATGGACCTGGAGTGGGAGGACCAGTTCAAGGATCTCGACCTGAAAATGAAGCCGAGCGAGTACTGGTACCGCCAGTGCTACGCCACCTATCAGACCGATCCGATCGGCATCAAGCTGGTCGAGGATCTCGGCGTCGACAACCTGATGTGGGGCTCCGACTTCCCGCATCCCGACGGCATCTGGCCGGACTCGCAGGAATTCCTCGCCCGCGAGCTGGGCCACCTGCCCGACACGATCCGCCGCAAGGTGGTGCGCGATAACGCGGCCAAGCTCTACAAGCTGCAATAGCGCCGCCGCCGGCGCGGCGGGGCGCTGCACCTAGAGCGGCAGCGCCACCAGGGTGTCGAAGCGGCCGCCGTCGCATACCACCAACCGCTCGCGCAAGCGCAGCGGCGATGCGCCGTCGAGCGGCACGCGGTCGAGATAGCGGCCGGTCGCGAACAGCTCCATGACGCCGGTGCGCATGATGCGCACCACCAGGAACGGCGTTTCGGCGCGGACCTCGGCGCCCTCGCGCCCGAGCACGGCCGGCAGGCCGATGATGTGGCGATAGCGCTGCCGCTCGTAGATGTTGGCCTGGCGCAATGCCGAGACGCGGTCGCGCAGCATGCCGCGCGAATCGGCGTAGATGACGCCCGCCTCGTAGCCGCGCGCGACGTTGTCGGCCGTCGTCACCTTGTAAAGGCAGGGGTCGTCGAAGAAGTCCGGCCAGCGTTCGAACTGTTCGTCGTCGATGGCGCGCGCGTAGGCGGCGTTGAGCTCGACGAGGCGCGCGACGAGATCGTCCATCTCAATAGCCCATGCAGCGGCGCCAGGCCTTCCAGAAGCCGCGCACCGAGGCCTCGGTGGCGCGGGTGGCCTGGCTCTCGGCGGTCTCGCCGCCCATCTCGATCACCGACACCTGCTCGCCGGCCGCCGCGATGCCGCGCTGCACGAAGCCGCCGACGCAGCCGTCCTCCATCGACACGAAGCCGGCCGGGCCCACCAGGTTCTGCTGCTTGAGCCGCCTGCGGTTCATCTCCGGCGCATCGTCGGCGAAACCGAAATACGTCCAGTTGAGGTCCGTGCGCTCGGTGCCGCGCGGCAGCACCTGGCGCACGGCGAGACAATTGTGGATCTGCTGCAGTATCAGGCCGGGGAAGACCGACAGGATCTGCAGCTGGATGCCGTCGCCGAACTCGTCGACGGTGTCGAGCAGGCTGGGATCGGCCAGCTTGTAGTCCTGCTTCTCGGTGCGGATGTTCTGCTCGCGGTAGGCCGTGCTCTGCCGGTCGTCGGCGCGGTCGATGGTGTAGCTGGCGTGATGGCCGCCGTCGGCGCTGACCAGCACGCCGCCGCCCTGCGTCAGGCGCGTGATGCGGAAGGTGCCGAAGAACAGGTGCAGCAGGCTGGCGTGATAGGTGTCCTTGACGTTCTCGACG
>JAHCJT010000446.1 GCA_026126245.1 Alphaproteobacteria bacterium
GCCCTTCCAGCCGGTCTCGACGATGAAGGCGGTGATGCCGCGCGGCCCGGCACTGGCGTCGGTCATGGCGTCGGTGACGATGACCTGCGCGTCGGGGCTGTTGGTGATCCACATCTTGGTGCCGTTCAGCACATAGCGGTCGCCCTTCTTGTCGGCGCGCAGCTTCATCGACACCACGTCGGAGCCGGCGCCGGTCTCGCTCATGGCGAGGCTGCCGACATGCTCGCCGGAGATCAGCCCGGGCAGATAGCGCCGCTTCTGCTCGTCGCTGGCGTTGCGGCGGATCTGGTTGACGCACAAATTGGAATGCGCGCCGTAGCTCAGACCGACCGCGCCGGAGGCGCGGCTCAGCTCCTCGACTGCGACCGCCTGCTCGAGATAGCCAAGGCCCGAGCCGCCATACTCCTCCTCGACCGTGATGCCCAGCAGGCCGAGCTTGCCCATCATCGGCCACAGCTCGCGCGGGAAGCGGTCGGTCTTGTCGAGCTCGGCAGCGATCGGCGCCACTTCGTCGGCGGCAAAGCGCGCCACCTGGTCGCGCACCGCGTCGACGGTCTCGCCCAGGCCGAAGTCGAACGGCGGCAGGGTGTTGGGAATCATGTCATGCGCTCCTGCTGTCGCGGCAATGGGCGGTATGGCGGCACCGGCCGGAACAACGCCGCCGGCACGAACCGGCGGCGCCGCCCTCTACTGGTTGACCGGTTTGACGTTGACGTTGAGGCCGAGCAGCTTCCACTCGCCGTCCGACTGGATGTAGTCGAGCGAGAAGGTGACGCGGCTGATCGGCGTGATGAAGAAGCCACGCACCAGCAGCGCGCCGCGGTTGTCAACGCTCGGCTCCTCGGTCAGCTGCGGCTTCAGCGCGGCGATGGCGTAGAAGTCGATATTCTGGTCCGAGAAACTGCGGAAGGTCGCCTTGAGCCGGTCGGGGCTGAACTGGTCGCGGAACGGCTTGGACAGCTTGGCGTTGAAGACGGTGTAGTTGCCCGTGACGTTGGCGTCGTTGAAGGTCAACAGCGTCGACTTGATCAGCGCCTCCAGCATCTGCGGCTCCGGTGGGCTCTGTGCCCAGGCCGAAACCGGCGCGAGCGACGCCAGCAGCAGCAGCACCGCGGCCACGCGCCGCCGCAAGAAACCACCAGACCGCATTCCATCCATCGACATCTCCTTCGCCCACGGGGCAGACGGCACGATAGCCGGCCGCCGCGCAGATGCGAAGAGTATGCACCGCCGTCATGGCGGCCAAGCCGTCAGCCGGCGCCACGGCGGGCGTCGTCAGGTTGGCCATCCAGCCGCATCAGGGTCTGCAGCGACGTCAGGCACAGCGTCTCGTGCTCGCCACGCCGCGCCACGACATCGGCCTGCACCACCGTCAGCGTCCGGCCAGGTTTGATCACCCGGCCGCGGGCGAGCAGCCGGTCGCCCTGCCCCGGCCGCAGGATGTTGATCTTGTACTCGACCGTCAGGACCGTCGCGTCGGCCGGCATCAGGCTGTAGGCGGCATAGCCGGCGGCGCTGTCGGCCAGCGCCGCGAGCACGCCGCCGTGGAAGTAGCCGTGCTGCTGGGTCAGCTGCGGCCGGTGGCCGGCCTCGATCTCGCACAGGCCCGGCTCGATCCGCGTCATGCTGGCGCCGAGATGGTCCATGAACGGCTGGCGCGCGAAGCTGTCGCGCACACGGGCGGCGTAGTTCGCGTCCAGCGGCCGGTGCTCGCCGCTCATGTGGCCGACTCCACCGCCCTGCGGCCGCCGACGCGGTGCCGACGCCGCCACGGGCGCTCGATCGGCTGCACTGCCAGGGTGTCCATGTCGCCTCCCCGATGGCGCGACACTAACCGATCGCCACGCATTGGGAAAATCGATTGATTTTATGAGAAGAATAACCGTTTTCTATTGCCATGAATCTGAGCTTCGTCGGCTATTTCCTGGCGGTGGCCGAGGCGGGTCACTTCACGCGGGCCGCCCAGCGACTGAACGTGACTCAGCCGACACTGTCGGCCGGCATCGCGCGACTCGAAGAGGAGTTGGGCGCGCGGCTGTTCGATCGCCGCCGCGGCGTTGCCCTGACGCAGGCCGGCGTCAGGTTCCTGCCGCAGGCGCGGGCGATCGCCGATGCCTGGGCCGGCGCCCGGGCCGAGTTGCGCCCTGTGCATGCGGCTCGCCGGCCGTTGCGCCTGGGCGTGTTGCCGACGCTGCCCGATCGGGTGGTGCTGGCGCTGGCGGCCCGCCTTTCGGCGGCGGGACAGCCCGTCGAGCTGATCGAGGCCGCCGACGAGTCGCTGCGCACGCGCCTGCATCGCGGCCTGCTCGATGCCGCCCTGACCCTGCTGGCCGACGCCGCCCACGGCACGGCGCCGCGTGCCCTGCACCGCGAGCCCTACCTTGTGGCCCTGCCCCCGACGCACGCGCTGGCCGGCCACAGCCGTGCGACGGCGGCCGACCTCGCGGCCACGCCCTTTGTGCTGCGCA
>JAHCJT010000447.1 GCA_026126245.1 Alphaproteobacteria bacterium
CGGCGCTGCCGGTCATCGGCTGCGGCACCTGGCGCGGCTTCGATGTCGGCCACGCCGCGGCCGACCGCGCCCGGCTGCGCGAGGTGCTCGGCGTGCTGTTCGAGGCCGGCGGCCGCGTGATCGACAGCTCGCCGATGTATGGCGCCGCCGAGGGCGTCGTCGGCGAGCTGCTCTCGGACATGGCGCTGCACGACGCGGCATTCGTCGCCACCAAGGTCTGGACCAGCGGCCGCGCCGCCGGCATCGCGCAGATGCAGCGCTCGCTGCGGCTGCTGAACCGCGAGCGCCTGGAGCTGATGCAGATCCACAATCTGGTCGACTGGCAGACGCAGCTCGCCACGCTGCGCGCCTGGAAGGCCGAGGGCCGCATCCGCTACCTCGGCATCACCCACTACACCGCCGCCGCCCACGCCGAGCTCGAGGCCGTGATGCGCGCCGAAGCGCTCGATTTCGTGCAGCTCAACTATTCGCTCGACGACCGAGCCGCCGAGCAGCGCCTGCTGCCGCTGGCGGCCGAGCGCGGCATTGCGGTGCTGGTCAACCGGCCGCTGGGCGGCGGCGGCCTGCTGCGCGACCTGCGCGGGCGCAAGCTGCCGGACTGGGCGCGCGATATCGGCTGCGCGAGCTGGTCGCAGGCACTGCTGAAATTCGTGCTCGGCCATCCGGCCGTGACCTGCGTCATTCCCGGCACCGGCAGCCCGGCGCACATGCGCGACAACGCGGGCGCCGGGCTGGATCCGTTGCCCGATGCCGCGCTACGTGCCCGCATGGTCGCCGACTGGCAAGGGTCTCGATGAACTCCCGCGGGCGTGCACCGTCGCCCGGCGGTCAGGGCAATCGCATACAGAATTTGTTCCGCGATTCTCCGTCGTCCTTCGCTACGCTCAGGACGACAGCCAATTCGCGATGTGCAGCAATCGTGCCCCGGCGGAGCAAGCCCGTTTCACCCGCCGCCGAGCCGCACCTCGATGGTCATCGGCTTGCCGTCGCGCAGCACCTCGACCTTGACGTCGGAGTCGACCGGCAACAGCGCCACACGGCCGCGCAGCTCAGCCGACGAGCGCACCGGCCGACCGTCGACCGCGACGATGATGTCGCCACCGCGCAGCCCGGCCCGTTCAGCGCCCGAGCGCGGCTCGACGCGCTCGACCTTGACGCCCTCCTTGCCGCTGCCATCGGCCGGCGCGTCGGTGACGGCAACGCCGAGGCGGGCATAGCGCACCCGTCCCGTCGCCACGATCTGCTGCATCACGGCGCGCGCGATGTTCGTCGGCACCGCGAAACCGATACCGACATTGCCGCCCGACGGGCCGATGATGGCGGAGTTGATGCCGATCAGCCGGCCGTGCAGGTCGATCAGCGCGCCGCCGGAGTTGCCGGGATTGATCGGCGCGTCGGTCTGGATGAAGTTTTCCAGCTGGCCGTTGCCCAGTCCGCTGCGGCTGAGCCCGCTGACGATGCCGGCAGTCACCGTCTGGCCGATGCCGAACGGGTTGCCGATCGCCACGACGTAGTCGCCGACCCGCGCCGAATCGGAGTCGCCCAGCGGCAGGGCCGTCAGGCGGTCGGAGGTGATGCGCAGCACGGCGATGTCGCTGATGCGGTCGGCGCCGACCAGGGTCGCGTCGAACGAGCGGCGGTCCGCCAACGTGACGCGGATACGCTGGGCGTTGGCCACGACATGCGCGTTGGTCAGCACGTAGCCCTTCTCGGCATCGACGATGACGCCCGAACCGGCAGCCAGTACCGGCCGCCGGCTCCTGTCATGCGGATCGAAGAAGCGACGGAACGTCGGATCGCGCAGCAGCGGGTTCTGTTCCTGCGGCGCGTTCTGCACCACGGCGACGCTGACCACCGACGGCATCACCCGCTCGACCAGCGGCGCCAGTGTCGGCACGCCGTCGCGGCTGAGCGGCGGGATCGGCGGCGACTCACGCTGCGCCGCGGCCGGCGGCGCCGCCAGCATCAGCAGCGGCAGGATCAGCAGCGCGCCGCGGCGCGCAACCACGGTCAGGGACATCGCGAACCTCCGGGCTTGTCGCAACCGCGCTAGCAGTCGGGCCGGAAAATGGCGCGCCAATGGCGGGCTGTGGGCAATCTCTGGCCGGCGGCGGATCTGGCGCACCCGGTCATGTGGACGCAAGGAGCCACTGATTTCGTCGTCCTGAGCGTAGCGAAGGACCTTACGATAGTGATGACAGTCAATCGCAGTGCCGGTGAATCACCGGTTCTGCAATGCCTGAACCAACCACCGCAGGGTCCTTCGCTGCGCTCAGGACGACGAGCGGGGCGATTCTTCCTGCGTAGGATGGCCTGCCTCTGGCCCTACGTCTCACGCACGGCAAGACGGGCGGCACACTGCGCGATACGCAGCATTTGCGCTAGCGGGTACTGCCGAGCTGTAGGCGTGTCGGGTCGAACGGGCGCAGCCGCCCCGGATCGAACGGCGCGAGGTCGATGACGCCAGA
>JAHCJT010000448.1 GCA_026126245.1 Alphaproteobacteria bacterium
CGCGTATTCATGTGCACCGCCGGCACGCGCGGCGAGCGCATATGCGCCACCAGCGAGATGCCCGATGCCCAGAACCGGGGATCCTGGGTCGCGCCCGGGATCTGTTGACGGAACTCGGGCGAAAACTCGCCATGAACGGTCGAGACGTTGACGCCGACCTTTTCGAACACGCGACCGCGCATCACGGCCATGGTGCCACCGCCGAGATCGGCGTCGCCGTCGCTTGCGGCGCGCCGCCATGGCGTGCGCACGAAGCGGCCCGCCGGCAGCTCGCGGTGCGTGCCGGTCAGGTCGTCCTCCAGTTGCTCGAAGGCGGCACAAATGCGGTCGCGCAGGGCCTCGAACCAGCGGCGCGCCGCGTCCTGACGCGCTGCGATGTCGGGTCCCAGCGGCGAGGGCTCGGCGACGGGGCGCCGCTCATGCGGCAGTGCGGGTGATGCTGTGGCGGCGGGAGGCTGGGCGGTCATGTCAGGGCAGCATATCCATCGGTCTGGCGCAGGGCTTCACCAAGCGCCAGGGTGGCGGCGAGTGCCACATTGAGCGAGCGCAATCCGGCCTGCATCGGCAGTCGCAGGCGCAGATCGGCGGCGTCGTGAACCTCTGGCGGTACGCCGGCACTTTCGCGACCGAGCAGAAGGATGTCATCCGGCTTGAAGGCGAGTTGCGGAAACAGACGGTCGCCGGCAGTTGTCAACAACACAAGGCGGCCGGCAACCCGGTCGCGCCGGAATGCCGCCCAGGAACTGTGCCGCACCAACCGGACCCGCTCGATGTAATCCATGGCGGCACGCCGCAGGCGGCGGTCGTCGACGGGAAATCCGCACGGCTCGATCAGGTCGACCGCGACGTTGAGACAGGCGGCGAGGCGCAGCAACGTGCCGACATTGGGTGCGATATCGGGTTGGTAGAGGGCAAGGCGCATGCGCAAGACGGGCGATGAAACAGCTGACGTCGTCTAGCCTCTTGCGGCGCGCAGCACCAGTCGGCGGATGCGCAACGCCGGCGATGTCGTGACGCGGCGATCGGCGTTGCCTGCGGGCCGCGCGACCGGCCACTCGGTCGCTGCACAGCGATGCGTCATCCTGCCGCATGTGCGCTGCGAAACGTCGCCCCCCTGCGGGTAACAAACCCTTGAACCAAGGGGGGCTTTCCGCTTCATTACGGCCGCTTTTTGACGGCGGCCGGTTCGCTTCCGGACCCTTCTGCCGTTCGTGCGATTGGGGACAGGTTCTGATGGCGACTTCCAGCAAATCGGCGACGATTCAGGGCGGCGCCGGTCACGGCGATGACGTGGGCCGGCGGGACTTCCTGTTCATCGCCACAGGCGCCACCGCTGCGGTCGGGGTAGCCGCAACAATATGGCCGTTCCTGAACAACATGAACCCGGCGGCCGACACGCTGGCATTGGCCTCCATCGAGGTGTCGTTGAAGGGCATCGAGGTCGGCCAGGCGATCAAGGTCAGCTGGCGCGGCAAGCCGGTCTTCATCCGGCGCCGCACGCCGGAGGAGATCAAGGCGGCCCGCGACGTCGACTGGCATACGCTGCCCGATCCGCAGGATGACGCCAGCCGGGTCCACAAGGGCCACGACGACTGGCTGATCCTGGTCGGCGTCTGCACCCATCTCGGCTGCATCCCGCTGGGCACGGCCCAGGGCGAGACGCGCGGCGACTACAAGGGCTGGTTCTGCCCCTGTCACGGATCGCACTACGACACGTCCGGACGCATCAGGAAGGGGCCGGCGCCCAAGAATCTCGAAGTGCCGACCTATTCGTTCTTGAACGACACCACCGTCAAAATCGGCTGAGCGGCCGGAGGGGAACTGAGTCATGGCCTCGACGCAGGGTATGCCGCCGGCCTTCAACAACGGCGTCATCCGGTGGATCGACAAGCGGCTGCCGATCTTCACCTTCATGCATCACGAGTACGGCGTCTTCCCGACGCCGCGCAACTTCAACTACTGGTGGAGCTTCGGCGGCATCGCCATGGTGATGCTGATCACCATGATCGCCACCGGCATCGTGCTGGCGATGAACTATACGCCGCACGTGGACCACGCGTTCAATTCAGTCGAGCGCATCATGCGCGACGTGCCGCAGGGCTGGCTGATCCGCTACCTGCACATGAACGGCGGTTCGTTCTTCTTCATCGCCGTATACATCCACCTGTTCCGCGGCATGTACTACGGCTCCTACAAGAACCCGCGCGAGCTGTTGTGGATCCTGGGCGTCGTCATCCTGCTGCTGATGATGGCCACGGCGTTCATGGGCTACGTGCTGCCGTGGGGCCAGATGAGCTTCTGGGGCGCCACCGTCATCACCAACCTGTTCTCGGCCATCCCGGTGATCGGTCCGGACATCGTCACCTTCCTGTGGGGCGGCTTCTCGGTCGACAACCCGACGCTGAACCGCTTCTTCTCGCTGCACTACCTGCTGCCGTTCGTGATCGTCG
>JAHCJT010000449.1 GCA_026126245.1 Alphaproteobacteria bacterium
GACCCGCTTGACGACATCGGTCAGCCGGGCGTGCGTCGGCGCCGGCACGCCGATGTACTGGCCGCGTTCGGCGATGTAGCCGTTCATGAACTCGATCTCGGTGCGGCGGCCCTTGATGATGTCCTGCGCCATCGAGGGGCGCTGGATGTCGGCCCGGGGATTGATGTTGGAGCCGGGCTGCATCAGCTTCTCGACCTCGTCGAGCGCCGCCTTGTCGCCCTCGGCCGCCCGCGCCAGCTGCTCGGGGTCGAACTTCTGGATCTTCTCGATCTGGTAGCCCAGCGCCTGGCCGACGCGCACCGCCTCGCCGCCCAGCTTGATGGCGAAGCGGCGGATGGCGTCGTTGCGGTCGCAATCGCCGCTGCTCATGCCGGTGGCGGCCGAGACGCCGTTGCGCATGCCGTTCTGGCACAGCTTCGACCAGCGCTCGCCCCACAGATTGGTCGTGGTCTTGGCGCTGTCGATCAGCGCGAACATCTCGCGCAATTCCTCGACCCGCTTGGTGATACGGCCGTGCGGCTCGCCGACGCGGAACACGGTGTGCCTGTCGCCACCCTTGGCGACAGTGCGGCGGATGCGGGCGGCCTCGTACATGTCGACCGAGATCAGCGAGGCGATGGTGCCGACCGTCTTGCCCCAGCCGACGACCGAGGCGATGCGCTCCTCGTTGAGGCAATTCTGCAGCGACACGACGTAGCCGTCCGGCGCCAGGTACTGGCGGATCAGCATGGTGGCCCATTCGGTGTCGTAGGACTTCACGGCGACGAAGGCGATGTCGATCGGTTTCTGCTTGCTGAGATCCTGCGCCTCGGTGAGGTGCATGGTCTTGGCCTTGGTGACGGTAAAGCGCTCCTCGGGCGTGACGCCATCCAGCTCCAGGCCGCGCTTGCGGATGGCCTCGATGTTCTCCGGCCACATGTCGATCAGGGTTACGTCCAGCCCGTTGTGGGCGAGATAGCCGCCGACATAGCCGCCCAGCGCCCCGGTACCGACCACCGCTATCCGTTTCCGCATGGCTTCCCTCCCGTATCCGGCGTTTTCCAGCCGCCGCCGATGCGCCAAACATAGACATGAAGCCGGCGCAAGAGAAACGCGGAGAGGGCAGATGAGCTACGACACGTTCGAGGTGCGGCCGCTGGCCGGCGCGCTGGGCGCCGAGATCACGGGCATCGACGTCCGGCGGCTCGACAACCGGATGTGGTCGGAGCTGCACCAGGCGTTTCTCGACTTTCAGGTCATCGCCATCCGCAACCAGGACCTGGCGGCCGACGACATCATGGCCTTTGCCCGGCGCTTCGGCGAGCCCAACCACTATCCCTTCGTCAAGGGCATGGACGGCTACCCGTTCCTGTTCGAGATCGTGAAGGAGCCGAACGAGACCCGCAATTTCGGCGGCGGCTGGCACTCCGACACCACCTACCTGGCGCAGCCGCCGCTGGCCACGCTGCTCTACGCCGTGCAGACGCCGGCCAAGGGCGGCGACACACTGTACTGCAACACGGCGGCGGCCTACGACGCGCTGTCGGACACCATGAAGGACCTGCTGGGCCGCCTGAAGGGCGTCAACAGCGCCGGGCTGAAGCACACCGGCGGCCGCGCCGCGCATCACGCCCGCATCGGCGGCATGAAGATCCAGGGCACCGAGACCGCCGACAGCTACGAGGCGGTGCATCCCGTCGTACGCACCTGCCCCGACACCGGCCGCAAGGCGCTCTACGTCAGCCGCGCCCACACCGTGCGCTTCGAGGGCATGACCGAGGACGAAAGCCGGCCGCTGATCGAGTGGCTGCAATCGCACCAGACGCGCCCGGAGTTCACCTGCCGGGTTCACTGGCAGCCGGGCACCATGACGGTGTGGGACAACCGCTGCACTCAGCACAGCGCCATCAACGACTACAACGGCCAGCGTCGCGTCATGCGCCGCGTCACGGTCGGCCCGCAGACCCCGATGTAGCGGTCTTCCGCCCTACGCCGCGGCGGCCTTGCCGCCGTCGCTCTCCTGCGGTGCGCCTTCAAACCACGCGAGCCGGTCGCGCAGGGTCACGACACTGCCGATGATCACCAGCGCCGGACCGCCGAGGCCGGCGGCGGCCGTCACCAAGGTGGCGATGGTCGCGGTGGCGACACGCTGCGCGCCGGTCGAGCCGTTCTCGACCACCGCAGCCGGCGTGTCCGGCGCCAGGCCGTGCGCCAGCAGGCCGGCACAGAGCTGCGGCAGCGTCTTCAGACCCATGTACACGACCAGCGTCTGGTGCGCCGCCGCCAGCGCCGACCAGTTCAGCTCCAGCTGACCGTCCTTGGTATGCCCGGTGACGAAGGTGACGGCCTGCGCGTGATCGCGATGCGTCAGCGGGATGCCGGCATAGGCACCGCAGCCGTTGGCGGCGCTGATGCCCGGCACGATCTCGAAATCGATGCCGGCCTGCGCCAGGCACTCG
>JAHCJT010000045.1 GCA_026126245.1 Alphaproteobacteria bacterium
ATCGACCGCCGTTGCCGATGACCATCGGCGGCGCCGGCCCTAGCCCGCCCTGGCCGCGTCCTGGATCGCCTGCCAGACGCGCTGGCTCGTGGCCGGCATGTCCAGTTCCTTGACGCCCAGCGGCGCCAGCGCGTTGGTAATGGCGATCATCACCGCCGGCAGGGCGCCGACGCAGCCGGCCTCGCCGGCGCCCTTGGCGCCCAGCGGATTGCTGTCGGTCGGCACCGGCTTGCTGACGACGTCGACGTTGCACAGCGTGTCGGCGCGCGGCATGCAGTAGTCCATGAAGCTGGCCGACAGCAGCTGGCCCGAGCCCGGCTCGTAGACGACCTGCTCCATCAGGATCTGACCTACGCCCTGCGCCACGCCGCCGTGGATCTGGCCCTTCAGGGTCAGCGGGTTGATCACCGTGCCGACGTCGTCGACCACAAGGTAGCGCACCAGATCGACGGCCCCGGTGTCGGGATCGATCTCGACCTCGCAGACGTGGCAGCTGTTGGGATAGGTGTCGCGCGTCGGCGCGTAGGTCGCGTGCTCGTAGAAACCCGGCTCGACGCCAGGCGGCAGGCGGGCCGGCTGGAACGACGCCATGGCCGCCTGCTTCAGGGTGATGCTGCGGTCTGTGCCGGCCACGGTGAACTTGCCGTCGGCGAATTCGATGTCGGCCGGGGCCGCCTCCAGCAGGTGCGCCGCCAGCCGGCGGCCCTTGTCGATCACCTTGGCGGCGGCGCCGACCAGGGCCGAGCCGCCGGTCACCATCGAGCGCGAGCCGTTGGAGCCCATGCCGAACGCCACGCGGTCGGTGTCGCCGTCGATGTAATGAACATCCTGCGGCGCGACGCCCAGACGCTCGTGCAGGATCTGCTTGAAGGCCGTGTCGTGGCCCTGGCCATGCGTCTTGGTGCCCATCAGCACCATCACCGTGCCGCTGGGATTGAACCGGATCTCGGCGTATTCCGGCGTCGGCCCGGCCGCCTGCTCGATGGCGTTGGCCAGGCCGAAGCCGCGCAGCTTGCCGCGCCGGCGCGCCTCGTCGCGCCGGGCGGCAAACCCCGCGTGGTCGGCCTCCTGCAGCGCCATGTCCATGTTCTTGTCGAAGGCGCCGCAGTCGTAATAGGGACCCAGCGCCGTCTTGTACGGCATCTTGGCGGCCGGGATCATGTTGCGCCGGCGCAGCTCGATGGCGTCGATGCCCAGCTCGCCGGCGGCCGCCTCGATCAACCGCTCGATCAGGTAGATCGCCTCGGGCCGGCCGGCGCCGCGGTACGGCGCCGTCGGGCTGGTGTTGGACAGCACCGCGTCGATCGCGACATAGGCGGCCGGGATGTCGTAGACACCGACCACGGTGCCGATCATGCCGAACGGCGTCAGCAGCTGCCGGTCAGACGCGATGTAGGCGCCGAGATTGGCGGCCATGCGCAGCCGCAGGCCGAGGAACTTGCCGCCCTCGTCCAGCGCCAGCTCGATCTCACCGATGTTGTCGCGGCCGTGCTCGTCGGCGAGCAGAACCTCGGAACGCTCGCAGCTCCACTTTACTGGTCGCTCGAGCTTGCGCGCGGCCCACAGCGTCAGGCGATGCTCGACATACTGCCAGCCCTTGGCGCCAAACCCGCCGCCGACGTCCTGGCAGACGACGCGCACCTTGCTTTCCGGCACCTTGAACACCTGGTTGGCCAGCATGTTGCGCACGCGGTGGGGGTAGTTGACGTCGGCGTAGAGCGTGAAGCGGTCCTCGCCGGCGTCGTAGGTGCCGATGGCGCCGCGCGGCTCCATGTACTGGGCATGCACGCGGGTGATCACATAGCGCCGCTTGACGATGCGGTGCGCGCGCGCGAAGGCCGCCTCGGTGGCCTTCTTGTCGCCGCGCTCGTGCAGATGCGAGATGTTGTCGGGATTCTCGTCCCACACCCGCGGCGATCCCGGCGTGACCGCCTCGGCGGTCGAGGTCACCGACGGCAGCGCTTCGTAGTCAACCTCGATCAGCTCGGCGGCGTCCTTGGCCTGTGCCAGGGTCTGGGCAATCACCATCGCCACCGGATCGCCGACATAACGCACGCGGTCGATCACCAGCGCCGGCCGCTGCGGTGCGAACATCGGCGAGCCGTCGGCCTTCTTGCGCGGCATCGTCGCCTTGGGCATGCCCAGCCCGTCGGCGGCGTAGTCGCGACCGGTGTAGATGGCGACGACACCCGGCGCGTCCGACGCCGCCGCAGTGTCGATACTGCGGATGCGCGCATGCGCGTGCGGCGAGCGCAGGAAGACGGCGTAGAGCTGCCCCGGCACGTTGACGTCGTCCTGGAACCGGCCGCGGCCGCGCAGCAGCCGCGTGTCCTCAAAGCGCCTCACCGGCTGGCCGACGCCGTATTTCGTCATGATCAGGAGTCTCCCGGTTCGCGAACACTCAGGCGCCACCGCGGCGCGCTTCGGCGCCGCGGTACCGCACGGCCGCGATCATGCCCGCCCGACCGCGCCGCGCGAAATCCTATTCGGCCGCGCTCGGCAGGTCGACGGCTTCCCAGTTCGGATTGACCACGTTGGGCTGATACTGGTGACCGTAGAAATCTTCCTGGTAGTACTCGCTCTGGTGCGTGGCGGGGCGCGCGCCCCAGCCGTACTCGATCAGCCAGCCCGACGGATTGAGGAAATAGAACGAATACTGGTGGTCGTTCGAATGCTTGCCCAGCGTCACTCCAATCGGGATCTTGCGCTGCTGCACCAGTTCGTACGTGTAGTGAACGTCGTCGATGTTATCCACCTGGATCATCAGGTGGTTGATGCGCTTGTTGCCGCCTAGCCCGAACGCAAACGTGTGATCGCGGTCGTTGCAATGCATGAACAGCGCCTCGAGCGTATTGCCGTCCGGCGTCGGGATCTTGTACTCGATGCCACCGCGCATGCCCAGCAGACGATAGAAGCGATAGGTCGCGTCAAGATCGCGATTGCGCATGATGCAATGGCCCATGCCGCCGGTGCCGGTTTCGAAACGGCCGTACATGCGCCGGCCGGGATAGAAGGGCTTGCTGAACTGCACGTGCGGTCCGTGAAAGATCTCCAGCGGATTGCCGTTCGGGTCCTCCAGCGTCAGCAACTCGAGGACATGCCGGTCTTCCGCCTGGGCGCGCGAGCAGACCGCGTGCTTGACGCCCGCCTCGGTCAGCACCTTTCGCATGCCGGCGAATTCCTCTGGCCCGGCAACCCGCAGGCCCGCCGACTTCATGTCGTCGCTGCCGTCCTCCTCGAGGATCAGCCGGTGGTGCCACGAATCCATGCGCAGATAGCAGCGGCCCGGCCCGCCCTCGTCGACCACTTCGAGGCCGAGGATTTCGGCGGCGAAGTCCTTCCAGCGGCTCAGTCCCTTGACGCCGATGGTCATGTACCCGAGTTCCGTGACTGCGCTCATTTCCTCACCTCCTGGATTCTCCGATTCTCGTTGGCTACGACAATAGACGAAAATATCGATAATCCGCAACGCCATCCTGTCCACCGCCGACGGGTGGGCGCGATGACGTTTCCACCGCGCCGCCGCCTACCGTCAGCGCGCTTCACGGGCCGCGATCCGCTCGATGCCGTCGCGGCCCGACATCGTCGCGCCGGGCGGATCTCAATCGGGGTCGAGTACGTCCTTGGGGATGTTGGAGAACATCTCGAAGTTGCGCTCGATATGCTCTTCCGTGAGTCGGCAGGCCAGCTCGACGTCGCGCGCCAGCGCCGCTTCCATGATTGCCCGGTGCTCCTGCCCGACGCCAGGCCTGACGTTGAGAATGGCCAGCGAGAGCGCACGGTAGCGCTCCGAGCTGTGGTACAGCATGCGCCGGAAATGGCGCACCCAGTTGGACTTCGACGCGCCAATCAGGGCTTCGTGGAAGGCGTGGTTGCGCAGGTTCCACTCGCGCGCCACGGCCTCGGACTTGCGCATGCGGCGGGTGTCGATGAGGCTCAGCTTGTGGAAGGCGGCGACTACCCCTGACTCCCAGTTGTCGTCGCCCAGCGCGATCGATTCGCGCAGCGCCGTCGATTCCATCATCCGGCGCAGCGTGGTGATCTCGCGGAAATCGTCGACCGACACCGGCGCGACACGGAAGCCGCGCTGCCCCTCGGCCGTGACCAGCGCATCGGCGACCAGCAGCAGCAGCGCCTCGCGGATCGTGCTTGAACTGACCGAATAGCGGGCACGCAGCTCTTCGACGCGCATCCTGGCCCGCGGCCGCAGATGCCCGCGGACAATGTCGTGCTTCAGATCGGTGTAGACTTTCTCGATCAGCGTCTTGCCGCTCGGCGGCTCGATTGTCTGGCTTTTTCGAACGAGCTGCGTGACCTGCGGGCTTCTCATATCGTGACGGGTCTCCCAACTTCCCGGCCGATTGACACTATAGCACGACTGCGAGCCGGCTCCATTGCGCAAGGTGGATGCTGCCGCGACATCGTCCGTGGCGCGCCAACCGGCGGCCGGATGGCGCCCCGGACCAAGCCAGCCGCACGCCGCCATGCAAACAATGGAAGGCTGGCATCGAGTGTCAACAAAAATATCGATATTCCAGTTGACCGTCGGTAAAGCCCATGTTGAGATAACGGCCAATCAAGGCCCGCGACCGATCACCGTAGAGTGATCGGCGGGGCATCGCGACCTTGGGAGGACGCGTGCTCACAGCCCCGCTCGACGCGGCGGCGTCGCGCCCGGCAGCCGTGCCGGACGTCATGGCGCCGGCGCCGGACAGGGAACCACCCCGCCATTCCCCGTGCTCGCCGCCGCGCCCGATTGCGGCGGCTGGCACATTCTGACCACCGCGACGACAAGACGAGGAGAGGAAGCATGCCGGCAAGGACGGGAGCGCAGTTCCTGCGCGGACTGAACGACGGCCGGGAAATCTGGGTGAACGGCGAACGCGTCAGCGACATCGTCGGCCATCCGGCGTTCACCGGCGCCGCCCATGCCCTGGCGGAGGTCTTCGACCTGCAGCACCAGGCGGCCGACGTCTGCCTGATGCCCGATCCCGAAACCGGCGAGAAGGTCAACGTCAGCCACATGATTCCGCGTTCGCGCGCCGATCTCGAACGGCGGCACAAGGGGCTGGAACGCATTGCCGAGTTCTCGGTCGGATTGATGGGCCGCACGCCGGACTACATGAACGTCACCTACGCCGGATTTGCCGGCCGGCACGACGAGTGGTCGGTCAACGGCAACGAGGCCGGCGCCGACAACCTGGTCAAGTACCAGAAGTTCCTGGCGCGCGACGACATCAGCCTCACGCACACGATCGTCCACACCACGACTGACAAGGCCAAGGGCGACGCGCCGACCGGCTACGACGACGTGCAGCTGCACAAGGTCGGCGAGACCGAGCATGGCATTGTTGTACGCGGCTCGCGCATTCTGGCGACGCTGGCGCCATTCGCCGACGAACTGGCCGTCTATCCCGGCCATCCCATGCCCGACGCCAGCGACGTCCACGCGCTGAGTTTCTGCATTCCGATGGACACGCCGGGCCTCAAGTTCCTGTGTCGCGACAGCGCGGCGGCCAACGGCAATCGTTTCGACAAGCCGCTGTCCAGCCGCTTCGACGAACAGGACGCATTCGTAATCTTCGACGACGTCGAGGTGCCGCGCGACCGCGTCTTCATCGATGCCAACCTGGCCGTCTACAACGCGGTGATGCTGACCGGCTGGTGGCCCAACATCATGCACCAGACGATGATCCGGGCGCAGACCAAGCTGGAGTTCGCCTATGGACTGGCTGCCCGCATGGCCGAAGCGATCAACGCCAACCAGCCGCAGGCGCAGCAGATGCTGGGCGAGATCTGGTGCTTCGCCGAGTTCGCGCGCGCCGCGATCCAGTCGGCCGAGCAAGGCGCATTCGAATACGGCAACGGTGTCTGGTTCCCCGACGGCAAGCCGCTGGTGGCGCTGCGCGCCATGCTGCCGACATGGTTCCCGCGCGTGAACGAGATCATCCGCCTGCTGGGCTCGCACAACCATTTCACCGCACCCAACGCCGCCGAATTCGCCAACCCGTCGCTGCGCCCGCTGATCGACAAGTACCTGCGCGGCGCCAATGGCGTGTCGGCCGAGGCGCGGGCCCGCGTGTTCCGCCTCGCCTGGGATTTCGCCGGCAGCGCGCTGGCCAGTCGCAACGAGCAGTACGAGCGGTTCTATCTCGCGTCGGGCGCGCGCAACCTCGCCAACGCCCACATGTTCAGCGATCGCACGCGGGCCAACCGGCTGGTCGACCGCTTCCTGACCGAGGACGTGCCGGAGCTGCGGGCGACACCCGCGCAGCAGCAGCGCCGCGCCACCGCCTGAGCCGGCTGTCCGGCGCCACGCGACGACTTGCAGGTGCCGGAATACGGTGCACCGCCCCTAGGAGGAAACGATGAGCGTACTGGATGGCCCGCGCAAGGAACGGCGCCGCATCATGCATGGCGGCACCGCCTACTGGGCCGAATGCCGCGATGGACACTTGCTGCTGGACGATGGCCGCGCCATCCCCGAGGCCGACGTGCAGCACCTGCCGCCCTGCGCACCGAGCAAGATCCTGTGCGTCCACGTCAACTACCGCTCGCGGTTCTTTGAGTTCACGGGCTCCGACAAGGTGCCGGCGACCCCGACCTATTTCCAGAAACCGATCACCGCGCTCAACTGCCACGGTGGCGAGCTGGTTCGGCCGGAGGGCTACAAGTACCTCAACTACGAAGGCGAGGTCGCGGCGGTGATCGGCAAGGTCACGCGCAACGTGTCGCGAGATCAGGTCTGGGACCACCTGCTGGGCTTCGCGGCGGCCAACGATGTCGGACTGCAGGACATGCGCGACACCGACGCCGGCTCGATGTTGCGGGTCAAGGGGCCGGACGGCTTCTGCCCGATCGGGCCCGGCATCGTGTCCGGCATCGATATCCGCAAGTCGACCCTGCGCACCTACCGCAACGGCAGACTGGCGCAGGAAGGCGCCATCAGCGAAATGATCTTCGGCATCGACTACCTGATCGCCGACCTGGCGCGGCACATCACGCTGCTGCCGGGCGACGTGATCCTGACCGGCACGCCGGCGAACTCGCGCCCCATGGACGTGGGCGACCTGATCGAGGTCGAGGTGTCGCAGGTCGGCCGCCTGAGCAACCGCGTCGTGGCGGCGCCCGCGCCGCAGGCCGACGTCGGACATCAGCCGACCGATACCGACTCGGTGCGACGGGTGGCCCTGGGCAACGACGAGCGCCTGCCAGCGCGCATCCAGCAGCCGGCCTAGCGAGCACCGCGCCGCCCGGCAGATCCGGCCCGACGTGTGCGGATCGGCGCGCCGAGATCAGACGATGCCAGACATCGTCGCATTGCCTTGGCCCCGCCCAGGCGATGCAACGTGAGAGATGGTCAAGGGAGAACGCTTATGAGACGTCTTGCAAGCTTTCTGGCGGCGGCGCTGTCGCTCGCCATGGTGGCCCTGGCGACGGCACCAGCGTCGGCCAAACCGGACTGCGGGCTGAACAATGGCAAGCCCGCGACGGGCGAGCCGATTCCCATCGGCTCGATCAACGGCATCACCGGCCCTGACGATTTCAGCGCGTCGGCGCGGGCGGCCGACGCCTACTTCAAGTGCGTCAACGCCAATGGCGGCATCAACGGCCGGCCCATCAAGTATCTCATCGTCGACGACCAGTGGCGGCCTGACGTCGCCTCGCAGGTCGCCACCAAACTGGTCAAGGACGACAAGGTTGTCGCCATGATCGGCAGCAACAGCATCGTCGAGTGTCTGGCCAACGCCGGCCTCTACGAGCGCGAGAACGTCATGGTGATCGACATCGGCGTCGTTCACGAATGCTTCACGTCGAAGAACATCGTGCCGTTCAACCAGGGACCGCGCCTGAGCGGCGTCGGCATGCTGCGCTATGCCGCCGACCATCTCGGCACCAAGAAGGTGGCGTGCGTCGCCTGGAACCTGCCGGGCGTGGTCGACTGGCTGTGCGGCGGCTTCGCCGCCTGGGGCAAGAAGCACGGCGTGACGGTGCAGAACGTCATCATCGACCCGAGCTCATCGGACTATACCTCGGCCATGTTGCAGGCCGCCGCGCTCAAGCCCGACACCATCCTGCTCACCTTCACCAAGGGCGGCCATATCCAGTCGCTCGCCGCGGCCGAGGAGCAGGACATGGGCAGCAAGTACAAGTTCGTGTCGCTGGCGTCGGGCTACGTCGTCGGCCTGCCCGAGACGATCGGCAAGTACTGGGACGGCAAGTTCTGGACGCAGCTCGAGTTCACGCCGCTGGACGGTACCGGGCCGGACAACAAGAACTGGCTAGAGATCATGGACGCCTACGGCAACAAGAGCGATCCGCGCGACACGTTCAGTCAGGGCGGCTACCTCGCCGCCAAGGTTGCGACCCAGGTGCTGCTGAAACTCGATCCGGCCAAGATCGACCGCGCCACCGTCTCCGACGCCCTGCGGGCCGTGCGCGACGTCCGCTCGGACATGATGTGCGGGCCGTGGTACATTGGCAACGGCAAGCGGCACAATGCCAACCACGCCGGCATGGTGGCCGTCGCCAGCAAGGGTGGCTGGGCCCCCAAGGGCAACTGCTTCGAGATCGACGACCCCGAGCTCGACGACATCATCGCCGCCGAGAAGGCCGGCGCGAAGTAGCCGGTCGGCGATGCCGGGACGACGGCGCGGCGCACAGCGTCCGGACAGGCCGTCGTCTCCGCCGCGCCGGCCCGGCTGGTCGTCGCGACGAGCCAGCCGTACGATCCTGCCGGCTGCCGAACCGCCATGCGCGGCGCGGCAGCCGCAACGTCGCCGCAGCCTACGGAACGCACGCCGATGAACCTGCTGCCCTTCGTCGCTGCCGGCATCGGCCTGGGCTCGGTCTACGCCCTGGCGGGCGTCGGGCTGGTCGTCCTCTACCGCTCCTCCGGAACGCTGAACTTCGCGTTCGGCGCGCTGGGCGCGATCGGCGCCTACTGCACGTGGTCGATCCTGCAGGTTGGCATCCCGCCGGCCATCGCCTGGGCGGCCGGCATCGCCGTGGCGACCGCCCTCTCCTTTGCCTATGGCTGGCTGATCGCGCCGCTGCTGCGTCATCGCGACCGCGCGGTGCGGGCCATCGGTACCTTGGGTTTTGCCTTGTTCATTCTCGGCTGCACCGGCCTGATCTGGGGCGAGGCCGTGCCGCGTCGGCTGACGCTGCCGACCGACAAGATGTATGCCATGATCTTCTCGGTGCGCGTCACCTACACGCGTCTGCTGGCGTTGCTGCTGGCGCTGGGCATGGTCGGCGCGATCGCACTGCTGCTGGCACGCACCCGGCTGGGCCTGTCGATGCGGGCACTGGCCGCGGACCGCAACATCAGCAGCCTCATCGGCATCCGCGTCGTGCGCGTCGACGCCATCGCCTGGCTGGTCTCCGGCGTGTTCGCTGGCGTTGCCGGCCTGCTGCTGGCCGATCTCGTGGCGCTCAATGCGACGTTCCTGACGTTCCTGGTCATCCCGGCGATCGCCGCCGCGATCTTCGGCCGGCTGCAATCGCTGGCGGCGACGGCGCTGGGCGGTCTTGTCGCCGGCATCACCGAAGCGGTGCTGATCGCCGTGCCGGTTGGCAGCTTCTACCGCAGCGCCGCGCCGTTCGTGCTGGCGCTGCTCTTCATCACGCTGTTCGGCGGGCGCCGCACCGCGGTGCTGCACGAATGAGTGCGCCCGAGAACATCACGGCGGTGGCACCTGCCGCTTCCGCCGAGCGCCCGATGCGCACCGGGCTCGCCCTGCTGCCCATGATCGCGACGCTGGCCGTCCTGACGGCTGTCGTTGCGTTGACTGCCAGCGGTTACTGGCTGTCGATCTTTACCTCGAGCTTCGCGATCGCGCTGGCGGCGGCGGGCACCGGCCTGCTCTACGGCCGGCTCGGGCTCATTTCGCTGTGCCAGTACGCCCTCGTCGGCATCGGCGGCTGGGTGACTTTGCGGGTCTACCACGCCTTCCATCCGCCCTTCGAGATCTGCCTGCTGGCCGGCGGCTTGGGTGCCGGCTGCATCGGCGTGCTGTGGGGCCTGCCGGCGATCCGCATGCGCGGCCTCTACCTGGCGCTCGCCACCCTGATGCTGGCCGGCACCTTCCAGGTCATCATCACGAGCTGGAGCTTCCCCAACGGCGGCACCAATCTGCTGGGATACATGGGTGACAAGCCGCGCATCGACATGCGCCGGCCGTGGTTCGCGGCCGGCGACGCCGGCTACTTCGTCTATGTCGCGGCCATCCTGGCGCTGGGACTCGTGCTGCTTGAGTGGCACCGCCGCTCGCGGCCGGGACGCGCCTGGGCCCTGATCCGGCGCAGCGAACCGATGGCCGCCGCGTCGGGCGTGCCGATCGTGCTGTACAAGACCTGGGCATTCGCCGTCGCCGGCTTTCTCGCCGGCATCGGCGGCGGCCTGCTGGCCGGCTGCTATGGTGGGCTTGATGGCGGCGCCTTCGCCGCCGCCGACTCCATCCTGCTGTTCGCGGTGTCGGTGATCGGCGGTGTCTACAGCTGGGCCGGCGCGCTGCTGGCGGGCCTGCTGTTCCGGGTGCCACCGGCGCTGCTGAACTACTTCGGCGTCAACGGCTATCTGGCGACCCTGCTGTTCGGTGCCGGCCTGATCCACGCGCTGATCACGGCGCCGACCGGCGTCGCGGGACAGCTCACCGGCCTGATCGATCGTATCGCGCCGCGCGTGCTCCGGGGCTTTCGGCGATGATTGCGTTCGACGATTTGTCGGTGCGGTTCGGCGGCGTCTGCGCGTTGGACGGGCTGACGGCGGAGCTGACGGCGCCCGTCGTCGGCCTGATCGGGCCCAACGGTGCCGGCAAGACGACGCTGCTGAACGTGCTGTCGGGCTTCGTTACGCCGTGGTCGGGCAAGATCCGGATCGACGGCGCGGATCTGCTGGCGCTGTCGCCCATCCGCCGCGTCACGCTCGGGCTGCGCCGCACCTTTCAACAGGAACTCGTGGTTGACGACCTGACGCTGTGGGAAAACGTGCAGGCGATCGCCGACCATGTCGTCCGCGACCGCGCGGCGGCCACGGCCGACATCGAGCGGGCGATTGCCTTTGTCGGGCTGCAGCGCAGCCGGCAGGTGCTGGGGCGTCACGCCAACCTGTTCGAGCGGCGCATGGTCGAGATCGCCAAGACGCTGATCGGCCGCCCCCGCCTGATCCTGATGGACGAGCCCGGCGCCGGCCTGAACGAGGCGGAAACCGACAGGCTGCGCCGGCTGCTGCTGGACATCCCCGCAACGTTCGACACGCAGCTGGTGCTGATCGACCACGATGCCGACCTGATCGCCGCCGTCTGCGCCGAGACGCTGGTGCTGGATTTCGGCAAGCGCCTCGCGCTCGGCCCGACACGGGCCGTGCTCGACGAGCCTGCCGTACGGAGGGCCTACCTTGGCACCGCCTGAGTCCCCCGCCGGCGCCAGTCTGATCGTGCGCGACCTTGCCGTGCAGCGCGGCGGCAGGCCGGTCCTGCATGGCGTTTCCTTCGAGCTGCGCTGCGGCACGGTAACGGCTCTGCTCGGTGCGAACGGCGCCGGCAAATCGACGCTGGTCATGACCATCGCTGGCGTCCTGCCGGCCGCCGGTGGCCGCCTGGAACTTGGTGGCGAGAACCTGCTGGGACTTCCGCCCGACGCCGTGCGCCGGCGCGGCGTCACGGTCGTGCCGGAAGGGCACAGCGTGCTGCCCAACCTGTCGGTGCTCGACAATCTGCGCGCGGCCGGCTCGCAGCTCGGTCGCGCCGAACTGGAACGCGAGATCCGCAGCGTCGTCGAGCTGTTTCCAGAGGTTGGCGCCCTGCTCAATCTGGCGGCGCACAACCTGTCCGGCGGTCAAAAGCAGATGCTGGCGATCGGGCAGGCGCTGATCGGCCAGCCGCGCTTTCTGCTGATCGACGAATTGTCCTTCGGGCTGGCCCCCGTGATCGTGGTGCGGCTCGGCGAAACGATCCGCTCCATCGCCGAACGCGGCGTCGGCATCCTGCTGATCGAGCAGTTCGCGACGCTTGCCCTGTCGCTGGCCAGCGAGGCGCATGTCATGGAGCGCGGCCGCGTCGTCTTCTCCGGCACGTCGGCTGAACTCAGCGCCCGCCCTGAGGTGCTGCACGACGCCTACCTCGCGGCCCAATCCTCGCCGCGCGCATCATAGTCCGCGCGACACCCTGCCCGGATGCGGGCCGGCGGCAGGCGTCGCAGTGACCGCGCGTCAGGAACCCTTGGTGCTCGACAGGTCGGCTTCCGACCAGCCACCCCCCAGCGCCTTGTACAGATTGATTCGCGCCACGAAGCGCGCGAATTCGGCCCGTTTCAATGCGTCAGCGGTTTCCACCGCCGAACGCTGGGCATCGAGCACCGGCAGGAAGTCGATCGCGCCAGCGGAGTAGCGCACGTCCAGCAGCTGGAATGCCCGCTGCGCCTGGGCATAGGCTTCGCGCCGCAGACCCAGTTCGCGCTCGTTGAGCTCGTTGGCGTTCAGGGCGTTCTCCACGTCCCGGAAGGCGGCGATCGCCGAGCCGTAGTATTGCTCGACCAGCTCGCGATAGCGCGCGGCGTCGAGCTTCTCCTGTCCCTCGAGGCGCCCGCCGGCAAAGATCGGCGCCGTCAGCGAACCGGCGACGGTGAACAGCAGACTGCCGGGATTGAACAGCGAGCCCAGCGCATTGCTGGCGAAGCCGCCGGCCACCGTCAGAACGATGCTGGGAAAGCGCGATGCGTGCGAGGACTGCCAGTCGAAGTGGACGGCCCGCAGCGCCGCCTCGCTGCGCCGCATGTCCGGCCGCCGCAGCAGCAGTTCCGACGGCAGGCCTGCCACCACTGGCGGCAGCCGGACGGCCTGTAGCGAACGCGTCGTGACGACAAAGCCCTCCGGGTTGCGGCCCAGCAGGATCGCGAGCGCGTTGACGGACTCCCGTTCAGCCTGGATCAGTGCCGGCAGTGCCGCCTTCTGGGTCGCGAGCGCACTGCCCTGCTGCGCCAGCTCGACGTCCGAGGAACCTCCCGCCTGCTCGCGCGACTTGAGGATATTGCGCACCCGATCCGCTGCGCTGATCGCCTGCTGCAGTACGCTCTGGCGATCGCGCAGCGACAGCACCTGGAAGTAAGTGGCCGCCACCTCGCTTTCCAGCGCGATCGCCACGGTCTGCTGGTCGAAAACGCTGGCTTCGAGCCGGGCCAGGGCGGCGGCGGCCGAGGCACTGTACTTGCCGAACAGGTCGAGTTCGTATGACGCCTGCAGGCCGGCGAAGATATCCCGCGAGGTGGCGCGATGGCCGCGCCCCTCGCCGGTGTCGCGGCCCGGTCCGGCGGCCGCCGAGAGCGTCGGGAACCGGCCGGCGCCCGCGATTTTGGCGCGTGCCCGCGCTTCGTCGATGCGCACGATGGCGGCACGCAGGTCGCGGTTGTTGGCGACGGCCTCGGCGATCAGCGCATCGAGCTCGGGGTTGCGGAATTCCTTCCACCATTCCGCATCGGGCCAGATGCCGGCGTTCTGGGTTGTGGCCTGCCATCCGCCCGGCACCTGCACGTCAGGCCGCTGGTAGGGCGGCACGGGCGCGCAGCTGCCCGTGGCGATGATCAGGGCCAGGGCGGATGCCTTGGCAATCGTTGCGGCCTTCATCTTATTCAGCCCCCAGAGCGACGACCGGATCCATGTGCGCGGCCTTGCGCGCCGGCAGGTAGCCAAACACCAGCCCGGTGGCGAAGGCGCAACCGAACGCGACGACCATCGGCCAGACGGCGACGACGACCGGCTGTCCGAACCGCGAGAACAGCCACGCCAACCCGATGCCGACCGCGACGCCGGCCACGCCACCCACGGCGCAGACGACCAGCGCCTCGGTGTTGAACTGCAGCATGATGTTGATCCGCCGCGCGCCGGTCGCCATGCGGATGCCGATCTCGCGCGTGCGCTCCGTGACGCTGACCAGCATGATGTTCATCACGCCGATGCCGCCGACGACGAGCGAAATCGCCGCGATTGCCGCCAGCAGCAAGGTCAGGGTGTTGGCCGTCTGCGTCGCCGTCGCGAGGATTGCCGCCATGTTCCTGATCTGGAAATCCTCGCTGCCGTGGCGCGCGGCCAGGGCACGACGCACCTCCTCCTGAACCCGGTCGATTTGCGCCACATCGCGCACCTGGATGGTGATCGAGCGCAGATAGCGCTGCCCGTGCAGACGCAACTGACCGGTCGTGATCGGGACAAAGACGATGTCGTCCTGGTCGGCGCCGTGCGGCGATGCCCCCTTGGCCGACATCACGCCGATCACCTGGAACGGCACATTGTTCAGCAGGATATAGAGCCCGACCGGATCCCTGCCGGACGGGAACAGGCTCTTGGCGACGGTCTGGCCCAGCACCGCGACCGGTGCGTAGCGCTGCACGTCGATTGCGGTAAAGAACCCCCCCACCGCCACCGGCCAGGCCCTGGCCTGCGGCACGCCGGCGCCAGTCGACGTCACCGACGTTACGTAGTCGGTGTTGCCGAATCTTGCCGTGACCTGCACCGCCTGCTCGGGGATCGCCGATACCACACCATCCAGCCTTGCGATCGCCGCGGCGTCCTCCGCCACCAGCGTTGCCGTGGTGATGCCGGCGCTGCGCTGACTCGGCGCCCCGGGCCGCACCAGCAGCAGGTCGCTGCCCATCGCAGCGATGTTCTGCAGCACCTGCATCTTGGTGCCATCAGCGATCGCAACCAGGGTCACCACCGACGCCACACCGATCACGATTCCCAGCAAGGTGAGCGCCGTCCGGAAGATGTTGGTGCGCAGCGAGCGCACGGCCATGCGGGCCGCGGCGATGACCGCGGTCGGGCCCGGCAGGCGCGCCGGCCGCCGCAACAGGATCCAATCGGCACCGGTCGTGGTCGTCGCTGGGCGCCGGGCCGGCGGCCGGGTGCCGCTGTCGGTGACGACGACGCCGTCCTTCAGTTCGATGATCCGCTGCGCCCGCCGCGCCACGCCGGCGTCGTGCGTGATGAGCAGCACGGTATGACCGTCCCGATTGAGCCGTTCGAGCTGCTGCAGAACCTCGGCGCCGGTCTTGCTGTCGAGCGCGCCGGTCGGCTCGTCGGCGAGAATGACGCGGCCACCGTTCATCAGCGCCCGCGCGATGCAGACGCGCTGCTGCTCGCCACCGGACAGCTGGTTGGGCCGATGATCGCCGCGATCGCCCAGGCCCAGCGAGCGCAGCAATTCGTGTGCGCGTGCCACCCGTTCGCGCCCGGAGATACCGGCGTAGATGGCGGGAATCTCGACGTTCTCGGCCGCCGTCGCGGTCGCCAGCAGATGGTACTGCTGGAAGATGAAACCGAAGGCCTCCCGACGCAGCACCGCCTGCCGGTCCGGATCGAGCGATGACACCTCCAGGCCGGCGAAGCGGTAGCTGCCCGAGGTCGGCCGATCCAGGCAGCCGAGAATGTTCATCAACGTCGTCTTGCCCGACCCAGACGCGCCCATGATGGCAACGAATTCGCCGGCGCGGATCGACAGCGTCACGCCCTTCAGCACGTCGATAACGACCGAGCCCCGCACGAACCGCTTTCGCACGTCGTAAAGCTCGATCAACGGCGCCGCGGCGACGACTCCCGCAATCGCAGCTCCGAGGCTTCGAGTCGGACGGCTCATAGCCGCGGCCACTTGAAGCGGAACGTCGGGCCGCTTTGTGGGCTCTCTTCCGGTCCGGTGTCCGGAACGACCACCTGGTCGCCAACCGCCACGCCGGACTTGATCTCGACGACGACGCGGTTGCTGACGCCGGTCTCGACACGGCGCTCGACCCGCCGTCCGTCTTCCATGACCTCGAGGATGGCTGCGCTGTCGCTGTGGTCGTCGGTGTCCTTCAGCGCGGCGGTCGGCACAAGCAGTACGTTCTGCGCCCGTTGGACGACAAAGAAGACTTGCGCGCTCATATGGGGCAGCAACGCCTTGTCCCGGTTGTCGACGTCGAACAGTGCGTTGTAGAGCACGACATTGTTGACGATCTCGGGAGTCGGCAGGATCTGCCGCAGCTTGCCGGTCCACCGCCGGTTGGGGCGGCCCAGGGTGGTGAAGTAGACGTCCATGCCTTCGGTCAGACGCGGGATGTCGCCCTCGGAGACCTGGGTCCACACGGTCATCGTCTCGAGATCGGCGATGCGCAGGATGGTCGGAGCGGTCTGGCTCGCATTGAGCGACTGGCCCGAGCGAACGGTCAGCGACACCACAGTGCCAGCCATCGGGGCATAGATCTTGGTGGCGCGCAGCGCCGCCTCGTTGGCCGTCAGATTCGCCTGCGTCTGCCGGACCAGCGCGCGCAGGGCGACGATCTCGGCACCGTTCTGCTCCATCGCCGTGGCCACCGCGTCGTACGCCTCCTGGCTGGTCGCGCGGGCGGCCAGCATCTCCTTCTGCCGGGCGAGCTGGCGCTCGATCAGACGCCGGCTCGCATCCTTCAACTGGACCTGCGCCTGGAGGTTTTCGAGAAACGCCTGGTCGGCGTTGACCTTGGCCTGGTAGACGGTCGGGTCGATCTCGGCCAGCAGCGCGCCCTTGCTCACCCTGTCGCCGATCGCGACATGGATCGCCTGCAACTGGCCCGACACCTGGGCACCGACGTCGACATATTGCGATGGCTGCAGCGAGCCCAGCGCCGTCACGATGTCCTCGACATCGCCCCGCACAACCGGCTTGAGGACGAAGCGCTGCTGCGGTTCGGCGCTGGCCGGAAATGATTCCCAAGTCGCGAAGCTGGCACCGGCCAACACCGCCACAAGGATCACCAGATGATAAAGCCGACGCATAGGGGCTTTCCAAATTCCATAGCCCAGCCGGCAACCTAGGGGCCCGGTGCGCACCGGACATTGATCTACTTCAAGCGATTCACGGCCTACTGACCAACGTCGCCCCGGCCGTGGCGACGTCACGCGAGATGGCCCGCGAATTGCCCGGCCGATCACCGCATCGCCGCTGACGGCCAACTGACGAAGCGGGCCAAAGCGACAGCTAGGACGCGTATTCCTGCCGATCGCCGGCGACCGGTTGCTCGATCACCGCGCCCGGCGCAACCAGGTAGACGCGATCGGCCACGCGCAACCACGCCGGCTGGTGCGCGATCGCCAGGACCGCCAGCCCGATCTCGTGCGACAGCGCCGCAATCCGGGCGCAGAGCGCCGCTTCGTTCTCGGGGTCGAGCGCGCTCGTCGCTTCGTCGAGGATCAGCAGCCGGGGCTTGCCCAGCAGGGCGCGCGCCAGGGCGACGCGCTGGCGCTCGCCGCCGGACAACAGGCCGCCCCGTTCGCCGACCGCCGTATCCATGCCCAGCGGCAGCCGCGACACGAACGACCAGGCTCCCGCCTGTATCAGAGCGTCGCGGGCGTCATCGCGACTGAAACCGGCGCGTTCGAGCGTGACGTTGGCGAGCACGCTGTCGTTAAACAGTGTCACCTCCTGCGGGACATAGCCGACCATGTGCCGCCAGGCCATGAGGTCGACCTTGGCCAGCGGCACATCGTCGATCAGGATCTCGCCGGCGCCCGGTTGGTGCAGCCCGACCACAAGATCGGCAATGGTCGTCTTGCCGGCGCCCGAGGCACCGGTCAGGACCGTGACTTTGCCGACCTCGATTGCCAGCGAGACGCGATCGAGCACGACACGGTCACCATGCGCGAAGCTCACCTCGCGCAGCAGGCAGGCACGCTCGAGGCGGGGCGGCAGTCCCCGGCTCGCCGTCTCGGCCTCGCCAACAGCTTCGTCGATCGCGCCGCGCACCGACCAGTAGGCACTCTCGGCGGCGACGGCCTCCTGATAACGCTCCTGGGCCCTTGCGATCATGGTGACGATGCGGATCAGCACGAAGGCCATGACCAGCAGGTTGGCCAGCGACGCATCCGGGCTGTCGACGGCGTACAGGAAGGCCAGGCCCAGCAGCATCGCCAGCAACGGCTCGCGCAGCGACTGTATGGCCTGCCGGCTGAGCACCTGGCGCCGCAGCGCGGCGTTGAGACGCAGGGCATTGGTGCGGAAAAACGCGCCGAGCTGGTCCTGCTGGCCCATGGCCTTGAGCGCCTTGATGCCCAGCAGGACGTCGTTCAGGCGCGCAATCAGCATCTGCGTGCGCTGGGTCTGCCGCAAACCGGCCCGGCGTGACACCCGCACCAGACCGCTCAGCACCAGCAGCACCACGCCACCCATGGCCAGCGACATCAGGCTGAGGCGCCACGAGATCATCAGTGCGATGCCGGTGAAGATCGCCGCCTGAAAGACCAGCGTGATGCAGGTCGCGATCGCCAGGTAGGCCTCGGAGGCACGCGACGCCTCGATGCTCATGGCATTGGTGTGACGGCCGACCGGATGGCGCAGGAAATGACTCCACCGGGCGCGCAACAGCGCGTCGATCAGCGACAGCCTCAGGCCGGTGGCGAATTCCGCAACCATGATGCCGACGATGTTCATGGCCACCAGCGACAAGGCGGCGCGCAGCCACAGCCCGCCCAGCACCAGCACCAGCAGCGTCGGAAGTGTCGGCTCCAAGCCCAGCACGTGCAGCAGGTCCACGACGGCCCGCTGGAGCTGCGAGCTGCCGGTGGTGCCAGCGGGCGCCGTGGGCGCGCCCGCCAGCGACAGCACCGGCAGCATGCTCGCAATCCCGATGCCCTCGGCCAGACCGCCGAGCAGCAGACAGATCAGCACCAGCGCCTGACGGGCGATCGACGTGGCGAAAAACAGGCGCAGCACGCTGCGCGCCGAGCCGCCGGGATTGCCGCGCGAACCGGCCATGCTCATCGGGCCGGCCGACCGTTGCCGCCCGCGACAGTGACCGCCGCCCGGCCCTTGGCGCGCGCCTTCGCCGCCGCGACGCAAGCATCCAGCACCGCCAGATACCGATCGGGCGCACGACCGCCGCTGAAGTCGGCGGCCCGGGCGCGCAGCCGCTCGGGCTGCGGCGGCGCGTCGAGCGCGACAAGCATGGCGCGCGTCATCGCCGCCGGATCGTGACAGGGCACCAGCGCGCCGTACTGACCATCCTGCAGGATCTCGCGCGGCCCGCTGGGACAATCGGTACTGACCACCGGGCAGCCCGCGGCCAGCGCCTCGATCACGACCGAGGGCAGTCCCTCCCACAACGAGGACAGGACGAACAACGATGCCCTGGCGACCCAGGCGGGCGCGTTCTCGACGTAGCCGGGCATGTCGACGTCGGCCGTCAGGCCCAGGCTGTTGACCAAGGCCTGCAGGTGTCCGCGTTGCGGACCGTCGCCCAGAATCACCAGCCGCGCGGGCCGCACCGCGCGCACGCCGGCGAAGGCGCGGACCAGGGTCGGGAAATCCTTCTGGATCGCCAGCCTGCCGACCCCGATGATCACGGGGATGGCGCGGTCGGCCAGCCACGCGTGATCGACCGGCGCCCGCAGGCGCGCCCGCAAGGCCGGCGTGACCACCGGGTTGTAGATGGTGGTGACGCGATCCTGCGAAATGCCTGTCATGCGAACGATCTCGTCCGCCACGCCGCGCGACACGGTGATGATGGCGTCGGCCTGCGGGTACATCCTGGACGCCAGCCACCGCAATGCTGCCCGGATCCAGCGCTGCACCCAGGCGCGCACCGGCAGGTTGCCGGCCGGATAGTTGCTGGCCCGCAGCACCACCGGCATCGGCCGTCCGGCACGGCGCCATGCGAGAATGCCGGCAAGATTGACGTGACTGGCGGCCGACAAGAGCACGTCCGGTCGCTCGCTGCGCAGATAACGCGAGAGGGCGCGGATACTGAGAAAGGTCCGCAGGCCGCGATTGCCCAGCCAGGGATGGATGGTGGCGTACAGCGGATCCCAAAGGCTGCCGTTGAGCGCGATGAAGCGCACATCGGACGTCAGTCTGGCCCGCAACGGACCTGCGCCGTCGACGACGACGACGTCGACGCGTCGGCCGCGCTCGGCAAAGGCGTTCGCCAGCGTCACCACCCGCCGCTGCGCGCCGCCACCGGCCAGCGAGTGGATGAAGATGGCGATCCGTCGGGCACCGCCCTGCTCTTCCGCGCCGGCCATCTCCGGTCGCACGTCGCGCCGGTCCGTCGCCGGCATTCGGTCGGGCGCGTCACTGGCTGGATCGCGAGCAAGCAGGTCGCCATAGCGCCGCAACATGGCGTCGCCTGAAAACGCCGCCGCCCGCGCCTGCAACCGCTCCGCCGAAGGCGGCGCCGCAAGAACGCCATCGATCGCCGTGGCCATGGCACGATCGTCGCCGACCGGCACCAGTGGTCCGTAGGCGCCGTCGTCGAGGATTTCGCGCGGACCGTTGGGGCAATCCGTGCTGACGACCGGACAACCGACGGCAAGGGCTTCCAGCACGACCAGCGCGAAGCCTTCCCACGCCGACGACAAGGCGAAGACCGAGGCGCGGCGCATCCACGCCGCGGGGTTGGCGACAAAGCCGGGCAGCAGCACGTCACCGGCGACGCCTAGCTTGCGCGCCAGCGCCTCCAGGGACGGCCGCAAGGCCCCTTCGCCCAGGATCACCAGCCGCGCCGCGCGATGCGTCCTGACCATCGCGAAGGCACGCAGCAGCGTCGCGAAATCCTTCTGACGATGCAGTCGTCCGACGCCAAGAATCACCGGCGGCCCGCCGCCCGCCAGCCAAGGATGATCAACCGGCGCGGCGCTCGCCTCAACCAGCGCCGCGGTGTCGATGGAATAGTAGATCTGCGCGATCCGGTCGGCCGGCAGGCCGGCTGTCGCGGCCAGGTCGGCCGCCACGCCACGGGAGTTGGCGACGATCGCGTCAGCCAGCGGATAGTAGCGATGCACCAATCGCGGATAGGCGCGGCGGAACAGACCCCGACCGCGCTGCGCCACGACCGACAGCGTGTTGTGTTCGCTGACCACCAGCCGCGTCGGCACCTGCGCGACCTGCCTCGCCAGAATGGCGGCAAGGTTGGATTGCGTGCCGGCGCAGAGCATGGCATCCGGCCGCGCCTCGCGCAGATACGCCACCAGCGCGGGAAATCGGCGGAACATGCCCGGCATCGCCGGCAGCAGCAGCGGCAGCACGGCCCGCCAGTCGCGGCCGGCGGCACGCCGCACCGCCAGACGCGCCTGCAGCGCGCCGGCCGGTCGCAGGACGCGGACCTCGACGCCGGCCGGGACGGCCTTGCCCATTTCGCCGGCCGCCTGGGCGCACACCAGGGTGACGCGCACACCCTGGCGCGCGAAGCCGTCAGCCAGCGACAGGATGAACCGCTGCATGCCGCCGCCGTCGAGGGAACGGATCACCAGCGTCAGCGATGTCAGCGGCTGTGCGGTCACGGGGCCTCGACACGGACGGCGAATGGCGGCGATGGCGGTTCACCGCCGTCGTCCGGCGCGGCGCTGGACCGGGTCAATCCCTGCTGCGGATCGCGCCGGCGGCGGGCAACCGCTGCCTCGATCACCCGCAAGTAGGCCTCGACCGCTGTGGCGACAGAAAACGTCGCGGCCCGCGCCTTGAGATGCTCCCGTGCCGGCGGCGCATCGAGCGTGGCCATGATCGCGCGCGCCATTGCTGCGTCGTCACCCACCGGCACCAGCGCGCCATAGCGCCCGCCGTCGAGGATCTCCCTCGGGCCGCTGCGGCAATCGGTACTCACCACCGGGCAGCCGCAGGCCAGCGCCTCCAGCAGCACGTTGCTCAGTCCCTCCCAGGCCGACGACAGGACCAGAACCGCGGCCCGCGCCATGCCGGCAAAGGGGTTGTCGACAAAGCCAGGCAGCGCGACGTCCGGCGCGATCGCGAGCTGGTGTGCCAACCGCTCGATCGCCGGACGTCGGTCTCCCTCACCCAACACCAGCAACCTGACAGGCCGCTGCGATCGCACCCGGGCAAAAGCGCGCAGCAGCGTCGGATAGTCCTTCTGCGGCTTCAGCTTGCCGACCGCGAGAATGACCGGCACCTGCGGCGCGGCCAGCCAGGGATGCGGCGGCGCGGCCGCGGCCAGATCCGCGATCATCTCGGTGTCGACCGGATTGTAGATGGTGGCGACGCGTTGCGCCGGCAGACCGGTCAGGCGGCGCACCGCCTCCGACGTGCCGGAGGAGATCGCGATGACGGCATCGGCGCCACGGTAGGCGCGCGCCAGCAGTCGACGCAGACAGAACCGCACCGCGACCGACCGGCGGCCCAACGCCGCAGTATGATCGATATTGACCGTGGGCACGACGGCGATGGCCAGCCGGGCCAGCGCCCGCGCCCACAGCGCCGCCAGATTGGCCGGATCCGACGCGCTCAGCACGACGTCCGGCTGCAACGCCCTGAGTTGCCGCGCCAGGGCGCATGTCGCCAGCAACACCGACAACGCGCGGTGCGTGCGGATGACAGGCCAGGTCAGCCATCGTCCGCCCACCGCGATGATCTCGACGTCGGGCGGCGCAAAGCGCGCAAACGGTCCCTCGCCACGAACCGGCAGCAGCGTCACCCGGTGCCCGCGCGCGGCAAATCCCCGCGCCAGGGCCAGCATACGGCGCTGCGCCCCGCCGCCCGCCAGCCCCGACAGGAAAAGTGCGATGTGCATCCTGGATCCGATCAGGCGTGACGCACGTCCCGACACCTGACGCGCGCCCGCCTGTCGTGCATTGACTCACCTCAAGTCGCGCATCGGCCGGCCGTGCGCCACCGCCGTCTGCCGCACCCGGCTCACGACGCCGCGCGTGCCTTGGGTCGACCGATGCTGTAGTAGGCGATTCCCTCTTCGGCCATGCGGGCGGGCTTGTAGATGTTGCGCAGGTCGACGACGACGGGCCGCCGCATGAGCGACTTCAGCCGGTGCATGTCCAGCGCCCGGAACTGGTTCCATTCGGTCATCAGCACGACGCAATCCGCGCCGGTCGCCGCCGCATAGCCGTCGCTGCAGTAGGTGATGTCGGGCAACAGTTTGGCGGCCTCCTGCATGCCGCCGGGATCGTAGGTGCGGATACTGGCGCCGGCAGCGACCAGCGCCGGCACGATGTCGAGGCTGGGCGCTTCGCGCATGTCATCGGTCAGCGGCTTGAACGTCAGTCCCAGCACTGCGATGGTCAGGCCGGCGACCGAGCCGCCGCAGGCCTCGACGATGCGCTGCGTCATGGCACGCTTGCGCTGGTCGTTGATCGCCACCACGGTCTCGACCAGCCGGGCCGACGTGCCGGCCTCGCGCGCGGTGGCGACCAGGGCGCGGGTGTCCTTCGGGAAGCATGACCCGCCAAAGCCCGGCCCGGGATGCAGGAACTTGGGGCCGATGCGGCCGTCCATGCCGATGCCACGCGCGACATCGTCGACGTTGGCGCCGACGGCCTCGCAGATGTCGGCCATTTCGTTGATGAACGTCACCTTCGTCGCCAGGAAGGCGTTGGTCGCGTACTTGATGAGCTCGGCCGTCTCCAGCGTCGTGAACAGCACGGGGGTGTCGTGCAGGAACAGCGGTCGGTAGAGCTCGCGCAGCGCATCGCGCGCCACGTCGCTGTCGGCGCCCACGACGATGCGGTCGGGATGCGTGAAATCGCGGATCGCCGTGCCCTCGCGCAGGAACTCGGGATTGGCGGCGATCTCGATCGCGAGGTCCGGCCGCTGCTGCCGCAGCCGACGCTTGAGCTCGCGCGCGGTGCCGACCGGCACGGTGGACTTGGTCACGACGACGGCGGGCCTGCGCAGATTGTCGGCCACTTCCTTGGCGGCGGCGTAGACATAGGTGAGATCGGCCGCGCCATCGCCGCGACGGGTCGGCGTTCCGACCGCGATCATGATGACATCGGCATCGGCGATGCCCGCCGCGACGTCCGACGTGAAGGCGAGATGCCCCGCCTTGACGTTGCGCGCGACCATCTCGTCGAGGCCGGGTTCATAGATCG
>JAHCJT010000450.1 GCA_026126245.1 Alphaproteobacteria bacterium
TGTCTTGCTCGACGGCGCCATGCGCGCAATCAGGATTGTCCAAGCCAGACGCAATCGCCCTGGGCGGCGGCACCGTCGCGGCGCCGGCTCAGCCGCGCCCGTCCGGCCGGTTGTCGGGCGCCCGCACGCCCAGTGCCGCCAGCAGCGCCGCCAGGGCGGTGCCGGCATAAGGCTTGCCGAGGAACGCCACCCGGGGGTCGGCGGCGAAGCGGTCGCGCAAGGCGGCATCGTCGTCGCCGGTGGCGATGACGATCGGCAGGCCGGCATCGCGCGCCCGCAATTCGGCGGCCAGCGCATCGCCCGGCCGGTCGGGCAGGCCGACGTCGAGGATGGCGGCGTCGACGCCGTGACCGGGCGCGGCGAGGAGGTCCAGCGCGGCCTGTGCCGTGCCGGCCGACTCGACCCGGTAGCCAAAATCGGCCAGGGCGTCGGCCAGCGCCAGGCGCACCACCGCCTCATCCTCGACGATCAGAATCCTCGGCGCCCCGCCCCGTATCTCGCCCATGGCCGCGACTGTGGCAGCCGCCACCTCATGCCGGCAAGCGTGCCGGCGCGGCTTGCGCGCGCCGCGGCGTTCGGCGCATGTAGCGCTGCGATGGACGCCCGCCCCGCCGACTTCCCGTTCCGCACCGTCGTCTTCGACCTCGACGGCACCCTGATCGACAGTGCCGAGGACGTTGGCGCCGCGGTCAACCGCGTGCTCGCCGACCATGGGCTGGCGCCGATCGATGCCGCCACGCAGCGCACGCTGATGGGCGAAGGCGGCCGCGTGCGCACACGCAAGGCCTTTGCCTTGCGCGGCCAGGAACTCGACGACATCGCGCTCAGCGCCCGGGTGCGCGACTTCGTGCGCTACTACGCCGAGAATCCGATTGCCCACACGACGGCCTATCCCGGCGTGCCCGAAACCCTGCGCCGGCTCGACGCGGCCGGCGTGCGCCTGGGCGTGTGCACCAACAAGTACGAGGACTCGGCGCGCGACATCCTGGCGCGGCTCGGCCTGATGCCGCCGATCGCGGACGCCGCCGGCGCCGACTCCTTCGACGTGCGCAAGCCGCATCCCGGCCACATCCTGAAGCTGCTGGCGCGCATGGGCGCCGATCCGGCGACGGCGCTGATGGTCGGCGACTCGATCCACGACGTCGCCGCCGCGCGCGCCGCCGGCCTGAAGGTGATCGCCGTGTCGTGGGGCTACACCACCGTGCCGGCCCGCGAGCTGGGCGCCGACACGGTGATCGAGCGCTTCGCCGACCTGCTCGAGGCCGCCACGGCGCTGGCCTGAGGCGGGCGCCCGGTCGCAGCGCCGCCGCCGCCGGCGCCCGGCGCTTTCTTGACAGCCGCGGCGGGCGCGACCTATACCGCGCCTCCGGATCTACGGGCGCTTAGCTCAGCGGGAGAGCACACCCTTCACACGGGTGGGGTCGTAGGTTCAATCCCTACAGCGCCCACCATTCCGGTTCCGACACCATCTGGCCGTCCCTGCCCGCGGCGGCGGAGCGGGCCATGACCGCACCCGACCCGGACCGAACGGCGATATGGCGCCGACGTGACGTGCACGCCTGGTCGTGCCGCCCTCTTCGCGATTCGCGTCTCCCTTGCGTCAGATTCACGACGCCGCAACAGCACCAGCCAGCCGCACCTGCGGCCTGTCACTAGTCGCATCAGGCATCGAAGACGCGCGCTGCGGCTGATGCGCGTGGCGGCATCGCACAGGACCTGCCGGCCGACACCGGAGGGGTCCGTGGCACATGGTCCGCGGCACATGCTCCGTGGCAGAATTCGGACACGGGCCTGCCGCCCGGTCACGTTGCTGACGTGGCACCTGCGCCGGGGACGCGGCAGGGCATGGCTGCGGGAATTGCGGCGGCGCGAGCCGCGACGCGGCGCGGCGGCGCTCATGCCGCCTTTCCTTCATGGCGCTTTCGGGCGACAGTCCGGCCCCGTTCATGAGGGAGAATAGCGTGATGAGCACAAGACGGCGTACATTTCTCGGCGGCGCGTCGGCCGCGGCGTTGCTTTCCGCCACATCGCCGGTGTCGGCGCAGAAGAAATACGACGACGGCGCCAGCGACACCGAGATCAAGATCGGCAACACCAACCCCTACAGCGGCCCGGCCTCGGCCTACGCCGCGATCGGCAAGACGATCGATGCCTATTTCAAGAGCGTGAACGAGGCCGGCGGCATCAACGGCCGCAAGGTGAAGTTCATCTCGATCGACGACGGCTACGTGCCGCCCAAGACGGTGGAAGTGGTCCGCCAGCTGGTCGAGCAGGAAAAGATCTTCGCGCTGTTCCAGTCGCTCGGCACGCCGACCAACACGGCGATCCACAAGTACATGAACGCCAAGAAGGTGCCGCAGCTGTATGTCGCGACCGGCGCCTCCAAGTGGGGCGATCCCAAGCACTTT
>JAHCJT010000451.1 GCA_026126245.1 Alphaproteobacteria bacterium
ACCAGCGCCTCGCCGGCCGACGCGCTCCAGCCCTCGTTGAAGGCGAGGTAGATGGCGTCGAGCACCGTGCCGAGACGCGCCGGCAGGTCGGCCGGCGCCGGCATGTCCAGCGACAGGCCGCGATCGCGGATGCGCTTCTTGGCGCGCACCAGCCATTGCGCGACGGCGGCGCTCTCGCGCAAGAGTCCGGCGGCAATCTCGTCGACCGACAGCCCGCAACCGGTCTTCAGCACCAGAGCCGTGCGCATCTCGGGCGACAGCTCGGGATGGGCGCACATGAACAGCAGGCGCAGCTCGTCGTCGACCAGCTCGTCGGCGAAGGCGGCGTTCGGCGCGGCGGGCGCCTGTGCCAGCATCTCCAGGGTCAGGGCCGGCGTCTGGCGCGCCAGCGCCGCGTTGTGGCGCAAGGCGTCGATCGCCAGCCGCCGCGCCACGGCGTGCAGCCAGGCCACCGGATCATCCGGGATGCCGCGAAACGGCCAGATGCGCAGCGCCCGCGCCAGGGCCTCCTGCGTGATGTCCTCGGCGAGCCCGAGATGGCCGGGGCCGAGGCGGCGCGTCAGCGTGGCGGTCAGCCGGCCGCACTCGCGGCGAAACAGCCGGTCGACCAGGCCGGGAACGTCGCGCGCCATGTCCACGGCCGCGGTCATGGCGGCGTCACATCTCCTGGATCTGCCGCACCTCGATGGTGCCGGCATTGCCCGGCCGCACATGCGGGCAGCTGCGCGCGATCTCGACGGCGGCCGCGTAGTCGGCCGCCTCGATCAGGAAATAGCCGCCGATGATTTCCTTGGTCTCGGCGTAGGGACCGTCCTTGACCGCCACGCTGCTGCCGGTGTGTTGCACCACCTTGCCCGGCTCGTCGATCAGCTTGTTGCTATTATGCAGCTGGTTGCGCGCCCGAAGGCCCTCGGCCCAGGCGCGGTAGTCGCCGATGATGCGCTGCATGTCGGCGGGCGACAGGTTTCTGAACTCGGCCGGATTGTCACGCAGCAGCAGCAGGAACTTGGCCATCTCGTCCTCCGATGGGATGCGGCCGCGCCCAGGCGGCGACCATAGCATGGACGGGCGAGGGCGGGCGGAATCGACAGACGCGCCGGCGTCTTGCGCATCGCTGACGGGACCGGTTCAGCCCATGGCCTGGCTGACCAGGGCAAAGCGCTGCACGCCGGTGCCCGACACCGGCGCCGCCCCGCGCACCATGATCGGCGACTCTCCGCCGCGCGGCAGGCCGCGGGCCGCCAACCAGGCCGCGAGGTCGGCATGCTCGGCCGGCACGTCGATACGCACCGTCTCGCCGCGCCGCCGCGCCAGCCACCAGCCAATCAGGCGGCAGGCCTGGCCGGGATCGGCCGCCACGACGGGGCCGATGACATGGCCGGCGCCAAAGCGCCGGCAGATGGCGAAACCCTCGATCGCCTCGCCGTCGCGCACGACCGCGGTCTCGCCGTCAGCGGCGAGCGCCGCGATCAGGGCATCGCGCGGGTAGCCGAGGGCAGCGCCATCAAGCGCCGCAAGCTGCGGCAGATCGTCCGGCCGCGCCGGCGAGACACCGTCGGATGGTCCGCCCTTGTCGGCTATCCCGACATGCGCCGCATTCGCGCCGATCGCGCGAAAGCCCAGCCGGTCGTACAGGCGCCGGCCCGCCACCGTGGAGATCAGCAGCAGCGCGCGTTCGCCCGCGTCCTCGATCGCGCGGGCCATCAGCGCCGCGCCGATGCCGCCGCGGTGCCGTGCCGGATCGACCGCGATCATGCCGACGAAGCCGAACGCCGCACCGTAGGGAAACCACATCAGCGTGCCGCGCAGCGCGCCGTCGCCATCAAAGGCGCCCAGCCCACGGCCGACCGCCAGCGCCAGCAGCCAGTCCTCGCGGCGGTGGCTCCAGCCGACTGCGGTCGTCAGGTCGCGCGCGGCGGCGGCATGGTCAGGTCCCAACGGCGCAATCGTCGGCGCCGACGGCATCGCCGGTGTCACGCCCGCTTGCGCGCCGCCGTCGTGCCGCCCTTGCGCAGGTGCGGCGCGAGATGCTGGCCGGTGTAGCTCTCGGCCACCTTGACGATGTCCTCCGGCGTGCCTTCGGCGACGATGCGGCCGCCGCCAGCGCCGCCATCGGGGCCGAGATCGACTACCCAGTCGGCGGTCTTGATGACCTCGAGATTGTGCTCGATCACCAGCACCGTGTTGCCGGTCTCGACCAGCCGGTGCAACACTTCCAGCAGCTTGCGCACGTCGTCGAAATGCAGGCCGGTGGTCGGCTCGTCGAGGATGTAGAGCGTGCGGCCGGTGGCGCGCCGCGACAGCTCCTTGCTGAGCTTGACGCGCTGCGCCTCGCCGCCCGACAGGGTCGTCGCCTGCTGGCCGATATGGATGTAGCCCAGGCCGACCTGCTGCAGGGTC
>JAHCJT010000452.1 GCA_026126245.1 Alphaproteobacteria bacterium
GTGGAGGGCGCCGGCGTGGCGGCCGGCGTCTGCGGATCGGACGCCGGCGTCGCCGGCCGCTGGTCAGCCAGCAGGCGCTGCGGCACCGGTGGCACGCGCACGTCCTGCGTCAGCTGGTCGCGCGTCAGCGAATGCCACGTCACATAGGCGCAGACCAGCAGGAAGGCGGACGCCACCAGCATGGCGCCGCGCGGCACGCGACGCTCGGCCGCGACGGCGGGAAAGTCGAGCACCGGTGCCGACACCGATGGCGCGTCGCCGGAACGATAGACCTCAAGAACGCGCTCGACGTCGAGGCCGACGCACTCGGCGTAGCCGCGCAGGAACGCCTGCGTGTAGACGCTGCCCGGCATGTCCGCGAAGCGACCGCTTTCGATCGCTTCGAGGAAATGCTGGCGAATGCGGGTGTCTTCGGCGACTTCCGCCAGATCCAGTCCCAGCGACTCGCGGGCCTCGCGCAGCATCTGGCCAACGGCAGCCGCGCCGGTGGGGACGCTCGATTCGGTAGGCCAAGGCGTGTCGTCGCGCATACTGACGCGGAGCGGTATTGAGGGACTGGTGATGTCGAACGAGTCCCTCTTATCAGAGAGCATGGGGACGCGAAACCTGACTCTTGGTGGATTCCACCGCTGCCTCAGACTTTCTACAGCCGCACGCCATGATCGCGCGCATAGAGCGCGATCTTGTCGCGCAGACTGTGCTCGGAGCCGCTCAGCTGGCGTCCCAGAAAGGCGGCGAAATGCCCCAGGTCAAGCGACCGCAGCATCGACTTCACGGCCCCGACCGACCCCGGCGACATCGAGAGCGTGCGTACCCCGATGCCCAGCAGCGCCAGCGCCTCGACCGGCCGGCCGGCCATTTCGCCGCAGACGCTGACCTCGACCCCGGCCTTGCCGCAGGTTTCCACCACCAGCCGCAGGGCGCGCAGCACCGCCGGTGATAGGCAGTCGTAGCGGCCGCTCAGTCGGGGGTTTCCGCGGTCGGCTGCAAAAAGAAATTGCAGCAGGTCGTTGGTGCCGATCGAGACGAAATCGGTCTCGCCCAGCAGGCCATCGAGCTGCCAGATCAGCGCCGGCACCTCCAGCATGACGCCGACCGACAATCGGTCCGGCGTCGGCACCGCGCGCGCCTTGGCGCGCCGCAGCTCAAGGTCGAGCAGGTGGCGGGCGGCGCGCAGCTCGGCCACCTCGGCGATCATCGGGAACATCACCTGCAGCGGCCGCGCGCCGGCGGCGGCAATCATGGCGCGCAGCTGGCCGCGCAGCATGGCGGGCCGGTCCAGGCCGATGCGGATGGCACGCCAGCCCATCGCCGGGTTCTCGTCGTCGAAGGCACCGACATAGGGCAACACCTTGTCGCCGCCGACGTCGAGCGTGCGGAACGCGACCGGCCGGCCGGCCGCCATATCGAGCACGCGGGCGTAGATCGCGGTCTGCGCTTCGACGTCGGGGAACTCGGAGCGCACCATGAACGGGATTTCAGTGCGGTACAGCCCGACGCCGTCGGCGCCGGTCGAGTCGAGATGGTTGAGATCGATCATCAGGCCGGCGTTGATGCGCAGCGACACCGCCACGCTGTCGCGCGTCTGGGCCGGCAGGCCGCGCAGGCGGGCGTATTCCTGGCGCTGCGCCTCGCGCACGCCGATGGTCTCGGCAATCTGCTGCTGGATCTCCTCGGCCGGGCGCACGAACACCTGCGCGCCGTCGCCATCCACCACCACCGCATCGCCGGCCTCGATGCGCTGCAGGATATTCTCGACCCGGCCGACGACCGGGATGTCGAGCGCCCGCGCCACGATGGCGACGTGCGACAGCGTCGAGCCCTCCTCCAGCACCAGGCCGCGCAGCTTGGTGCGGTCGTACTCCAGCAGGTCGGCCGGCCCCAGGTCGCGCGCCACGACAATCATCTCGTCGGGCCACTGCGCCGGATCGGCCGCCGAATTGCGCCCGCTCAGCCGCAGCAGCAGCCGGTTGGTCAGGTCGCTCAGATCGCTCAGCCGCTCGCGGATGTAGGGGTCGGTGATCTCGGCGAAGCGCGCGCGCGTCTCGTCGAAGGCGCGCTGTACCGCGGCCTCGGCGGTCAGCCCGTCGCCGATGCCCTCGCGGATGCGCTCGACCCAGCCGCGGTCGTCGGCGAACATGCGGAAGGTCTCGAGCACCTCGCGGTGTTCGCCGTGCCCCAGTTCGCCATCCTCCAGCATGCGGTCGAGGTCGGCACGCACGGCGTGCAGCGAATCGCCGAAGCGCTTGAGCTCGGCGTTGGGATCCTCACCCACCACCTTGGTGATGAAGATGCGCGGTTCGTGCAGCACGGCGCGGCCGATGGCGACGCCGCCGTTGAGCGCCACGCCCTCCATGCGGATCGGCAGCAGCCCGATACCGTCGACCTGC
>JAHCJT010000453.1 GCA_026126245.1 Alphaproteobacteria bacterium
GGCCATGCTGGCGCATATGCGCGAGACGGTGTCCCAGGTGCTGGCGCACGTACAGATCCGTCTCGAGGAGCCGCCGCCGGTGCTGGCGGAGCCGGCACTGGACAAGCTGCAGACCATCCACGAGGACCCGGCGCTGGCGGCGGCGATGACCGACGACGGCACGGTGTTCCGCGATGATGCGGGCGCCACCGCGGCGCCGGTCGAACGTGCCACCCCTGCGCCGGCCGCGTCCGGCCCGGTGGTGCGCCGCGCCGCCCGCCAGCAGCGCGATCCCAACGATCCGTCGACGTGGGGCCGCGTGTCGCGCAACGAGCCGTGTCCCTGCGGCTCGGGCCGCAAGTACAAACGCTGCCACGGGCAGGTCAGCTGATCTTCTCCTCTCCCGCATGCGACAACGGCAGGGGCCTATCGCGGGGCGCGCGATGCGATGGTGAGGGATCCAGGAATGATGCGTCGTGCGTGAAGCCCTCACCGGGCGCGCCGCGCCGACCAATCCTGCAAACGTCACCAGTGAAGACCGTGCCGTCGGTTGCCTTGTCGGGCTGGCGCTGGGCGACGCGCTGGGCACCACGCTGGAGTTCACGACGCGCGATGCCGGTCCGCAGGTGACGGACATCGTCGGCGGCGGACCGTTCCGCCTGCAGGCGGGCGAGTGGACGGACGACACCAGCATGGCGCTGTGCCTGGGCGAGAGCCTGCTGGCGCGCGGAGGGCTTGATCCGCGGGATCTGATGGAGCGGTTTCGCCGCTGGCGCGACGAGGGCCATAACGCGGTCAATGGCCGCTGCTTCGATATCGGCATCACCACCCGTGCCGCCATCGACCGCTACGTCGCCACGGGCGAGCCGCTTTGCGGCGCGACGGATGCCCGCGCGGCCGGCAACGGCTCGATCATGCGGCTGGCGCCGGTGCCGATCTTCCATGCCGCCGACCCGGATGCCGCCGAGGCCGCCAGCGTCCTGCAGAGCCGAACGACGCATGGCGCGCCGGAATGCCTCGACAGTTGCCGGTTGATGAGCCGCATCCTGGCCGCGCTGTTGCAGGGGCAGGTATGGCGGGACGCCGTCGCGGTCGATCCCGCGACGATCGCGGCGGCCCGCGTCCAGCGCCTGGCGGCCGGTGACTGGCGCGGCAAGCACCGCGACGCGATCCGCTCGGGCGGCTACGTGATCGATACGCTGGAAGCGGCGCTGTGGGCGGTCGACGCGACCGACAGTTTCGAGGCGGCCGTGGTGCTCGCCGTCAACCTGGGCGACGACGCCGACACCGTCGGTGCGGTCACTGGTCAGCTCGCCGGGGCGCGCTACGGCCTGTCGGGTATTGCGCCGGCATGGCGCGGCAAGCTGGCCTGGTACGACCGCATCGTCGCCATGGCGCAGGCACTACACGCGGCATCCTGCACGCCACGTCGCTGACGCCGTCAGGCGTGGCCGATGTAGTCCATGCGGCCGCCATCGACCACCAGCGTCTGGGCCGTAATCCAGCCCGACTCCGGTGCCGCCAGGAACGCGATGGCGTTGGCAATGTCCTGCGGCTCGCCGATACGACCCGTCATCGCCCGTTCGGCGAGCTGCTTCTCTATGGCCGCCCAGTTGTCGCGACCGCGCCCGCCTTGCGTCATGTCGGTGCGGATGAAGCCGGGCGCCACGGCGTTGACGGTGATGCCCTGCGGTCCCAGCTCCATCGCGAAGCGGCGGGTGAGGATCGTCACCTCGGCCTTGCTGGCGGCGTAGAAGGCATTGCCCGGCAGCGCGGTGCCGATGCCGGCGATCGAGCCGACGTTGACGATGCGGCCATAGCCGCGCTCGCGCATACCGCGCATCACGGCGCGGGTGGTGTGGATGATGCCGTCGACGTTCACCGCGCGCATGCGCGCGAACCGGTCGCGGTCGTAGGTGTCGAGTGTTGCCTGGCCGCCGACGCCGGCGTTGTTGATCAGGACCGTCACCGCGCCCCACTGCGCGGCAACGCGGTCGATCATCGCCGTCACCGCGGCGTTGTCGGCGACGTCGGCGGCCACCGCCATGGCGCGTCCGCCGGCGGCCGTGATTTCCGCCACCACCGCGTCAGCGGCATCGCCGCGTGCCGCGTAGTTGACGCACACCGCCGCGCCGCGCTGCGCCAGCAGCAGCGCCGTGGCGCGGCCGATGCCACGGCCGCCGCCGGTCACCACCGCTACCTGCTCGGACCAAGCCATCGCGTCCTCCGAGTCAGGCCTGACGCCGCGCCGGCAGCAGCACGCCGGGGTTCATCACGCCGGCGGGGTCGATCGCGTTCTTGGCGCCCTGCAGTGCGGCGCCGAACAGCTCGGGACGCTGCTTTTCGTACCACGGCATGTGGTCGCGGCCGACGGCGTGGTGATGCGTGATGG
>JAHCJT010000454.1 GCA_026126245.1 Alphaproteobacteria bacterium
CGGCGGACGAAAATCTTGTGCTGCGGGCGGCGCGTGCCCTGGCGGAAGCGCTGGGTCGCCGGCCGGAGGCGCAGCTGCGTCTGACCAAGAACATTCCCGTCGCCGCCGGACTGGGCGGCGGCTCGGCCGACGCGGCGGCAACGCTACGCGCGTTGCAGGCGCTGTGGCAGGCCGACCTTGCGGACGCTCTCCTCGCCGACCTGGCGGCGAGGCTGGGCGCCGATGTGCCGGTCTGCCTTGCCGGCGTCACCAGTAGCGTTTCGGGCGTCGGTGAGCTCGTGCGGCCCGCGCCGGCACTGCCTGCCTGTGGCCTGTTGCTGGTCAATCCCGGCAGCAAGCTGTCGACGCCGTCGGTCTTCCAGGCGGCGGCGGCACGGCGCGGCAAAGGGCCATTCTCCGACACGCTGCGGATGGTTCGCGCCGCGGCCGACGTCCGCGAACTGGCGCAGGCACTGGCAGCGCGCGGCAACGATCTGACTGACGCCGCCATCTCGCTGGCGCCCGAGATCGCCAAGGTACTGACGCACCTGCGGGCCACTCAAGGGTGCCGCTACGCCGCCATGAGCGGCAGTGGTGCGACCTGCTTTGCGCTGTACGACGACGTGCCGACAGCCGAGGTCGCGCGCCTGCAGCTGCGGGACAGCCGGCCGTTGTGGTGGAGTGACGCCGGGGCGTTGCTCTAAGGAGCCGGTCGGCCCATGGCCCACGCCATGGCGTCGGCCGGTCGGATGCCGTGAGTGCCGGTACCTCGACGGCCGGGGAGCGGGGCGTCGGTGTCCCGGCGCGCCACCGCCATCTTGACGGCAACGTGCCCTAGCGCTTGGGGGAGCCGCCAACCCGTTTGCGCAATGCCTCGAGCAGGTCCTGCGTTGGCTCACCGGTCTGCTTCATGCCGGCGGTGCGCTGAAATTGCTTGATGGCGTTGCGCGTCATGGGGCCGATCATGCCGTCGGCCTTGCCGCCGTAGAGCCCGAGCGTCGCCAGGATCTTCTGGATCTCCACCAGCTGTTCGGTGGAGGCCGGCACAGGTGGCGGCGCCGCCGGTTCCTTGGCATCCGGGGCCTTCGCAGTCTGGCTTGGCGGCGACGTCGTGGACGGCGTCTCGGCCGGCGGCGGAGCGCTGGCCGGCGCGGCCGGTGGCGCCTTGGCGGCAGCCCGGATGGTGTCGACGATCACGCGATATTCGCGCTCGCCCAATGCCTGCGCCTTCTGGAGATCTTCCGGCGAGAGGGCGCGCTGCAGTTCGGCAAGCTTTTCACTCGCCCGCTTGGCCAGCGGGCTGTCCTGCGTTGCCGGGTTGGCGCGCTGGAACTCGGCGGCCATGGCGTACCAGACGATCGCCTGCACCAGATCCTTCGTCGGACCCGGCGTGCCGGCTTCGTACATCGATCCCAGGGCGAACATCGAGGCACTCATGCCGTTGTGCGCGGCGGCAAGCAGCAGTTCCTGAGCGCGCCTGGCGTCGGCGGTCACGCCGACGCCCTCGCGGTACATCAGCCCCATGTTGTGCGTCGCCATGGGTACGCCGGCGGCCGACGCCTTCTTGTACCAGTCGAGCGCCTTGGCGGGATCCTTCTCGAGGATCACGCCGCGCTCGTACATGACACCGATATTGTACATGGCGCCCGGCGCGCCGGCGTCGGCGGCGCGCTGCAGCCATTTGGCGCCCTCGGGCGGATCGGCCTTCACGCCGGCGCCTTCGATCAGGCGTCGCGCCAGCTCCTCCATCGCATCGCGCTCGCCGGCCGCGGCGCGGCGCTTGAGCGCATCGATCGGCTCGACCGTGATCGAGGCGGGACGCGATGGTGCTGCCGGTGCCGCGCTGGCCGAGGGTTTGTCGCTCGGCGCAGGCTTGGCGGTCTCAGGCGGCTTGGTCTGTGCCACGACGCTCGGGGGCGCGGCAGGTGGCACCGCGGTAGCGTTCGGCTCGCTCGGCGTGGGACCCGACATGGGCTTGCTCTGCGTCGTCGCCGGCGGTGTCGCGGCCGGCTGCGGCGGCGTCTGCGCATCGGCCAGCGATGCGGTGCCTGACGACGGCGTCGGCTCGCTGCCGGGCGCCGGAGGCTCGGTCTTGGAGTCCGGCGCCGCGGCAAGGGCCGGTGCCGGCGCAGTTGACGCATCGGCGCGTGAGGGCGGCGGCGCGCCGGAATCGCCGCCTGGCGGTGGCGCGGATGCGGGTGGCGGCGGCGTCGGCGCAGCCGCCACTTGCTCGGATGGAGGTGTATTCGACGGCGCCAGGGCCCACCAGATGACTCCAGCGGCAATCACCAGGGCGACCGCGGCGAACATGGCGGTGCCGGCGCGACGCCTGGGGGCGGCCGGCAGCTCCCAGGTCTTGGCGACCTTGATCGGC
>JAHCJT010000455.1 GCA_026126245.1 Alphaproteobacteria bacterium
GCCGATGGCGACTGCGAGATCGATATCGCCGCGACCCGCCTCCGGCGCGCGCGGTGCCGTAGCGATCCGCAGGTCGATCGCCGGATGCGTTGCGCCGAAGTCGGCCAGCCGCGGCAGCAGCCACAGCGCCGCGAACGAGGGCAGTGCACAGATCGTCAGGCGCGCGCCGCGCGTCACCGGCCGCAGCGCCGCGCCCGCGGCGTGCAACGTATCGATGGCCGGCGCGATCGCGGCCAGATACTTCTCGCCGGCCGCAGTCAGACGCAGCGCGCGATTGAAGCGATGAAACAGGCGCGCGCCCAGCGCCGCCTCGAGTGCTGCGATACGGCGGCTGACGGCCGATGTCGTCAGGTTCAGCTCGCGCGCCGCCTCGGTGAAGCTCCGCGCCCGCGCCGCCGCCGCGAACGCCTCGATGGCGCCCAACGGCGGCAGGCGCGCGGCCATGGCGGGCTCAGCGGTTGACGTCGACCACGACGCGGCCGCGGATCTGGCCGGCGAGGATCTGCGGCGCCAGCGCCGGCAAATCGCCCAGCTTGGCGTCGACGATCATGGCGTCAAGCTTGTCCATCGGCAGGTCGGTGGCCATGCGCCGCCACGCGTCGAGCCGCGGCGCCATGGGCAGCATCACCGACTCGATGCCGTACACCGTGATGCCGCGCAGGATGAACGGCAGGATGTTGCCGGGGAATGCCGGGCCACCGGCCAGTCCGCAGACAGCGGCGGCGCCACCGTATTTCACCTGCGCCAGCGCCCGCGCCAACATCACGCCCGACACGGTGTCCACCACGCCGCCGAAGCGCTCGCTGAGCAGCGGCCGGTCGGGCGCCTCGGTCAGTTCCTTGCGTTCCATGATCGTGGTGGCGCCGAGACCCTTCAGATAGTCGCCCTCCTGCGGCCGGCCGGTGGCGGCGACCACCGCGTAACCGAGCCTGGCCAGGATCGCGACGGCGACGCTGCCGACGCCGCCGGCGGCGCCGGTCACCAGCACCTCGCCGCCGGCCGGGCCGACGCCGTGCTTTTCCAGCGCCAGCACGCAGAGCATCGCGGTGTAACCCGCCGTGCCGATCGCCATGGCGCGCCTGGTCGAAATCGCGGCCGGCAGCTTGACCAGCCAGTCGCCCTTGACGCGGGCACGGCCGGCGTAGCCGCCCCAGTGCAGCTCGCCGACGCGATAGCCGTTGAGCACAACCTTGTCGCCGGCCTTGAGGCCGGGATTGTCTGAGGCCTCGACTGTGCCGGCAAAATCGATGCCGCCGACATGCGGCCAAGTCTTCACCAGGCCGCCGCCACTGGTCAGCACCAGGCCGTCCTTGTAGTTCAGGGTCGAGTACTCGACCTTGACCGTGACATCGCCGGCCGGCAGGCGGCTGTCGTCGAGCTCCTCGATCGTGCTCGTGACCTTGCGATCGGGCCCCTGCACCGACAGCAGCGCGCGAAACGTCGCCATGCGATTCATCCTTCCTTGCTGAGCGTATCGACAAAACGGATCGGCGCGCCCACCGGCGTGCCGAGCAGCGCGCCGTCGCGCATCACCACGTGGCCGCGGATGATGGTGCCCACCGGCCAGCCGGTCACGGTCATGCCGGCGAACGGCGTCCAGCCCGACTTGGTCGCCATCCACTGCTCCGTGATCTCGCGCCGCGCCGCCAGGTCGACCAGCGTCAGGTCGGCGTCGTAGCCGAGCGCAATGCGTCCCTTGGCGGCCAGGCCGAAGATGCGCGCCGCGCCGGCCGATGTCAGATCGACCAGCCGCGCCAGCGACAGGCGGCCGGCATTCATGTGGTCCAGCAGCAACGGCAGCAGTGTCTGCACACCCGGCATGCCCGAGGGCGACTCGGGGTAGGGTTTGGCCTTCTCCTCGCGCGTGTGCGGCGCGTGGTCGGACCCGATGACGTCGACCGTGCCGTCGCGCACCGCGCGCCACAGGCCCTCGCGGTGGCGCGCCTCGCGGATCGGCGGGTTCATCTGCGCGAACGTGCCCAGCCGGTCGTAGCAGTCCGGCGCTGCCAGGGTGAGATGCTGCGGCGTCGTCTCGACCGTGGCGATGTCCTTGTGGTCGCGCAGGAAAACCATCTCCTCTTCGGTCGTCACATGCAGCACATGCACCCGCCGGCCGTGCTTGCGCGCGAGACGGATCAGTCGCTGCGTCGCGCGCAGCGCCGATTCGACGTCGCGTACGACGGGATGCAGATGCGCCGTGGCGCCGGGCTTCTGCGCCAGCGCCTTGCGCTCGTTCATGCGCGCTTCGTCCTCGCAATGCACCGCCATGCGGCGCGCACCGTGGGCCAAGATCCGATCGAGCGTCGGATCGTCCGGCACCAGCAAGGTGCCGGTCGAGGCGCCCATGAAC
>JAHCJT010000456.1 GCA_026126245.1 Alphaproteobacteria bacterium
CGTAATGCCCAGCTCCTTGCGGAGGTTGTTGAGCATGTCGGCGGCCTGATCCATCTCGGACTCGTCCAGGCCACTGAGGCTTTCGTCGGCCAGCAGCAGCTTGGGCCCGGTGGCCAGGGCCTTGGCCAGCTCCAGCTTCTTCAGGCCGGCCGCGCCCAGGCCGTCGACGGTGGCGCCGCGGTCCATGGGCAGGCCGACGAGGGACAGCGCCCGCTCGGCGGCGGCGAATGCCTTGGACTGGGAGTGCCGGCCCTGGCCATAGAAGCCGGCCAGGGCGACGTTTTCGAAGATCGACAGCCGCCGGAACGGCCGCGGGATCTGGAAGGTCCGGCCGACACCGCGATTGATGATGCTGTGCGGCGCATCGCCGCCGATCTCCCGGCCCTCGAAGCGGATCGAGCCGGCGGTCGGCGCCAACGTGCCCGACAGCATGTTGAAGATCGTGCTCTTTCCCGACCCGTTCGGGCCGATCAGGCCGAGAATCTCGCCCTGGTCGACCTGAAAGGACACGTTGTTGACGGCCGTGAAGCCGCCGAAGCGCTTCACCAGTCCTTCGACACTGAGCACAACGACCTCACCGCGACGCCGTTCGGTTGCCGGAACGATTCACTTCGCGGCGTAGGGCGACGACGCGGGCAGCGGCAGCACCGCCTCGCGCAGCTGCAGGCTCTTCGGCCAGACGACGTAGGACTTGTCGTCGACGTACTGGATGATGACCGGGAAGGCGCGGTCGTTCTGGCCGGCCATCGGCTGGCCTTCGCCCTCGAACTTCACGCCGAAGCCCAGCATCGTGCCGCCTTCGGGCAGGTCGACCTCGAGCGCCGCCTTGCGCAGGGCATCGGAGGCGACGCCGCCGTACTTCTTGATGGCAAGCGGCAATACCTGGGTGAAGAACACATAGGTGTTGCTGGCCGCCATGCCGACATGCGCCGAGCGAATCGCCACGCCGGGGCGGACCTTGTCGAACTCCTCGCCCACCATCTTGATCATCGGCGGCAGTTCGGGCTTCAGCGCCTTCTCGTTGGTCAGCCAGATCGAGATCGGATCGACGTTGAAGATGTAGTTGACGCCGTCGCCCAGAGACTCCTTGAGCTTCTCATAGACGCCATAGCCGGCGCCATGGCCGACCAGTGCCTTGAAGCGCAGCCCCTGCTCGCGCGCCTGGCGCAGGAACAGCGAGATGTCGGGATTGTAGCCGGTGTGGAACAGCACGTCGGGCGCCGCCCGCTTCAGCTTGGTGACCAGCGAGGACAGGTCGGGCGCGGTCGCCGAATAGCCTTCCTTGAGCACCACCTTGAAGCCGGCCTTCTTGGCGCCCGCCTCGTTGCCCTTCGAGACGTCGACGCCGTAGGCGCCGTCCTCATGGATAATGGCGACCTTCAGGTCCTTGGGATCCTTGCCGAACTTCGACTTCGAGTTCTGCGCGATGAAGTCCATCGACATCAGGCCAAACTGCCGGCCGCTCGGCTGCGCGCGGAACACGTACTTGAGATTGCGGTTCTCGAGCACGGCCGAGGAGATGCAGGTCGTGATCCACATGAATTTCTTGAGCTGCTCGACGCGGGCCGCCACCGGCACGCACTGGGCCGACGAGTAGAAGCCCAGCAGCATGTCGACCTTTTCTTGCTCGACCAGCCGCACCGCCTCGTTGATCGCCACGTCGGGCTTGCTCTGGGCGTCGGCGTAGACCGCCTCGATCTTGTAGCCCTCGACGCCCTTCTTGGCGAAATAGTCGATCATGATCTTGGCGCCGATCGCCTGCAGCTCCGAGCCGCCGCCGGCCAGCGGGCCGGTGTAGTCGTAGATGACGCCGATCTTGAGTTTCTTTTCCTGCGCCTGCGCGAGGCCGACGACGCCCGTCATCAGAACGGCGCCCGCCACTGCGGCAGCGACAACGACTCCACGTCGCAACATAGCATCCTCCCTAAATCCGGTTCTGATTTGCATCTTGTGGGGCGATCACACGGGCAACCCGCTCCAATGTCAAGGGGGCGCGGCCGCAATCGCCAACGCCATGGCGCGCCGCGCGGCGATGCGACATTGTCGCGCGCACGGCGCGCGCCGCCGGCCGTGATGGCGCGCAGCGAGGGGGAAGCGATGGGCCGCAAGATTCTGTTCGTGACAACCGACCAGCAGCGCTATGACGCGCTGGGCTGCAACGGCGGCAAGGTGGCGCGCACGCCGGTGGTCGACGCTTGGGCGGCGCGCGGCGTGCGCTACACGCGCGCCCACGCCCAGAGCGTGGTCTGCATGCCGGCGCGCTCGACCATGATCACCGGCCAGTACGCGCGCAGCCACGGCGTTTGGATGA
>JAHCJT010000457.1 GCA_026126245.1 Alphaproteobacteria bacterium
TCCGGGCGCATGATGCCTTTGCCCTGAGCTTTCGGGCCACTGCTGGTCATGGTGTTGTGCTGTTTGTTGCGTCTTGCGTGTCAGTGCATTGCGTACTGCGACGAATGTCAGACTGCTTTTCCGTAACCGGTCTTGTTGAGCCGATGGCGCCGGCTCGGACCATTGTATAAACCGCACCCGAAGACCTCTTTCGTTCATCGGACTGTCCGGCGCCCGGGGATCGGCCGGGTCGCCGTTGGGACGTCCATCTTGTTAGCCAGGTTCTCTCCGGGTCGGTCTGACCTGTTGTCTACTGCATCGCGCTGACGTTGGAACGAGATTCGGTTTTCAGGGTGCTTGCTCCGTTCGGGGCTGCGGGTGCATCGGATGGTGCAGGCAGGCGTGGGGGTCGTAGTCCACCTCGTGCGCCAACATCGCCCAGATCTGCCGGGCATGCTTGTTGGCGATGGCGACGATGACCTTGCCGAACGGCATGCGCGCGTCCAGTGCGCGTATCCACAGCTGCTCGGGCGTGGCCTTGTCGGTGGCCACGGCCTTGGCCCGCCGCAGGCTGCTGCGCGCGCCCTGGATCAGCAGCGTGCGCAGGTACGCGTCACCCCGGCAGCTGATCGGTCCCAGCCGCACGCGTCCGCCGGTGGTGTGCTGGGTGGGCACCAGGCCCAGCCAGGCCGCCATCTGCCGCCCTTGCTTGAACTCGCGGGCGTTGCCGACCGTGGCGACCGCCGCATCGGCGGTGATCGGGCCGATGCCGACGATCGCGCGCAGCCGGACGCAGCGCGCGTCCTGGCGCGCGTGGGCGTCGATGCGTGCCTCGCACGCGTCCAGGCGCAGGCGCAGCGCTTGCCAGTGGTCGGCCAGATCGCGCAGCAGCTCCTTGAGTTCGGCCGGCAACCCGGCCGGCGCGTCCAGGTCCGCCAGCTGCCGGCGCAGCGCCAGGTCGCCGTTGACCACGATCACGCCGAACTCGGCAAGCAGGCCGCGGATGCGGTTGCCCACGGCCAGCGCCTCGACCTTGTAGCCCTCCCGCACCCGGTGCCAGGACAGCCGCACCTGCTGGTCGATCGTCTTGACCGGCACGAAGCGCATGTTGCCCTGCCGCGCCGCCGTGGCGATCGCCTCGGCGTCGGCGCGGTCGTTCTTGGTCGGGCCGCCCTTGCGGAACGGGGTCACGAACCGGGCCGCCATGATCCGCGGCGCCAGGCCGTGTTCCAGGCAGCGCCGCGCCCAGTGGTGCGCCCCGCTGCACGCCTCCATCGCCACCACCGTGCCCGGCGGCCGCTGCGCCAGCCACACGCCAAACGGCCCGCGCCGCAGATCCTGCCGCCGCAGCACGCGGCCCAGGCCATCCACCTCGCACGCCGAAAACCGGACTTTCGCCAAATCCACGCCGATGGTTATAGTGCCCATGGAGACTTCCTCTTCTGCTGACGGTTGTGTTGCAACACCATCATGGCCCTCGAGGCCGAAAGGGGAGGAAGTCTCTTTTTACTCGTTCAAGCCGAAGCCGCTTCGGGGCTCGGCTTGAATCAAGCAATAGGCCGCATTGCGATCAACAAATCGAGGCTACGCCACGACGCCGCTAGGTCGGCGCAACAGCCCCGACGTCACGCCCTACAGCCGCCGCACCATCGCATCGAGCGCCCGCCGCGTCGATGCGCGGCGCAGGTAGCCGGCGGCCAGCTGTTGGAGCGCGGCGATGTTGGTCGCGCTGGTGTCGTCGGTCTCGTCGAGCCCGATCGCCAGATCGGTCTGCATGCGCAGGTAGCCGTCGCCCACCAGCTGCCGGCTGATGTAGTCGACCGAGTCGGCGTTGCCGTCGAATAGCACGTCGATGATCGGGATCGCCCATTCCAGCGCGCCCCATTCCTGCGCCTCGCGCAGGCTGATCGGCCGGTTGCGCGCGCCGCTGCCGACCGACAGCACCAGCAGGTCGCTGCACTGGGCGACATCGCCGTCGCGGCGCATCGCCTCGGCGATCGCCAGCGCGGTCGGGTTGTTGGCGACCACGCCGCCGTCGATCATCGAACGCGGCTTGCCCGCGACGGTCATGCCGAACGCCGGGAAGTCGGTCGGCGCCGAGCCCGCGGCGCGGCAGGCTTCCCAGACCGGAAGGTCCCGATGTTCGGGCTTGAAGCTCTTGAAGATCACTGGCGACCGGGAAATGGTGTCGTAAGCGGTCACCATCACCGGCGGATCCAGCTGTCCGAGCGTGGTTTTCCCGAAGACTTCGCGCAGCACGTCGTCGAGTCCGCGGCCGTCGTATTTCGGCGCCGACGGGCCCTGG
>JAHCJT010000458.1 GCA_026126245.1 Alphaproteobacteria bacterium
GCGGCAGCGCCGGGCGAGGCAGTCGCTCGGCGCCGGCTGGGCATCGCCCGGCACGCAGTCGTCGACGGCGGCCGGCGTTTCCAGCGTGCGCACGGCGTGGCTGGACATGACCCTGGACCACACATCCGGCGCCATGTCGGGCCGCGTGGTGCAGGGTGCCCGGGCCGGGCAGGCGCTGGATGATCTGACGGAAGCAACGCTACTTGAGCTCCTGGCAGAGTGCGCGGTCGATACGGATTCGGTAAGGGTCCTGGAGGCCTATCTCGATCGTCGCTTCGGCCCGGACTGGCGTCAGCGCGCGTCGACCACGGGAACGGCGGACGCCGGTGCTTCCGGCACCCGGCAGCCGCCGCCGCGCGGGCCGCGCACCGACATGAGCGTCGATGAGGCCTATGCCATCCTTGGCCTGAAGCCGGGGGCGACGGCGGACGAAATCCGCTCGGCCCACCGCAAGCTGATGCTTCTCAACCACCCCGACCGGGGCGGGTCGGACTGGCTGGCGGCCAAGATCAATCGCGCCCGCCAGGTTCTGCTGGGTGACTGACGGACTGCCATATATTGCCGCAAGTATCTGAAAACATGTGGATTACGGCCCCGTGTTGGCGCATGGTGCGGGGCATTAGGCCGGCCCGGACCATTCTTTCGGATTTATCCGGGTCTGTCCGTTAAAAGATTGATGTATAAAGATAATCACCCTATCAGCTGGATTTCGTATGAGCCGCGTTCGTAAAGCTGTCTTTCCGGTTGCCGGTCTGGGCACCCGCTTCCTGCCTGCCACCAAAGCCATTCCCAAGGAGATGCTGACGATCGTCGACCGGCCGCTGATCCAGTACGCCGTCGACGAATGCCGTGCCGCCGGGATCGAGGAGTTCGTCTTCGTGACCGGGCGCAACAAGCAGGTGATCGAGGACCATTTCGATCTCGCCTACGAGCTTGAGGCGACCCTGGAGGCGCGCGGTAACAAGCAGCACGAGCTCGGGCAGACGCGCGCCGCCACCATCCGCACCGGTAATGCCATCTTCACCCGCCAGCAGCAGCCGCTGGGTCTGGGCCATGCCGTGTGGTGCGCGCGGCCATGGATCGGCAACGAGCCGTTCGCGGTCCTTCTGCCCGACGAACTGACGCTGTCGACGCCGGGCTGCACGGCCGAGCTGGTCAATCTGCACGACAGGACTGGCGGCAGCGCAATCGCGGTGATGGACGTGCCACGCGAGCAGACCAACCGATACGGCATCGTGGCGATCCGCAATGACGACGGCACGGTCGCCGAGGTGACCGGCATGGTCGAAAAGCCGAAACCCGCCGAGGCGCCCTCGACACTGTCGATCATCGGCCGCTACGTGCTGCTGCCCGAGGTCTTCGAGCACCTCGAACGTCGCGACATCGGCGCCGGTGGCGAGATCCAGCTGACCGACGCCATGGCCCGGATGATCGGGCACGGCCCGTTTCATGCCATGCGCTATCGCGGCGCGCGCTACGATTGCGGCAATCGCCTCGGGTTCCTCGAGGCCAATGTCGCGGTGTCGCTGGCCCGCCCCGACATCGCGGCGGAGTCACGCGCGGTTATTGAATCTCTGCTGAAATCGTAAGGGAACGGGCCTGACGGCCGCCGTCCCAGGGGGAGTGCATGCGTATTGCCATGATCGGCACGGGCTATGTCGGACTGGTGTCTGGCGCGTGCTTTTCGCAGTTCGGCATCGACGTGGTTTGCGTCGACAAGGACCATGAGAAGATCAGGTCGCTGGAAGCCGGCAAGATCCCGATCTACGAGCCTGGTCTCGATAAGCTGGTGGAGGACAATCGCGCCGCCGGCCGGCTGACCTTCACGACCGACCTCGCCAAGGCGGTGGCCGGCGCCGATGCGGTGTTCATCGCCGTCGGCACGCCGGCGCGCCGCGGCGATGGGCATGCCGATCTCAGCTACGTCTATGCTGCCGCCAGCGAGATCGCCGATGCGCTGGACCACTACACGGTGGTCGTCACCAAGTCGACCGTGCCGGTCGGCACGGGGCGCGAGGTGCGCCGCATCATCCGCGAGCGCCGGCCCGACGCCGACTTCGACGTCGTGTCGAATCCCGAGTTCCTGCGCGAGGGTGCCGCGATCGAGGACTTCATGAAGCCCGACCGCGTGGTGATCGGCGTCGAGAGCGACCGCGCCCGCGAGGTCATGCGCGCCATCTATCGGCCGCTCTATCTGATCGAGACGCCGATGGTCTTCACCACGCTGGAGACGGCCGAGTTGATCAAGTACGCCGGCAAT
>JAHCJT010000459.1 GCA_026126245.1 Alphaproteobacteria bacterium
CCTGCGGCGGCGGCACCGCCGCCGGTCGGGCTCAAGGCGTCGCCAGCCGCCCGTCGCTTCGCGGCCGAACATGGCATCGACCTCTCGACGGTCCGCGGCAGCGGACCCGATGGCGCCATCGTCTTCGTCGACGTCGAGACGGCGGTGCGTCGGCCGCCAGCCGAGCGGCCGCCGACTCCGGTCGCAGGAAAGCCTGCCGCGCCGCGCGCCACCGGCATCGAGGCCATGCGCGAGGCGATCTCCGCGGCGATGGCGCGCTCCAAGCGTGAGATCCCACACTACTATGTCACGCATACCGCCGACGTGACGGCGGCGTTCGACGCGCTGAGCGCATTCAACGCCGCCCGCGCCCCCCAGGACCGCATCCTGTTCGGCGCCGTCCTGCTGAGTGCGGTCGCCAAGGCGCTGGCGCGTTTTCCCGAATTCAACGGCTTTCACCGCAACGGCAAATTCGAGTCCAGCACCAAGGTGCATGTCGGGATGGCGATCGCGTTGCGTGGCGGCGGACTGGTGGCGCCGGCAATTCACGATACCAACGCGCTGGCCCTGCCCGAGCTGATGCGCGCCATGCACGATCTCGCCAACCGGGTGCGGGCTGGCCGCTTCCGCAGCTCGGAGATTGCCGATCCGACCATCACCCTCACCAGCCTGGGCGAGCGTGGCGCGGAGTCGGTCCTGGGCGTGATCTATCCGCCGCAGGTGGCGATCGTCGGCGCCGGCACGCCGGCGCTGCGGCCCTGGGTTGTCGATGGCGCGGTGGCGGCGCGGCGGTTGTGCCGCCTTTCGCTGGCAGCCGACCACCGCGTCAGCGACGGCCATCGCGGCGCGCTGTTCCTGGCGGAGATCGCCCGCCTCGCCGAAAGCCCGGAGCTGCCATGACCCGCGACGAGATCAAGACGGTGCTGTTCGACGAGATCGGCAACATCGCGCCGGAGATCGATCCCGCGACCGTCGACGAGACCGCAGACCTGCTCGAGGCACTGGACATCGATTCGATCGGATTCCTCAACCTGATGATCGCCCTCGACAAGCGGCTGGGCGTCAACGTCCCGGAAGCGGACTACCCGCGCCTGCGCAGTATTGCCAAGGCGGTCGACTATCTCGCCGCCAAAGCCGCGACCTGAGGCAGCGGCGAACCGCTGCGGCGCCGCTCGGCTCATCGACCATGACACACCAGCCAGACGACCCGTCCGACCGCGCCGCACGCGCTGCCAAGCCGGCCGCCGAATCGCTGCGGCTGCATCCGTTCTATCGCGGCAAGATGCAGACCATGCCTAAGGTCCCGGTCACGGGCGCCGAGGACTTCGCCGTATGGTACACGCCGGGTGTCGCCGCTGCCTGCCGCGACATTGTCGAGCACCCCGACCGCGTTTTCGCCCACACCAACCGCGGCAACCTCGTAGCCATCGTCACCGACGGCACGCGCGTGCTGGGGCTCGGCGACATCGGACCCGAGGCCGGCCTGCCGGTCATGGAAGGCAAGGCGCTGCTGTTCAAGTATCTGGGCGGCGTCGATGCCGTGGCCATTCCGCTGGCCAGCAAGTCGGCCGACGACATCGTGCAGGCGGTCGAATGGCTGGCGCCCGGCTTCGGCGGCATCAATCTCGAGGACATCGCCCAGCCCAAGTGCTTCGCCATCCTCGACCGGCTGCGCCAGCGGCTCGGCATCCCGGTGTGGCACGACGATCAGCAGGGCACCGCGGCCGTGGCACTGGCCGGATTGATCAATGCCTGTACGGCGGTCGGCAAGTCGCCGCAGCAGGTCCGCATCGTGCTGGTCGGCTGCGGCGCAGCGAATGTCGCGGTGTACCGGCTGTTCGCGGCCTACGGCATCGATCCGCGCGCCATCGTGGTGTGCGACCGCGGCGGTACGCTGCATCCTGGCCGCGCCGACATCGCGGCGACGCGCACGGTCTTTCCCGACAAATGGCGTATCTGCGAACAGAGCAACGGCGAGAAGGTCACCGGCGGCGTGGCCGAGGCGCTGCGCGGCGCTGACGTCTGCATCGCGTTCGCCGCCTCGGGCCCCGGCATCGTCCAGCCCGACTGGATCCGGGCCATGGCACACGGAGCCATCGTCTTCGCCTGCGCCAACCCCGTTCCCGAGATCTGGCCGTGGGATGCCGCGGCCGCCGGGGCGCGCGTCGTGGCCACCGGCCGCAGCGATTTGCCCAATCAGGTCAACAATTCGCTGATCTTCCCCGGCCTGTTCCGCGGC
>JAHCJT010000046.1 GCA_026126245.1 Alphaproteobacteria bacterium
CCGCCAGATACGCCGCCCGGCGCCTGGCCGCACGTCACGGCGGTGCATGTCAGCGGCTCCGTCGCCCGCAAGCTGGCCTTGCCACCCGGCAGCCTGGTCATCGGCATCGTCGGCCGGTCGTCCGACGGCCGCCAGGAGAACGTGCGCATCGCGTTGAAGGTGGTGGGCATCATCCCCGAGGAGGTCTATGGCCGCGACGCGGTTTTCGTACCTCTGGACCTGCTCGACGCGACGGAATCGTTCCGCGACGGTTTCGCCGAACCGCTGCTGAGCGCCGACGGCAAGCCGCGTCCGCCGGGCGAACGGCTCTATGCCGGCTTCCGCATGTATGGCCGCACGATCTACGACATCCCGCGCCTGCGCGACCGGCTGCTGGCCGACAGGATCGAGGTGTCGACCCGGGCGGGCGAGGTCGAACAGCTGATGTCGCTGGACCGCAATCTCGGCCTGCTGTTCTGGCTGATCGCCGGCATCGGGACCGCCGGCTTCCTGCTGTCGCTGGGCGTCAGCCTGTGGGGCGCCGTCGAGCGCAAGCGCCGCGACCTGGCCGTCATGCAGCTGCTGGGTTTCCGCCGGCGCGCCACGGTCGCCTTTCCCGTCGTTCAGGCGGCCGCCGTCGCGATCCTGGGCGGGTCGCTGGGTTACGGCGCCTTCGCGGCCGTCGCCGCGATCATCAACCGCCACTTTGCCAGCAGCCTCGGCGCCGGCGAAACCGCCTGTCGCCTGTTGCCCGTCCATGTTGCGGTGGCGCTCGGCACCACGCTCGTCTGCGCCCTCCTGGCCTCGGCCCTGGCCGGGGCGAGGGTCGCCCGCATCGAGCCGTCCGAGGGGCTGCGCGAGCTGTGAGCGGGCACGGGTGGCGATTTGAGAAGACCGGCGAATTCCAGTATAGGGGCGCGCGTTTCCGCCCACGGCGGCGGCACTGAGGCGGCAATGGCGCACAACAGGCGTGTATCTGTGATCGGGTTGGGCTACGTCGGGCTGCCGGTGGCGGCGGCCTTCGCGCGCGCCGGCGTGCCGACCGTCGGTTTCGACATCTCCGAGGCGCGCATCCGCGAACTCAAGGCCGGCCGCGACCGCACCAACGAAGTCGACGCCGCCGACCTGAAGTTGCCCGGGCTGCGCCTGACGACCGATCCCGCCGATCTCAAGGGCGCCGACTTCCACATCGTCACGGTGCCGACGCCGACCGACGCCTCCAACCGGCCCGACCTCTCGCCGCTGCAGGCGGCTTCTACTGCGGTCGGCCGGCAGCTCAAGAAGGGCGACATCGTCGTCTACGAATCGACGGTCTATCCGGGTGTCACCGAAAACGAATGCGTGCCGATTCTCGAGCGCGAGTCAGGCCTGACCTGGAAGACCGGCTTCAACGTTGCCTACTCGCCGGAGCGCATCAATCCCGGCGACCGTCAGCGCCGCTTCGAGACCATCCTGAAGGTGATTTCGGCCGATACGCCGGCCACGCTCGACATCGTCGATGCCGTCTACGGCAGCGTCGTGCAGGCTGGCATCTACCGCGCCGCCTCGATCAAGGTGGCGGAGGCCGCCAAGGCCGTCGAGAACACCCAGCGCGATCTCAACATCGCGCTGATCAACGAGCTGGCGCTGATTTTCGACCGCCTCGACATCGACACCCGCGACGTGCTGGCGGCGGCCGGCACCAAGTGGAACTTCCTGCCCTTCCGCCCCGGCCTGGTCGGCGGACATTGCATCGGCGTCGATCCCTTCTACCTGACGCATGTCGCCGAGTCGGTCGGCTACAACTCGCGCGTCATCCTGGCGGGACGGCGGGTCAATGATGGCATGGGCCTTTACGTCGCCAATCGCATCGTGCGCAACCTGATGCGTCGCGGCTGGAACGGCAGGCCGGTGGTCACGATCCTCGGCTTCACCTTCAAGGAGAACGTGCCCGACGTGCGCAACACCCGCGTCGCCGACATCGTCAACGAGCTGCGCAACTTCGGCATCTCGGCCCAGGTGCACGACCCGCTGGCCGATGCCGCCGAGGTGCGCGCCGCCTACGGGCTGGAGCTGAAGGGACTGGACGCCATGGCGCCGGCCGACGCTGTCGTCGTCGCGGTGGCCCACAAGCTCTACGTCGACGAGGGCTGGGGCCTGGTCCGCCGGCTGCTGAAGAACGGCGGTGGCTTCGTGGCCGACGTGCAGGCCGTCCTCGACCGCGCCGGGCGGCCCGCCGACATCACGCTGTGGCGCCTGTAACGCTCTGTTGTGGCCGGCGCCGGGCGCCTCGCGGCAGTCCCAACGCGCCAGGACCCTGCCCGGCAACCCTCCTCGCCCGATCCATCAAGGAATGCCCACGCGATTCCGGTCCCCGACCGGGCGCGACGACCATGCGAGTCTGTCAGCCTTCGACAATCGTCTTGCGCCGCTTCTTGGCGCCGTACCAGGTGCGCACCTTGTTCTCGAGCACGAACTTGTAGCGCACGCCCGGCCGCTTGGCGGCGGCGCGCGCCAGCACCGGCCGCCACCACGACTCGGGCTTGGCGGTGCAGTGGGCGTTCTCGCCGTTGGGCAGAATCGACTTGGCCAGATGGCAGGCGATGTTGCCGTATACGAACTTCTCGGCGAAGCCGAAGATCTCGTCGAGGATCCACTCGATGTCGGACTCCGGGCAGTGCTCCAGCACGTCGGTGCAGATCACGCCGTCGAAGCGGCTGGTCGGCAACTGGGTAAAGGGCGGATAGGCCGCGTCGTAGCAGGTGATCGACTCGACGCCCCAGAACGACCTCAGATCGTCGACCTTGCGGCCGTCGCTGAGCGTCAGGTCGCGCCACTGGTACTGCATGCCCTTGCCTGCGCCGTAGTCGAGCAGGGTGCGCGCGCCGGTGCGCTCGATCAGTTCCTTGATGGGAATGGCATGCACCGGCAGCGAGCGGCCGGGAAAGACCTGCTCCGGCGGCAGGTTGCGCGCCTTCTCGCCCTCGACGTGCATCTCGCGGTACATGTCCACGAGCTGCCGATAGCGTGGACTGGGGTTCTGCCGACTGAATTCGGCCTGGAGCGACATGTGCCGGGGTCCTCGCGACTCGGGTGACAAGGGGCGCACCTAGCCTTGGCCCCCCACGGTGTCAAGCCATCGGCCCTAGTGCGTCAACAGGCCCATGCTCTTGAGCTGGGCGGCCAGGTTCTCGGCGGCGACCTTGTGGCCCCAGGCCGTCATGTGCTCGTCGTCGAGGCCGAAATAGAGCTTGTGGTCGCCCTTGGCGACCGCCGCCCGCACCGCCGAAAGCATGTCGATGACCGGGATGTCGAGTTGCTTGCCCAGCGCCTTGAGTTCGCGCTCGGGCTTGTCCATATCGAGTTTCGCCTTGGGCAGTGCCTGCTGCAGGCGCTTGAGCGTCTCCGGCTCGGCCTGCAGCTTGCTGACATAGGCCCACATCGCGAAACGCGCGCCGGCCTGCACCGACCGGTCGCGCATCTCCTTGATCAGCGCCCCGGTCACCGCCCAGCCGTCGCGCCAGATCTGCTCGTACTGCGCCCGGGTGCGGCCCTTGCGGGCGTAGTCCATGGCGAAGTCATCCATCATGATCCAGCCGATCCACACATTGGGATCGGTGCGCCGACCGCCGGTCAGCGCCTGGCTCGCCTGGCGGATGACCTTCTGCACCATCGGCCCGACCAGCAGATCATACAGCCGGTCTTTCAGGCCCGGTCCCTTGCGCTTGCGCTCGAGCGCGGCGTTGAGCTGCTGCTGCTCGATCACCAGCTTGCCGGCTGCGTCGAGGCGGGCGTAGGGCCGCTTGGCCTCGCGCTGGAACCACTTCTGCAGCGGATAGTAGTTGGTCTGCACGTCGTTGCCCGGGGCGAAGCCCAGCAGCACGAGATCAGGCTTGTATTTCAGCCCCTCCTCGGTGAGCCAGAGATACTCCTGCACCGTGCTGTAGGCCGCGACGCTGAGGTTGATGACCTCGAACTTGTCGTTGCCGAGAATCTTCTGCAGCTGGGCGGCGATGTTCTCGTCGTCGGCCACGCCGCTGCCGAACGTGCCGGAGTCGGACACGATCAGGATGCGCGTGATGCCGGGTTTGGGCGTCAGCTCGAACTCGGGTCCGCGAATGCCGCGCGAGTTGATGTGCGCGACCTGCGAGAAGGCCAGCTTCTGCATCTGGAAGATGGAACTGGGCCGGTGCGCCCAGCCGCGCGTCGGGTGCGGAATGTGCCACTCGCCCTCGTTGCCCGAGGCGTAGCCCAGTCGTCCATGGAACGTCAGGCGCAGGCCGAACTCGGCGACCCAGAGTGTCGCAAATACCGCGACCAGAACCAGCAGGGCTGAACCTGCCCATCGTTTGGCGCGTGCAACAGCCATCGTCATCACGACTCCGTCCTCATCCACCCCGCCTGTGACGTCTCAGTGCCGGCCGGTACGTTCCAGCAGCTCGAAAGTCGACAGGCGGTTCACGCGATCAACACGTACGCGATAACGTCGGCGCAAATTGTGGCGAAGGAAATGCATGTTGTTGAACCGGGCATCCAGGATCATGAAAAAGCCGGCTCTCAGCGACGGCTCCATCAGGACGATGTCAGCCGCAACAACCTGGCGCGGACCGCCGTGCGCCAGTGTGAACGACAGGCCGTTGACTTCGCCCTTCACGTCGCCCGGGTCCGGGCCGTCGAGGTAGACGAAATCGGGCACGATGTTCGGCAACTTCGTGTAGCGGTGGCAAAGCTGGCCAGCCAGCTCGATAGCCTGCACGTCACTGTGATGGAACGTGACGAGGCGGCGAAGGGGTTCCGGCACCTTGCCGCGCGCATTCTCGATCCATGCGGCGTTGGCGTCGACCGACCACAACTGGTGCGCCGGCGGCGGCGCGCCCTTCGCCTTGGCCGGTTCAGCCTGCGGCCGTTCGCGCAGGTTCATGTCCATGGCGTGCGCCAGCACGATCGTGCTGAACCCGACGCCGAACTCGAGGATGGTGCGCGGTCGGCGCGACCGGACCTGACGGTGCAGGTTGTAGAGATCATACAGGACCGGCGGAATCTCGCCCGCGTTCCCGCCACGCAGCAACGTCAGAACGCCGACGCCGTCCAGATAGTCATGGGCGCAACGCTCGTTGCGCCGCCGCAGCCACTTGCCGAGCATCAGCCGCCGACCTCGCCGTCCGTCGGGCCATCCCGACCAGTGAGCGCAACAGGCGTGGTGCCGTTGTCCGAGCCAACGGCGAAGCTGCCTGATCGCAGCATCAGTGGTTCAGGCATTGGCCTTTGAATGCAGGTCAGGAGGCACATCGAGGTGCAGCTTGCGAAGCAGATCCCCAGCATCGGACAGCCAGCCGCCCAAGTTGGATTCGACGAATCGCTCGTCGGCCATGCGGTCGAACGCATCGCGCCAGCCGACCGGACTGGGCATCAGCATCAGCGACATCATGTGGCGCACGCCGCGACTTGGCGGAATGCCGCGATGCAGCACACGCGCCGGCAGGAACAGGAAAGCCTGGCCGGCGACCAGCGCCGGACGATCGGTCGACACGGCCACCCCGATCCGGTCGGCGATCCGCGCCAGGTCTGCGACCCGCCGCTTGTTGGGTCCGAAGGTATAGCCGGCGCGCTCGAACGGCAGCGAGTCGTCGAGCGACAGCATTTCCGTCGTGGCGCCGTGCTCGGCCGTCGAATCGAGGAACAGGTTGAGCTTCAGGAACTCGCGCGGCCCGCGATCGCAATGCCACAGCAGCGACCGCTCCTCGATCTTCACCGGGTAGGTCCGCATCAGCTGTGCCGAGTAGACGAGGAATTCGCAGCCAAAGTAGGCGGCGACACGTTCGGCAATATCGCTGTGCAGCAGTTCCTCGAGAGTACGCCGCAACGAAGCCGAATCGGGAAAACCCACCACGTCCGCGAAGGTCACGTCCTCCTTGAGGCGCTCGCCCGCGATGCCGTCGGCCAGGAGACGTTCCTTAAGGTTCGCGGCATGCACCTCCTCCAGGACCTTCACCACGTCATATCCGCGCTGCTGCACGGCAGCCGCCGCCATGGAACCGGTGCCGCGCGGCGCAATCTGTCGGCAATAGGCATGGTAGGCGTCATACCTGCCGACGTCGTCGTAGGCGGCTCGCGTCGCGCGGGTCCGCTCCGGATCGAGGCGCGGCCAACGCCACGGCATGAGCGAGCTCAAGTCCATTTTTTTGTTCCCTGGTCGATCCGGCCGGTTGATACCGCTGCTTGCCGTGCTGAACGACGGCCCCGGTTCACCGTTCAGAATCGCGATCAGACGACACCATCACGGCCGGCCAAGTTGCCCGCCAGCCGCTATCAATCTATCACAGCCGCGCGGGGGGCAGCCGAAATAATCCCGGTGCGTGTTGAATTCGCCCCCCCGCCGGTGTAAAGGCGCGTCACTTCGCCCGCGCCGGCCTGGCGACGGCTCACCCGTTCGAGGCCAGGCCTCAATCATTCCCCCGATGGCAAGCGCGCCCCAGTCATTCGCCCCGATCGACCTGAACGACTTGCCGCGCTGGTCCACCTGGAGCGCGCGCCTGCTCGGCCTCGAGACGTTCGAACAGCCGGTACGCACCCAATCGAAGATCGACGAGGAATACGGGCGGGTGAAATGGCAGGCCTGCCTTGATGCCTGGCGAACGTCGGGCGGCAAGCTCGACGCCGACCAGCTTCGTGCCAGCTACTACGCGAGCGATCCGTCGGCGCTGCGACCTGCCGTCTATCACGGCAAGCTGCTGGCGGCGCCGGCGTCGCAGATCATGGCCTGGTACGACGACCTGCTCGCCGAGTGGATGACTGCGGCGATCGGTCGCGCGACGACGATCGTCGAGCTCGGCGCCGGTTTCGGCCACATCCTGTGGGCCTTGCGCCGGCGTTTCCCCGGCAAGCAGTGGCGCGGCGGCGAGTACACCGCCAGCGCCGTCGAATTGGCGGCCGGCCTGTATGCCACCCATCCCGACATCTCGGTCGAGCGGTTCGATTTCTACGATTCGCGCTACGCGGTGCTGGAGAGAGCGGCAGCGCCCGTGGTCGTGCTGACCAGCCAGGCACTCGAGCAGATCCCCGATGCGCGCGGCACGCTGGATACGCTCGCAAAGTACCGCGACAAGATCATCGCCGGTTTTCACATCGAGCCCGCCTACGACCTGCAGGACACCTCGACCTTGCTGGGCCAGATGCGGCGCCGCTATCTCGAGATCAACGACTACAACCGCAACCTGTTCGGCGAGCTGCGGCGGCGGCCGGAGATCCGCGTGCTGCGGATGGAGCAGGACGTGATCGGCTGGAACCCGTTCAATTCGCTGGGCATGGCCCACTGGGAGTTCGCAGCGTAGTCTCTGCGATTCCCGTCCGTTCGCGTCGCAACGCCGCCTCAGCCCGCCAGCCCGATCCTGAAGATGTTGTCGTCGATGTCGTCGGCGCGCACCCGGCCGAAGCGGCCCAGGATGCGGCCGTAGACGTCGATGCGCTGCTGGACTTCAGGCAACTCGATGCCGGGAAAGCGGTGGCGCGTGTAGGCGATATTGGACTTGTGCCGCGGTTTGCTGGCGTCGCGCCGTTTCTGCAGGCTGCGCCACTCGGCCGACATGCGGCCGACCAGTCGTGTGCCCAGGCCCGGCGAGTAGCGACCGCCATGCGCTTTTTCGACACCCTCGACGACATCGGCGATGCGCTCGACCGCCAGCTTGCCGTCGATCGCCGCGATATGGCGGTCGAGCAAGGCGCGGCGCGCCCGGGCCTGCTCGTCGTCGTCGGCAAAGCGGCCGTCCAGCACGCCGTCGATGGCGGCCAGCAGCGCGGCCTGATCGAACACCTCGTGGCTGAGACTGTTGGGCAGCTCGAGGTCGTAGGTCGGTGACGTGAAGGGCCGGAAGGCGATCGGGCGGGCGCCCAGCACGTAGGCCTCCAGGCCGGTGGTGCAGCCGTTGTGGATCACCGCCTGCGACGCCAGCAGCCACGGCACGACATTGCCCTCGTGCAGCACGTGCACGTTGGCCGCGCCACCGGCCGCCTGCCACCACGTCTCGTGGTTCTCCGCCGGGTGCGGCCGGATCACGATGGGCGTCTGCGGGTGTCGCGCCGCCAGCACCGGTACCAGACTCTGGAAGGCGCGGAAGATGCCGTAGCGGTGGTGCGCCAGCCCGGTGGCCCAGTCGGCACCCTGCGGCGGCGGTTCCGGTCGCTCCGGCGCCTTCAAGGGCGTCAGGTTGGGGAAGAAATGATTGAGGCTGCCGAAATTGGTGTTGATCAGCAGGAAGCGGCCGAAACGGCGGGTCAGATCCTCGACATCGGCCGCGAAATAGGGCCGCAGCTCCGGGCGCATCATGTCGACGCGCGGGTTGCCGGTCTCGTGGATGGGGACGCCGTGATAGTGCGGCGACTCGCGCCAGGCGAGCGCATTGTCCGGCCCCCACGCCATCAGTGCCGTGGTCGCCCGCAGGGCGGGACGCGAGACCCGCGAGCGCAGGTACTGGGCGCGCGAGAAGTAGAACTGTGCCTCCTCGTCGAGCGCGATGATGACGTGCCCCAGGCGCTTGAGGATGCCGGAAATGCGGTCGCTGGAGTGGCGCACGTCCTTGCCGATGTAGATCGAGCGCGGCAGGCGGCCGATCGCCATGTGGATCTCGTTGCGCGATCCGACAATGCAGGGAAAGCCGCGCTCGGCCAGCACGCAGGCCAGCAGCAGTTTGGCATCGAACTCGCGCGACTGGATCTCGCTGGGGATGATGACGGGCGTACGGGCGTTGAGCATGTCTGTCAGAAGTCGAAATAGACGAATTTCTTGGAGCTGCCCTGGCTGAGCGTGATCGCCAGCGCCCAGATGAGCGCGATCAGCGGCCAGAACACCGCCTGCGGCAGCCGGCGCGCCCAGCGGTGGATGGTGCGGTGGTTGTCCCACCGGTGGCTGACGAGAAAGATCGCCAGCAGCGCGATCGGGAAGGCGTGCAGCTGCAGCGCCGCCGGCCAGTCGCCGAGCGGCGCCGTGAACGGTCCCAGCGCCACCCGCATCGCCGTCGCCATGTCGGGCGCCCGGAACGGCACCCAGACCCAGGTCACGAAGTGGAAGGTGACCAGCAGCCAGATCCACGCCGGCACCCGCCTGACCGCGCCGGACAGCGGCGACCAGCGCACGGCATGCACCAGCGCGATGGCGCCGCCATGCAGCGCGCCCCACAGCACGAAGGTCCAGTTGGCGCCATGCCACAACCCGCCCAGCAGCATGGTGATCATCAGGTTGGCGAGTTGGCGCGCCCGGCCGTACCGGTTGCCGCCCAACGGAATGTAGAGGTAGTCGCGCAGCCAGGTGCTCAGCGTGATGTGCCAGCGGCGCCAGAACTCGACGATCGACACCGCGGCATAGGGTTGCCGGAAGTTCATCGGCAGCCGCACGCCGATCATCAGCGCCACGCCGATGGCCATGTCGGTGTAGCCGCTGAAATCGCAATAGATCTGCAGCGTGAAGCCGTAGATCGCCAGCAGGTAGTCGATGGCCGTCAGCCCGCCGGTGGCGGTGTAGACGTGGTCCACAGTGCCCGCCAGCGGATCGGCCAGCACCGACTTCTTGAACAGGCCCCAGGAGAAGACGGCGAGGCCGAAGACCAGCCGGCGGCCCAGCGCACGGCGCGCCGGGCGCGGTTTGGCGAGCTGCGGCAACAGCTCGTGCGGCCGCAGGATCGGGCCGGCGATCAGGTGCGGAAAGAACAGGACCAGCCCGGCCAGCAGCCCGGCGCGGCGCTCGACCGGGTACTTGCGGCGATAGACGTCGACGACATAGGCGATCAGCGTGAAGGTGACGAAGCTGATGCCCAGCGGCAGCGCGATGCCGAGCGGCCGCCCGGACCAGCCGAAGACCGGCCCCAGCACGTCGGCATAGAGGAAGTCCGTATACTTGACCACGGCCAGGGGCGTGAGCAGCGCCACGGTCACGATGATCATGCGCTGCTTGCGGTGCCGCTCCGCGACCGCGGCCTCCATCCACAGGACGCCGAGATAGGCGACCAGCATCAGCACATGCGGCAGCCAGACATAGCGGTAGTTGATGCGCGAGATCAGCTCGAGCGGATTGAGCGTGAAGGCGGTCTGCGACGGCGCGAGATAGGGATTCCACGCGCCATAGAAAATGGTGCTGCCGATGATGATCAGCGCCAGCCTGTGCCGCGCCGGCACGACGACGTGCAGCAGCAGGTAGACGATGAAAAACGCGAAGAAGGGATAGGAGCTGAAGACCAAGAGGCGCGTCCGGCCGGAGGGGCTGTCGCTAGGAAGCCGACGCGCGTCGCGCCGTCAAGGGGGCACCGGCGGACAAGGCGTTACTTGGCGAGCTGAAGCGCCGGAAACAGCGCGTCAGCCATCAGCTTGTGCCCCAGTCCGTTGGGATGCGGGTCGCCCGGCATCGACCACAGCTCCTCCGGCTTGAGGTTGCGCATCGCCGGCAGCAGGTCGACGTACTTGAAGCCGTCCTGGGCGGCGATGCCCTTCATGCGTTCGTGGATGAAGTCGAACTTGTAGTCGACGAGATCGTGCACGTCGGGCGTCATCGCAAAATAGACGCGGATGCCCTTGGCGTCGGCGTAGTCCTTCAGCCGCTTCAGCGCCGCCAGCATCGCCTTGTAGCCCGGCTGGCCGGGCTCGTAGACCTCCCGGTAGTGATCGACCAGCGACTTCTCCCCGGACTCGCCGAACAGACGCGAGGCCGCGATCCACAGGGTCACGGCAAGCTGGCTGTGGCGCAGCAGCCAGTTGCCGCCGCCGGCGTCGAGCTTCTCGGCGTCGCGTACGAAGTAATGCACCACGATGTCCGTCGGCTGCGTCGCCGTCAGCTCGGTCAGGAAGCGCTGTACGTAGCGTTCGGCGTTGTAGTTGCCGATGCCGGCGTTGAGCACCACGACGTTGTCGCCCTGCGCCCTGAACATCTCCTGCAGACGCGCCTCGACCGTGTCCTTCTCGGGCACGCCCCAGCCCAGCGTCACCGAGCTGCCGAGGAACAGGATGCGGCGCTGTCCCGGCTGCGGCGCCGGCATCGGTCCGCCGCGCAGGCCCAGCTCGTTGGTGCGGATCTCGACCGACTGCAGCACCGCCGACTTCGATGCCTGATGGTCGTGGCCCAGCACCGGATCGTCCGACCGCTTCTTCAGTTCGAGGGCATAGCGCCACATCTCGATGTCGTAGTTGCGCATGTCGGCGTTCTTGAAGCGCAGCGCCGCTTCGCCGATGCCCAGCGCCACCAGCATCGAGACCGCGAACAGGACCAGGGAGGACAGAGCGTTCTTCACGAGCCAATTCCGCAGAGGGAGTCAGATGTCATAGGCCAGCCGCTTGTCGATCTGCGGCGTCGCCGTCGCCAGCGCCGCCGCGATCTTTTCGCCGGCGTGGCCGTCGCCATAGAGCGTGTCCGGCGCGTAGCGGCCGATCCTCGTCTGGCGGCGGATGGCGGCGAGGATCTCGTCGGAGTCGTAGTTCACGTCCTGCACGTTGGCGCCGCGGTCGCGGCCGGACTGGCGGCTGCCGATATTGACCGCCGGCACGCCCAGCCAGGCGCACTCGCGGATCGCGACGCTGGAATTGCCGATGATGCAGTGGCAGCGCAGCAGCAGGCGGATGAAATCCTCGGGCGGCACGTTCTGGATGAAACACACCCGGGGCAGCCGCCCGCCGTCGCGCCATTCGCGCAGCGTGCGCGACACGCCGTCGGATCCGGCGTCGAGATTGGGCCAGAACCACAGCGCCGGCAGGCCGGTCGCGGCGATGGCTTCGGCCGTGCGCGCCGTCTGCGTCGGTCCGTCCTCGTGCTCGTTGGTGACGGAGTGCTGCGAGACGATGAGAAAGCCGCCGGCCAGGTCGAGGCCGGTCTCCCCCGCCAGGCGCGCCACCAGCGCATCGGCTGCCGCCGGGTCGGCCGCCGCCTCGCGTGCCACGTCGATCGACGGGCAGCCGGTGACCACGACGCGACTCGGCCGCTCGCCCATGCGCACGACCCGTTCCTGCGCCTTCTCGTTGGCCACCAGATGCAGGTCGGCCAGCTTGGTGACGGCGTGACGCACCTTTTCGTCGATGTTGCCGGTGACCTCGCCGCCCTGCACGTGCGCCAGCGGGATGTTCATGTAGGCGGCGGCCACCGCCGTCGCCATGGTCTCGAAGCGGTCGGCGACGCTGACCACCCAGTCGGGCTTGAGCGCATCGAAGGCGTCGGCCATCGCGGTCAGGCCGATTCCGGTCGATCGTGCCTGGGCCAGCAAGGTACCGCTCTCCTTGCCCATCTCGACGCGGCGGTCGATGCGAAAGCCTTCGGCCTGCATGACGTCGACGACCGTGCCGTATTTGTCCGACAGCGCCGAGGCGGCGGCGATCAGCTGCAGATCGAGATCGTTGCGCGCCCGGATGGCCACCAGCGCCGAACGGATGCGCGAATAGCTCGGACGGGCCGTGACGGCGACGCAGATCTTGCGGCGCGCAGAACTCACGCCGCCGGCTCCAAATCGTCCCAGCTGAGCGGCGTGTCGTGCTTGACCGGCCGTTTCAGGCGGCGGCCCAGCAGGCTCCTGAGATCCTTGGCCGGAATGCCGGTGCCTGGCTTCTTGGCGGCCAGCTGCCGGGCGTCCAGCACCGTGCCCGCCTTCAGGTCGCCCACCGCCACCACGCTCTTGGTGAAGATGCCGCGCATCGCGTCGAGGTCGCGCGCCGAGCGGTCCTTGTCGACCGGGGCCGCGCGCATGCGCTCGATGAAGCGCACGCCCTCGACCAGCTGCCGCAGCTCCTCGGGCATGACGGACGCGATCGTGTCCGGCCCGAACATGTGCCGGCTGAGCGCAATGTGCAGTTCGAAGACCTCGGCACCGAGCGTCGCCGCCGCGAGGCCCGGGAAGATCTTCGACGAATGGTCCGACAGGCCGACGGCGCAGCCATATCGCCGGCGGAACTCCTCGAGCATGTTGAGGCCGACCGCTTCCGGCGAGGTCGGGTACATGGTCGAACACTGCATCACGGCCAGCGGCGCGCCGCGCTTGTTGACGACTGCCACCGCCTCGTCGAGTTCGGCCAGGCCGCTCATGCCGGACGACAGCATCACCGGCTGGCCGGTGGCCGCCATGGCGTCGATCATGTCGAGGTTTGAAACCTCGCCCGACGCCACCTTCCAGCCCGCGACGCCAACGCGCTTCAAGAGCTCGACCGCCTCCAGCGAGAACGGCGAGCTGAGGAACAGCAGGCCCTTCTCGTCGGCGTGCCGTTTCAACCCGTGCCACTGCGCCTCGGAGAACTCCATCCGCTTCCAGTAGTCGTAGCGGGTCTCGTCCTGCAGGCTGAACTTCTTGCGCCACGGCTCGCCCGGCGTGCTTTCGGCGGCGGCGATATGGGTCTGGAACTTGACGGCGTCGGCGCCGGCCTCGGCGATGGCGTCGATGAAGGCGTGCGCCTGGCCAAGGCTGCCGTCATGGGCCTGCGCAACCTCGCCGATGATGGTGCACGGACGCCCCGGCCCCGGGTCGGACAGCCACGTGACGGGCTTTGATCCTGCGCTCATAACGCCTTGATTTTCCTCTTATTTCCGCCTGCTACAAGCATTTTGTGGCGGAATGCGGGCGCAACCTACCCGCCACCCGAACGTGAGTCAAAATGACTGCCCCACAGCGCCTGCAGATCGGCCCGTCGCCGGTCGGCGCCGGACGCCAGCGGCGCGTTCTTGTCGGCGATCCAGGCGGCGACGTCGCGATGCAGCGCCTCGGCGTCCAGGTCGCGCAGCAGCATGTGATAGCCCTTGGCGTAGAAGGCCAGTCGCGAGTCGGCGCGCCGCGGCAGGGCGGCGATCACACCGCGCATCGGTCCCTCCGGCACGACGCGGTCGTTGAGGCCGTAGAGCAGCAGGTACGGGGTCGCCAGCTTGGGCGCCGCCTGCTTGGCCGCGTCCATCAGATCGACCAGGCCCCAGACCATGTCGGTGCGCGGGTAGTGCAGCACCTTGGGGTCCTTGGCGTATTTCTTCAGCATCTCGCGATTGTCGGAGGGCTGGAAGTCGATCGACGTCGGGCCGACCGGATGCCAGGGCAGCAGATGCGCCGCGACCCACAGGCCGGCCCGGCCGGCAGCGCCGATGGTGTCGCGCGAGCGTACCGCCGGACCAATCAGGATCGCGCCGACCGGCATCGGCGCCAGCGCCGGGTGATCGGCCAGCCGTCCCAGCGCCACCAGCGCCACGGCGCCGCCCATGCTCTCGCCCGCCAGATAGATCGGCGTGCCGGGATGGCGGGCCGCCAGCAGCCGCAGGGCCGTCAGCGCGTCGTCGGCCAGGGCATCGACGCCGGCCCAGCGGCCGCGATGCGGCGCGTCGCCGAAGCCGCGCTGGTCGTAGGCGTAGGTCTCGATGCCCTGCGCCGCCCAGGTCGCCGCCGGCTCCTCGAAGGCGCTGGAATAGTCGCCAAAGCCGTGCAGGGCGAGGATGACGGCCTTCGGCTGCCCGTCACCGCCATTCGCCTGTGCCGGCCAGTGGCGCAACGGCAACGAGGCGCCGTCGGCGGCCACGATCCGCGACCCGTCCAGTGCCGGTACCGTCACGGCCGGGCCGGCCGGGACCACCACGGGCGCGCAGGCGGCCAAAGCGGACAGCAGCGCCATGAGCCAGGGGACGAAGACGATGCGGAGCCGGTCCATGGTTTGCTGATTTATACCTCAGATCGGCCGGCGGGGCGCCACACAGCGTCGCATGCGCCTTGCCGCCAATCCGCGCGGCGCCGTGGCCAGTTGATCGGGCAGCCGCCATCGCTATGATCCGCCGCCTGCCGCCGGGAAAATGAGGCCACGCATGGGTGCGACCAAGCCGCTGGAGACCATCGAAGTCGAGACCAATCGCGTCGGCTGCGACGGCGGTGGCGGCGCGCTGGGCCATCCGCGGATCTATCTCAGCCTGTCCAAGGAAGGCGTCGTCGATTGTCCCTATTGCGGTCGGCACTACGTCCTCAAGCAGGGCGCCAAGGCCAGCCACGGCCACTGACCGCGCTGCGGAACGCTGCGAGGATCGACACACCGGCGATTGCCGTTCGCCACCGCCTGCGCCAGCATCGCTTCCACGACGAGGGAGGATGCGATGCGCACGCTGGGCGGCGGCATGTACTACACCGACCTGAAGGTCGGTGACCGGTTCAAGACGACGGGCCGCACGATCTTCGAGGCCGATCTGGTCAACTTCTACTGCTGCACCGGCATGCAGGAGGGGTTGTTCAACAATCTCGACTACATCGAGAAGCACTCGCCGACCGGCCGCCGCCTCGTGCCCGGCGCGCTGGTCTACAGCTTTGCCGAGGGGCTGCTGATTCCGGTCTCGATCCAGGGCACCGGCATGGCGTTCCTCGGCATGACCCTGGACGTCAAGGCGCCGACCTTCGTCAACGACACCATCCATGTCGAGGTCGAGGTCACCGAGGTGCGGCCGACCTCGAAGGACCCGTCGCGCGGCATCGTCCGCACAGTCAACCACGTGAAGAACCAGAACGGCCAGACGGTGCTGACCTACGATCCGCTGCGCATGGTACGTGGCAAGGTCTGAGGCGAAGCCTGGCGGCGGGCGGAGGCTGCAATGCCCAAGGTCCTGATCGAGCGCGACAGCGCCACAACGATCGTCACGATCAACCGCTTCGCCGAGGCGCGCAACGCTGTCGATCCGGAGACGGCCATCCTGTTGCGCGACGCCTTCGTCGCGTTCGACGCCGACGAGTCGCAGTCGGTCGCGATCCTGACCGGTGCCGACGGCGCCTTCTGCGCCGGCTACGATTTGAAGGCGACGGCCAGCGGTGGCGGCGTCGGCCGCTACGAACCCGAGGGCGTCGGACCGATGGGCCCCTCGCGCCTGTTGCTCTCCAAGCCGGTGATCGCCGCCGTCGAGGGCTACGCCGTCGCTGGTGGGCTGGAGCTGGCGTTGTGGTGCGACCTGCGCGTGGCATCGGAAACCGCCCGGTTCGGCGTCTTCTGCCGCCGCTGGGGCGTGCCGCTGGTCGACGGCGGCACGGTGCGCCTGCCGCGGCTGATCGGCCACAGCCGGGCGCTGGATATGATCCTCACCGGCCGCGAGGTGGCGGCACGCGAAGCGTTCGAGTGGGGGCTGGCCAACCGCCTGGTACCGGCCGGCCAGGCGCTGGCCGAAGCCAGGGCGCTGGCGCAGGTACTCGCGAAATTTCCGCAAACCTGCCTGCGCAGCGACCGGCTGTCGTCGTACGAGCAATGGGGCATGGATGTCGTGGCGGCGCTGAAGAACGAGGGACGGCGCGGCCTGCCGGCCCTGACCCAGGAGGCGCGCCGCGGCGCCGCCCGGTTCGCCGAGGGCAAGGGCCGCGGCGGCAATTTCGGCGACATCTGACCATGAGCGCCGACGCCACGCTGCCGCTCAGCGACGCCGACGTCGCCCGCTATCGCGACGACGGCGCGATCTGCATCCGCGGCGCCTTCGCGCTCGACTGGATCGAGCGGCTGCGCGCCGCCGTCGACGCCGACATGGCGACGCCGGGGCCGATGGTGCGCATCAACACGCCGGCCGGCAATCCCGGCCTGTTCTTCGTCGACTTCCAGCTCTGGCAACGCCACGCCGCATGCCGCGATTTCGTCTTCGAGTCGCCGGCGGCCGACATCGCCGCCCGGCTGATGGGCGCGCACGACGTGGTCTACTACCACGACCACCTGCTGGTGAAGGAACCGGGCACCGCGGAGCGCACGCCCTGGCACCACGACCAACCCTACTATCCGATCGACGGCCAGCAGATCGTCTCACTGTGGCTGCCGCTCGATCCGGTGTCGCGCGACACCTGCGTCGAGTACGTCAAGGGCTCGCACAGATGGGGTCGCTGGTTCGCACCCAAATTTTTCCGCCAGGGTGGCGTCGATCTGCAGGTGCAGGACGCGCGCTTCGAGGCTACCCCCGACATCGACGCCGAACGCGACCGGTACGAGTTCCTGTCCTGGGACATGGCGCCGGGCGACGTCATCGCCTTTCACGCCCTGACGCTGCACGGCGCCGCCGGCAACCGTTCGGCGTCGCGCCGGCGGCGGGCCTGGGCGACGCGCTGGTGCGGCGAGGACGCGCGCTATGCCGCGCGCATCGGCCAGGTCTCGCCGCCGATCGAGGGCCACGGCCTGAAGCCGGGCGATGCGCTGGCGTGCGATCTCTTCCCGCGCGTGCGGCCGCGCGCCTGAAAGCGCTTATTCGTCGAGGACGGCCGGCGGCGCGTAGAGCGGAAAGCCGTTATAGGGCGTCGACCGATCGTGATCCGGCACCTCGAAGAACGAGGACCGGGCATTGTTGTGCAACCCGCCGTCGACACGGATCATGGCACCGGTGATGTAGGCGGCCGCCTCCGACAGCAGGAACACGATGGCGGCCGAGATCTCCGACTCGGTACCGTGCCGCTTGAGCGGTACGCGCCGCTTGACGCCGCGCAGCACGCCGGCGGCGCTGGCCGGATAGCGGTCCAGCCCCTGCGAGGCGATGAAGCCTGGCACCACGAGGTTGACGCGCACGCCCGATGAGGCCCACTCGACCGACGCCGTCCAGGTGAACGCGGCCTGGCCGGCACGCGCCGCGCCGTTGTGGCCCATGCCGGGCATGCCCAGCTCGTAGTCGGCGCCGACGTTGACGATGGCGCCGCCATTGCGCTCCATCCAGCGGAGATAGACCTCGCGCGACACCAGGAACGTGGCGGTCATGTTGTTGCGCACCACGGCGTTCCAGCCGTTGGGCGTGATGTCGCGCAGCGGCGCCGGGAACTGGCCGCCGGCGTTGTTCACCAGGCCGTCGATACGGCCGCTCCAGTCCAGCACGCCGTCGATCGCCCTGGCGACCTGGTCCGCTTCGCGCAGATCGGCGGTGGTGGTGAAGACGTCCGCGCCGCCGCCCAGTTCCTGCTTCACGGCCGCCAGCTTCGATGCCGTGCGGCCGACCAGCGCCAGGCGCGCGCCCAGCGCCTTCAGCTCGTGCGCCGTGCATCGACCCAGGCCGCTGCCGCCGCCGGTGACGATGATGGTCCGGCCTTCGAACAGGCCGGGCCGAAACACGGAGCGATAGGACGGCGTGGCCATGGGTCGGCCGGCGCTAGGCGCGACGATAGGAGGCCACGATGTTGCGCATCAGCGGCATGTTGCGGTCGTAGGCGTCGCGCGAGGCGGCGTAGAGAACCTGATAGGCCCAGGCACCGGACTCGCCGATCAGCGCCACCACGATCACGCGCTCGGTGCCGCGCTGCGGGATGGAGTAGACCTGCGCCCGCCGGCCGCCGCCGCTGCGCAGCGGGATCGGCGCCAGCGCGGTCGGGGCCCGCGACGATTCGCTGGTCGGCGCGATGCGCTGCGCCACCCGCATGGCCGCGCGTTCGGGAGTCTCGCCGGCCACCAGTCGCACGATGCCGACCTCGACGGCGGCGCCGCCATCGCGTGGCGAGACCTGCGCCGCGGCGTTGCCCGGCGCCCCGGGCGAAGCGGCCCAGCCTGCCGGAATCATCACCGAGTAGCCGAAAACGCCGGGATCGGTGACCACGACGCGGCCATCGGCCGTCTGCGTCCAAGTGCCGCTGCTGCCCGGCTCGGTCGACGTGGACGTCGTCGTGCATGCGCTTGCGGCCGCCGACAGCGCGACGAGGCCAAGCGCCGTGCGGCGCGATAGCATGGGGTTTGTTCTGTGCATGTCGTGCTCCGGCGAATGCCACGTCTAGCGCGTCGGGTCCAGCGCCGCCTTGCCGACCACCTTGCGGTCCGCGATCAACCGGAAGGCATCCAGCCAGTCGGCCAGCGGGAAGTGGCCCGCGACGCGTGGCCTGAGCTTGCCCTGCTCGAACCAGCCGAACATGTCGGCCAGCGCGTCGCGCACCAGCTGCCGCCGTCGCGCCACGTCGGCCTCGTCGACCTTCTCGCCCGGCCGGCCCCAGCCGTTGTAGTAGCCGTAGTAGAAGCCGATGACGGTCACGTTCTTCACCAGCAGGATGTTGGCCGGTATCTGCGGAATCTTCCCGCTGGCGAACCCCATGGGAATGATGCGGCCCTCGACCGCGACGCAGCGCAACGATGCGTCAAAGACCTCGCCGCCGACCGGATCGTAGATCACGTCCGCGCCGCGCCCGCCGGTGACGTCCAGCACGCGCGCGCGGATGTCCTCGCGGCGCGTGTCGATCAGGTGGTCGGCGCCGTGCACGCGCGCAACGACCAGCTTGTCGGCGCCGCCGGCGGTGGCGATCACGGTAGCGCCCATCGCCTTGCCAACCTCGACGGCCGTCAGGCCGGAACCGCCGCCGGCGCCATGCACCAGCAGAACCTCGCCCGGCGCCATCCTGGCCTTCCAGCGCAACGCGCCATAGGCCGTCGGATACAGCGTCGGAAAGCTGGTGGCCGCCGCAAAGTCGAGGCCGTCGGGAATGCGGCAGAGATTGACGGCCGGCGCCAGCACTTCGGCGGCGAAGGCGCCGCTGGCCACCGGTCCGGTGACACGATCGCCCGGCGCGAAACCGGCGACGTCCGCCGCCGCCTCGAGCACGACGCCGGCGATCTCGTTGCCCGGAATGTAGGGTAGCGCCGGCTTGTTCTGGTGCTTGCCCTGCACGCCCAGCAACGTGGCAAAGCTGACGCCGGCGGCGCGTACCGCGACGCGGACATGCCCGGGCTTCAGGGCCGGTGGCGGCAGTTCCTCGATCTTCAGATTTTCGACCGGACCATACTCGTGACAGACAAGCGCGCGCATGAATTTCAACCAACCACCGGGTTCGAGGCGCGGTAACCTACCGGCGCCGCATCACGTCGCGCAAGCGATCCGCCAGCCCCCGAGATGCCACAATGAGGCGCGAGTGACGCCACTTTCGACACCGAGACTTTCTTCCGCAGATCAGGGAGGCACCTCGTGCTCAAGCGCACACTGACGGCCGCGGTGCTCGCGGTCGCGCCGTTCGCCGTCGCCGCAGTCCCGCAGGCATCCGCCTTCTGCGGCTTCTACGTCGGCAAGGCCGACACGTCACTGTTCAACGAGGCCTCGCAGGTCATCCTGGCGCGCGACGGGCGGCGCACGACGCTGTCGATGATGAACGACTACAAGGGCGAACTGACCGACTTCGCCCTGGTTGTGCCGGTGCCGGTGGTGCTCAAGCGCGACGATGTGCGGGTCATCGAGAAGAAGACCTTCGACCGGCTCGATGCCTATTCGGCGCCGCGACTGGCCGAGTACTTCGACGACGATCCCTGCGCGCCGCGGCCGGTGCCGGCGCCCATGGCGAGCGCCGCCCGCGACGGCGTCAAGCGGCGCGGCGCCGACGCGCTGGGCGTCAAGGTCGAGGACAGCTTCTCGGTCGGCGAGTACGACATCGTCATCCTCTCGGCCAAGGAGTCCGACGGGCTGGAAACCTGGCTGGTGCAGAACGGCTACCGAATTCCCGCCGGCGCGGCGCCGGCGCTGAAGCCCTACATCCTGCAGGGCATGAAGTTCTTCGTCGCCAAGGTCAACCTCAAGGCCCAGGCGAAGACCGGCTCGCAGTTCCTGCGGCCGCTGCAGTTCAGCTTCGACAGCGAAAAGTTCATGCTGCCGATGCGGCTGGGCATGATCAACGCCACCGGCCCGCAGGACCTGATCGTCTACGTGCTGACCCGCCAGGGCCGCGTCGAATCGGCCAACTACCGCACGATGAAGCTGCCGGCCAACATGGACCTGCCGACCTATCTGCGGGATGGCAAGCAGTTCACCGACTTCTACAAGACCATGTTCGATCAGCAGGCGCGGCGCGAGAACTACAAGGCGGTCTTCACCGAATATTTCTGGGACATGAGCTGGTGTGATCCCTGCGCCGCCGATCCGCTGTCGCGCGACGAGCTGCTCGCGGCCGGCGTGACCTGGCTGCCCGACAACGCACAGGTCCAGGGCCGGCGCCCCATGCCGCCGTCGTCCGCCAGCCCGGTGATGCTGACGCGCCTGCACCTGCGCTACACGCCCGCCAGCTTCCCCGAGGATCTCGTCCTCCAGGAAACCAAGGATCGCCAGAACTTCCAGGCGCGCTATGTGCTGCGCCACCCCTGGCGCGGCAGCCGGAACGCGTGCCAGGCGGCGGCCGAGTATCTCGACGGCCTGCGCCAGCGCCGCGACAGGGAAGCCCAGATCCTGGCCAACCTGACGGGCTGGGACATCAACGACATCCGCCGCCGCCAGTCGCGGGCGCCGGTCGTCACGCCGCGCTGACGGGCCGGCCGTGACTCTGGTCGCGGTCGCGCCGCTACACAAGGGCGCGTGGACGCGTCTGGCGGCGCGGGCGCGTAGCATCGATGCGCGCTACCTGCAGATCGGCTTCCTCGGTTCATTCCTGCTGTTCGGGGCGTTGCTGCGCGACTTCGCGCTTCGGCCCGAACAGGTGGCGCTGACCTTTGCCGCCGCGCTGGCCACGCAATACCTCGGCGCCCGCCTGTCCGGCCTGCCTGGCCACGGCCTGCTCAGCGCCGCGGTCACCAGCCTCGGGCTGAGCATCCTGGTGCGCGCCGATTCGCTGTGGGTACATCCGCTGGTCGCCGCGCTGGCCATCGCCGCCAAGTTCGTCATCCGCTGGAACGGCAAGCATCTCTACAACCCAGCCAATCTCGGCGTGATGATCGCCTTGCTGACGTTGCCCGGCGCCTGGATTTCGCCCGGCCAATGGGGCAACGACATGCTGCTGGCGCTGTGGGTGGCGACGCTCGGCGTCACGGTCTCGAGCAGCGCCCGGCGGTTCGATATCGCCTGGGCGTTCCTCGCCGTCTACGTCGCCCTGCTCAGCCTGCGCATCGTCTATCTCGGCGCGCGCTGGGCGGTGCTCGAGAACCAGCTGTCCAGCGGCGCGCTGATCCTGTTCGCCTTCTTCATGATCACCGACCCGATGACGACGCCCAACCATCGGCTGATGCGCCTGCTCTATGCTGCCGTCGTGGCCGTCATCGCCTTCGTCTGGACCTATGTGCTGTTCCGCACCAACGGCCTCGTATGGGCGCTGTTTCTGGCGACGCCGCTGGTGCCGCTGCTCGATCGGCTGAAGCAAGCCGAGAAGTTCCAGTGGCGACCGGCATTGTCGCATTCGCCAGCCTTAGGCCAGCACCGCCGCACTGGCCTCCTGCGGGAAATCCTGGCACGGCGGCAGTCCGGCGCTGCCCCAGCGCCCCAGTCCTACACCGGGGAGTCCGCGGTCGTTCAGCGCACGCCGTAACGAGCAAACTCCTCGGCTATATCCGACTTGATCGACCGGGCGGCGGAGATATCGGCGTTGCCATTGACATGATCTCCCTTGCGCAGTCTCGCAATGCCACGGCCATACAGGGCGCTTGCCATCCTGGGCTGAAGCCGCAACGCCGCGTCGTAGTCTGAGATGGCCCGGTCAAGTTCGTCGAGCTTGAGGTGGGCGAGCCCACGGCTGTCCAGGGTGTCGGAAACATTCGGCTTGCGGCGCAGTGACTCATCGCAGTCCGCCAGCGCCGCCTGCAATTGTCCAACGATGGCACGCAGCCAGCAACGGCCGTTCCAGAATTCCGGCGCCGAGGGCTGCAGCCTGATCGCCGCGTCGTAGTCCTGCAGGGCGCGGTCGTACTGACGCTTCTCCTGCCAGGCGAAGCCTCGGTTGTAGAGCGCCAGGGCCTGATCGGGCTTCAGCCGCAGCGCGCGGTCGAGATCGGGGATGGCGCGGTCATATTGGCCTTGCAGCCGGAACAGGATGCCGCGGTTGGCCAGCGCGTCGGCGTCGTCCGGATTGAGCCGGATCGCCTGCTCGTAGTCCTGCAGCGCGCGATCGATTTGCCCCCTGCGCCGGTAAACCGTGCCCCGGCCGGTGTACGCTTCGCCATCCTGCGGATTGAGACGGATGGCTTGGTCAAGATCCTGGATAGCACGATCAAGCTGGCCTATGGCACCGAAGGAGAGGCCGCGCGCTTTGAAAGCGGCAGCGTCGCCGCCAACAAGGCGGATGCTCTGATCGTAGTCCTGGATTGCCCGGTCATGTTGCATCATGGCGGCCAGGGCAAGGCCTCGATGCAGGTGGGCGGCCGCGCGCTCGGACGGCGAAAGACTGCCGTTGCCGATCAGCGCGCTGCACGCCTTGATGGCAGCATCGGCATTGGCGCCGTCGCATGACTGGCGAAGCGACGCGATGTCGGCGGCCGCAGTTTCT
>JAHCJT010000460.1 GCA_026126245.1 Alphaproteobacteria bacterium
AGCGCGCGCCCTCGGCCGCCTACCCGGCCATCAACGCCGCCTCGATGACCCTGCTTGCCGGCGACCGCGAACGCGCCCGTGCCATTGCCCGCAGCGTCCGTGACCAGCCGGTCGACGACGGCAGCTATTGGGCGATGGCAACGATGGCCGAAGCCTGCCTGGTGCTGAGCGACGACCACGCGGCCCGGCGATTCCTGGAACGTGCCGAAGCCCGGGCGGGCGACGATTTCGCGGCCCGCGCCACGACGCGGCGCCAGCTGCGGCTGGTGGCGCATGCCGTCGGCGCCGACCCCAGCCTCGTCGAGGCCCTGCGGATTCCCGAGACCATTCACTACTGCGGCCACATGCCGGCCGCGCGGTGGTCCGACGGCGAAGCCGTATCGACGCTGACGAGCCGCATCAACCGGGTGCTGATGGACCGTGACGTCGGCTTTGTGTTCGGCGCCCTGGCGGCCGGCGCCGACATCATGTTCGCGGAGGCGGCGCTGCGTCGTGGCGCCCAGCTGACCGTCGTGCTGCCCTTCGAGCGCGATGCTTTCGTGCGCGCATCGGTGCTGCCGTTCGGAACGGACTGGCTGCAGCGTTTCGACCATTGCCTGAGCAAGGCGCGGGTACTGGTCGTCGATCCCACCCACTACCCGCACGACGAGCTCGATTTCGGGCATGGTGCGCGGCGCGCCATGGGGCTGGCGCGCATGCACGCTCGCCGTCTCGATGGCGACATCGCGCAACTCGCGATCTGGGATGGCGCAGGGACCGCCTGGGAGGCCGGCACCGCGGCCGACGTGGCGCTCTGGGCGGCCAGTGGCGGCGCGACCGTCAATCTCGGTTGCCCATGGCGTCAGGCCGGGTCGGCCGCCGGCGGCGACATTGCCGCCGACACGGCGCGGCGACGCTGGATGGGTGTCCTGTTCGGCGATCTGCCACGATTCGGAACCTTGGACGACGCGGCGCTGGCCGCCTTCTACCGCGGGCCGCTGGCCGACATGGGCCGCATCGTCGACCGCCACGCACCGGCCTATCGCAATGCCTGGGGCGACGCGGTGCAGCTGGCCTTCGCCTCGGCGCGCGATGCCGCGGCCTGCGCGCTGCAGCTGCAGCAGACCGTGACAACCGGAACGCTCACCGCCAGCGGCCTGCCCACCACGCTGGTGCCGCGACTGGCGCTGGATTTCGGGCCGGTGCTGCCGGTCGCCGATGCCGTGCAGCAGGTCGACAAGTTCGCCGGCCGTGTGATGACGCGCGCCGCCCGCATCGAACCGGTGACACCGCCGGGGCAGATCTACGCCACCGAGGCGTTCGCCTGCGAGGTCGCGCTCGACCCGCGGCCAACCTGCGCCTGCGACTACGCCGGCCAGGTGCCAACCGCCAAGGGATTCGGCGTGCTGCCGCTGTATGCCGTGCACCCGCCGCGCGCCACGCCGTCGGAGGCCGACGCCGCCCTGCGCCCGTCGGACGCGACTCGCCCGATCGAGGAGACGCGGCCATGACGGCCAGCGAAGGCACCACCCTGGCGAGCGCGCTGGGCGAATTCCCGGTTTTCGCCGACCTGCCGGCGTCGGCGCTGCAGAAGCTGGCGGCCGGCGCCATCGTGCAGCAGCTGGCCGACGCCACCCAGGTCTTCGCCCAGGGCGACGCCGCCGACGCGGTCTACGCCATCCTGCGCTGTGACGGTCGCGTGCGTGTCGGAGTGCCCGACGCGGCCAGCAAGCGGCTGATGGTCGAGGTGTTTCGCGAGCGCGAAATTTTCGGCGAAATGGGCGTCATCGATGGCGGCGATCGCAGCGCCGACGCCACGACCGACGGCAACGTGCGCCTGGCACGATTGCGCGGTGCGCAGTTCCTCGACGTGCTGGCCACGACTCCGGCGCTGGGCAGCAACCTTTTGCGGCTGCTGAGCCGCCGCCTGCGGCGCACCTTCGCGCTGTTCCAGGACGCCATCTTCGAGCCGCTGGAGGTGCGACTGGCGCGCCAGATCCTGTATCTCGCCGCGGTCGGCGCGCGACGGACCGACGGCAAGCTGCGCATCGCCGGCCGCTTCCGCCAGGGCGACCTCGCCGACCTGCTGGGGGCCACCACGCGCAGCATCATCACCATCCTCAACGGCTGGCGGGCCGACGGCATCGTCGAATACGATTCACAGAAGGGCTTCGTGACCATCGTCGATGAGCCGCGCTTCCGCGCCATCGTCGAGCATGCG
>JAHCJT010000461.1 GCA_026126245.1 Alphaproteobacteria bacterium
GCGTACACGTGAACAGCATGGATCGCAGCAGCAGCCGGCCTCCGCCACTTCCGCGCGGCGCGCCGATCATTGCCGCGCTCGATATCGGCACGAGCAAGGTCGTTTGCTTCGTGGCGCGCATCGACGGCGCCGGGCTGCGCGCGATCGGCATCGGTCACCACGCCACCGCCGGCCTGCGGTCGGGCAACATTGTCGACATGGAGCAGGCGACCCGCGCCATCTCCTCGGCCGTCAGCGCCGCCGAGGAAATGTGCGGCGAGACCATCCGCGAGGTGATCGTCGGCGTCGGCGGCGGCCAGCCGGCGTCGCACAACCAGACGCTGGAGGTCCAGGTCGGGCATCACGAGATCGGCGAACGCGACGTACGGCGGTTGCTGTCGCAGATCCATCTGCCGGCCGAGACCGCCGACCGCGACCTGATCCACACCCTGCCGGTCGGCTATGCCGTCGACGGCAGCCCGGTGCTCGAGCCGCGCGGCATGTACGGCGACCGTCTCGCCGTCGACGTCCACCTCGTGACGGCCGCCACCGGGGCGATGCGCAACCTCGCCGTGTGCGTCAAGCGGGCCCATCTCGACATCGCCGACCGGGTGGTGACGCCCTACGCCGCCGGCCTGGCGACGCTGGTGGCGGACGAACGCAAGCTCGGCGCGACCTTGATCGACATGGGCGGCGGCACGACCTCGATCGCGGTGTTCTACGAGGACCATCTCGTGCACGTCGACTCGATCCCGATCGGCGGCGGCCACGTCACCAGCGACATCGCGCGCGGGCTGTCGACGCCGCTGGCCGACGCCGAACGCATGAAGACCCTGATCGGCCGCGCCCGCGCCCGGCCCAACGACGAGTACGACATCATCGACGTGCCGCTGATCGGCGAGCAGGAGCGCACGACGCCCAACCACGTGCCGCGCTCGATCCTGGTGGGCATCATCCGGCCGCGTATCGAGGAAACCTTCGAACTGGTGCGCAGCCGGCTCGAGGCCAGCGGCGTCGGCCGGCTGGCCGGCGGCCGCGCCGTGCTGGTCGGCGGTGCCAGCCAACTCGACGGCCTGCCGGAAATCGCCGCCGAGATCCTCAACAAGAAGGTCCGGGTCGGCGGTCCGCTGCGGATTCCGGGACTGGCCGAGTCGCTGGCGGGGCCGCCGTTCGCCGGCTGCGCCGGCCTGTTGATACATGCCGCCCAGCAGGTCCAGATCACGACTCAGGCGCAAAACCCACCGGCAGAACCACCTGTGGGTCGCTTCGGGCGAATTGGCAGTTGGATACGGGATAATTTTTAGTCTAGAATTATTTTGGGACTGGCACTCCCTAACGGCCTCTTAAAACAAAGGTCGGTGTCGTCGAAGATTCTCGACAAATGGAGGAATCACGGCGGCTCCGGCGCAGATAACCCCTCGTCTTCGCCTGGAGAATGCCAATGACAATCAACCTGTCGCTCCCTCAGTCGGAGTCCGACCTGAAACCGCGTATTACTGTCGTCGGCGTCGGTGGGGCCGGTGGCAATGCTGTGAACAACATGATCTCGTCCTCGCTCGAAGGCGTCGAATTCGTCGTCGCCAATACCGACGCGCAGGCGCTCACCCGCGCCAAGACGGCCCATCGCATCCAGCTCGGCCAGGCCATCACCGAAGGTTTGGGCGCGGGCGCGCGCCCCGAAGTCGGCCAGGCCGCCGCTCAGGAAAGCCAGCCGGAGATCATCGAATTTCTGGACGGCGCGCATATGGTGTTCGTCGCCGCAGGCATGGGCGGGGGCACCGGCACGGGCGCAGCGCCTGTCATCGCCCGCACCGCGCGCGAACGCGGCATCCTCACCATCGCCGTCGTCACCAAGCCGTTTCACTTCGAGGGCCAGCGCCGCATGCAGCTGGCCGAGGCCGGCGTGCAGGAATTGCGCAAGCACGTCGATACGCTGATCGTCATCCCCAATCAGAATCTCTTCCGCGTCGCCAATGAGCGCACCACGTTTGCGGAAGCGTTCCAGTTGGCCGATCAGGTGCTTTATTCCGGCGTGCGCGGCGTTACCGACCTGATGGTCATGCCGGGGCTCATCAATCTCGACTTTGCGGACGTGCGCACGGTGATGGCCGAAATGGGCACGGCGATGATGGGCACGGGCGAGGCCAGCGGCGAGCGCCGCGCCATGCTCGCCGCCGAGGAGGCGATTTCCAACCCGCTGCTCGA
>JAHCJT010000462.1 GCA_026126245.1 Alphaproteobacteria bacterium
GGAGGACTACTCCTGCAGCAATCTCCTCAAACCAAAGGTACGCGTACTGTCAAAGACTTCCGCGACAAATTCGCTGCCGCCCATCCCGGTTGCAAATGCGATGTCCTAAAAGGGGATGGCTCGGTAGCGCACGGCAATATGTCGCTTGGGCAAGTTCGCGCAACCTACTGAATTTCAATCTGGGATTCGACCCGATATTGGCCATTGTACCGCCCTCGAAGTAGAAGAGGATATACTTCCAATAGGGCACAACGGATGGAAAGGGTCCTGTCCTCCCATCACGTGACGTAGCCGCGGCCCGCCGCGCCGAACTGCCATTTTCCGTAGCGATGAAAACTGATGTCCTGCTGAGACAGCTCGCGGGAGAACATCATCTTGTCGACAACGTGCAGCGCGCCGCCGTCGCGCACGCCGACGACCAGCGCCGTCACTCCGCCGTGCACATCGCTTGTCCACAGGCTGACTCAGAGTCTTCCCCCGGCAATAGCCTCGATCAAGCCGAGGGCGCCCGATACGTCGGCAATGCTCGAGCCCATCCTGACGCAATCAGCCGGCGTGAGGCTGGCGCTTGGCACGGCCGCCGGAGACGAAACGCCCGGCGCGGAAGGTCCGGCCGGGCGCATTTCGACGTCTATGGTATTTATACTATACAACCGTACGCCTGCCGTCAAGCCCCTGCCCGGGCCTGTTCAACGCCCGGCGTCGGGTTAGGCCGCCGTCACGGCGCGCCCGCGCGCCCCGTCACCGGCGCGGCGGCCTGCGACGGCGCGACCAACGCCGCCTCAGAACGCCTCCGCCTTCAGCGCCATCAGCGTCTCGCTGCCGGCCTTGATCTGGTGCGCCAGCGCCGTGGTCTGCGGCAGCACGCGCTTGGCGAAGAACCGCCCGGTGGCGAGCTTGGCCTCGTAGAAGTCGTTGTCGTTGCCGGCCTGCAGGCCGGCGTGCGCCGCCTTGGCGATGCGGCCCCACATGTAGGCCATGGCGGTCAGCGCCATCAGGCGCAGCAGGTCGCTGGCGGCGGCGCCGGCCTCGTCGGGGTTCTTCATGGCGTTCTGCATCAGGTAGAGCACGCTCTCCTGGACGCGGCCGATCGCCTTCTCCAGCGGCTCGACGAACTCGGCCAGCTTGGGATCGGCCTTGTTGGCGGCGATGAAGCCGTTGATCTCGCCCAGCAGGCGCTGCGCCGGCTTGCCGCCCTTCATCATCAGCTTGCGGCCCACCAGGTCGAGCGCCTGGATGCCGTTGGCGCCCTCGTAGAGCTGGGTGATGCGCGCGTCGCGCACCAGCTGCTCCACGCCGTGCTCGCGGATGAAGCCGTGGCCGCCGAAGGTCTGCACCGCGAGGTTGGCGCTCTCGGAGCCCATGTCGGTGAAATAGGCCTTCACGATCGGCGTCAGCAGCTGCAGCAAATCGTCGGCCGCCTCGCGCGCCTCGGCGTCGTCGCTGTGCCGCGCCTTGTCGATCAGGCTGCCGACCCAGTAGGCCAGCGCCCGCGCGCCCTCGGCGAACGACTTCTGGATCAGCAGCATGCGCCGCACATCGGGGTGCACGATGATGGGATCGGCCGGGCCATTGGCGTTCTTCGGGCCGGTCAGCGAGCGGCCCTGCAGGCGCTCCTTGGCGTAGGCGACGGCGCTCTGATAGGCGGTCTCGGCGATGCCCAGCCCCTGCATGCCGACGCCCAGGCGGGCGGCGTTCATCATCACGAACATGGCGTTGAGGCCCTTGTTGGCCTCGCCCACCAGCCAGCCGCGGGCGCCGTCGAAGTTCATGACGCAGGTCGCCGAGGCCTTGATGCCCATCTTGTGCTCGATGGCGCCGCAGCGCACGCCGTTGGCGGCGCCCGGCTTGCCGTCGGCGGTCGGCAGGAACTTGGGCACCACGAACAGCGAGATGCCCTTGGTGCCGCCGGGCGCGTCCGGCAGGCGCGCCAGGCAGAGATGGATGATGTTCTCGGTCAGGTCGTGCTCGCCGGCGGAGATGAAGATCTTGCTGCCGGTGATGGCATAGCTGCCGTCGGCCTGCGGCTCGGCCCGCGTGCGCAGCATGCCGAGATCGGTGCCGCAGTGGGGTTCGGTGAGGCACATCGTGCCCGACCACGTGCCCTCGCCCAGCTTCGGCAGGTACAGCTGCTGCAGCTCCGGCTTGCCATGCGCATG
>JAHCJT010000463.1 GCA_026126245.1 Alphaproteobacteria bacterium
TAATCGCAGCAGGGTCGACTTGCCCGCGCCGTTACGCCCGGTCAGCAACAGTGCGCCGCCGGCCGCGACTTCGAAGCCAAGATCGATGAACACCAGGCGTCCACCGCGGCGGCAGGCAAGCGATCGGGCGGACAGGACGGACATGGGGCTCAGATATCAGGATTCAGTGATCGGGTATCAGATATCAGAATGAACTCTCAGGCCATCAGATCGCCGAGGGCTGCCACCCGATCTCCGGTCTGCAAGGCACGCTGCGTGGCGGTCGACAGGCCAAGCGCCTCGATGGCGCGATCGACGTCCAGCAGTTGCGGGTCGGCACGGCCGCGCAGGCAGTCGACGAAGCGCCGCAGCTCGACGTCGTAGGGATTGCGGTCGTCCAGCACGACGGGCTGTGGCGGCGCATCGCCGGCCGCGACGGTGAAGGTGGTCCGCGGCGGGCCGTCCTCGAATACGCTCGTCAGCTGGAAGGCTGCCCGCTCGAAAAGGGCGCGAAAGCCGACCGAAAAGGGCGAGCCTTGTGGCATCAGGCCGCTGGCCAACACCGAGGCATAGCGGCCGTCGTCATAGGCGAGCAGCGCCGAAATTTCGCCCGGCCCGCCCGACGCGGCTGGCACGGCGCAGGCCGAGAGGCTGGCCGGAGGCCCCATCAGCCAGCTGACGACATCGAAGTCGAAGGTCATCAACTCGGTCGAGGGGTCACTGTAGTGCGCCTTGTGCTCGGCCGTGCCGGCCCGCAGATACGAGCTCAAACGATAGGTGGTGAGACCAAGCAGACGGCCGTGGCTTCCGGAGGCTTGCGCCGCTTTGACATGAAGGTAGGCCGCGACCGAGCGCATCAGCAGGCCGACCTGCAGCAGGCGGCCGACGCGCCGTGCGGCATCGCGCATGCGGCGCGCATCGTCGAGACGCAATGCCAGCGGCGTCTCGCAGAACACATGCTTTCCCCGCTCGAGGGCCGCCGTGACGACCGCGGGATGGGCGGCGGTCGGCAGACAAACATCGACGGCATCGACCGCCGGGTTGCCGATCAGGGAGTCGGCGTCGGCAAACGCTTCAGCGCCGCACAACGCCGCCGCCCGGCCTGCACGCTGCTGGTCGCGGGAAACCACGCCGACCACCCGGACGTCCGGCAGACGGGCATAGACCTCGGCATGCATGGTCCCCATGGCGCCGGCACCCAGGAGGCCGATGCCGATCCTGCCTTCGATCAAGATGCGCCCCCTCCGGCCTGAAACGCCCCGACCCGACTATAGCGTCCGGGGCCGCCGCGCCGCATGCGCGACCGTTCGCCGGCGCGCGGGCAAGAAAAAGGCCGCCGCTCCGGGGGGAGAATGGAACGGCGGCCAGAGCCTCTTGCGAGGCTGAACGTGGCTTGGGGGAACCACGTTCGGGGGAGATACGCTACATAGGTAGAAAGGCCGTGTGTCCCTCGCTAGGCCCAAATGGGGCGAAACTGTGATATTTTAGTCACACCCCCGGGAGGGACAGAAACACAGCTAAAACAAGTAGATAGCCTCGTAGCGTCGGGAATCGCGCCCGTCAGCAGCTAAATGCGCCCTGAAGACCGAACGTTGCGTGCATAACTTGGAAGTCGGCGCATAGCCGGCATGCGATCGGTCGGCCGACGGCCCTGCGGCCTTGCCGGCCCGGCTTCGGGCGACCCGCGGCGTGGCGCCCATCTGGCTTACAGATGGTGTCGCGTTCAGGCCGTTGCCAGACCGCGCAATTCGTTGGCCGCGACAGTCAGCATCGCCAGATCGTGGGTCGGCTGCGATCTGAGATCGACAATCACCCGTTCGACCCGCTCCAACGCCTCGCGCCGTGGCGCCGACCAGGCATCGATCAGGTGGCCGACATCGATCGCGCCGGCAGCGGCGCCGGCCGGCGCACCCGCGAGGGTGGAGGCCGCCAGGCCGCGCTGCACATTGGCGAGATCGTCGACCACGGCGTTGCCGGCCATCATTTGCCAGTGGGTTTCGCGCGGCAGGCGATCGGCCGCGGCACGCAGCCAGTCGACCCCCAGGCGCGCGCCGAGCTCGAAATAGAGCCGCGCCGCGTCGACCACGGCGACGCGCGCCACGGCCGCCAGGGCGGCGACGTCGCCAGCGGCGGCCAAGGTGTCCAGCGCCGCCACCCGGTGCGCGAGAGCGTGCGGCACG
>JAHCJT010000464.1 GCA_026126245.1 Alphaproteobacteria bacterium
GTCTTGACGTCGTAGGCCGAGACGCCCGGGCCGCGGCCGTCGGCGACCGCCACGAAGCGGATCTCGCCGCCGTCGATGGCGAGGCGATGCGCGCCGCCCGAGGTCGTCACCGGCCGGTTCAGGATGCGTCCCCACAACGAAGCCGCCGTCGCCGGATCTGGATTCTGGATCTCGACGCCCTGCAGGCCGCTGGTCACGTCGGCGCGGCGATGCTTCAGCCAGCCGTTGCTGGCCGGCGGCCAGAACAGCGCCGCGTCGCTGCCGGCCGGCGCGGTCACCGAGTCGATCGAGAGCAGCACGCCGGCGGTATCGCTGGGGTGGAAGTGGGTGTAATGGTATTCGGGCAGATTCTTCTGCTCGACGGCGCGGACGCCCATCGCCGTGACCCGCGCGCGCTCGGGAATCGCGTCCGGCACCTGCAGGATCACCATGTAGCCGCCATCGCCGTTGCGCCGGTCGAGGTAGCGCCCGGCCGAGGTGCCGGGCTTCTCCGGCGCGACGATCTCGAGGAAGTCGTTGCCCACCGGACAGACGACATTGGCCAGCCCCCACTTGCCGACGCCGGGGTCGCGATAGGCGACTTCGATGCCCAGGATGTCGCACAGTTCGGCGCGCGATGCTTCCAGATCGCGCGCCACGAAGACGCACTGACGCAGCCGCATGGTGTTCCTCCTGTCGTTTTCCTCCCCGACGGAGTCGGGGAGGTGCCCCGAAGGGGCGGAGGGGAGCCGGCGCGGTCCCGGTTACGGAAACCACGAACGCCCCCCATCCGCCCTTCGGGCACCTTCCCCAAGCTGCGCTTGGGGAAGGCATGAAACGTCAACGCCCGACGAACACCGGGGCGCGCTTCTCGACGAAGGCGCGGGCCGCTTCCTTGTGGTCCTCGGTCTCGCCGGTGCGGATCATGCGCGCCGCCTCGCTGTCCAGCGCCGCCGCCAAGGTGCCCTCCTCGGCCACCTTCATGTTCTGCTTGACGTGCCACCATGCCACGCGCGGACCGGCCGCCAGCTTCTTGGCGAGCGCCATGGTCTCGGCCTGCAGCTTGTCGTCGTCGACCACCCAGTTGGCCAGACCCAGCTTCTCGATCTTCTCGGCGTTGAGGATCTCGGCGGTGAAATACAGCTCGCGCGCCTTGGCGGTGCCGACCAGCTTGTGCAGGAAGAAATGCGAGCCGAAATCGCCGGAGAAGCCGACCTTGGCAAACGCCGTGGTCATGCGCGCGCTGCGACCGGCGAAGCGCATGTCGGCGGCCAGCGCCAGCGACAGGCCGGCGCCGGCGGCCACGCCGTTGATCATGGCGATGGTCGGCTTGGGCATGTCATGCAGCATCTCCGACACCCGCATGCGGCTGCGCAGGTCGGCCACCTTGGTCTCGTAGGACGCGCCCTGCATGCGACCGCCGGCCGCCATCGCCTTGACGTCGCCGCCGGCGCAGAACGCCTTGTCGCCGGCGCCGCGCAGCACGACGCAGCCGATCCCGGGATCCTCGGCGCCGCGACGCAGGCCCTTCATCAGGCCGTCCATCATGTCGGACGACAGGGCGTTCATCGCCTCCGGCCGGTTCATGGTCAGCAGCAGCACGCCGTCTTCCAAGGTTTCGATCAGCTCGGCCATCGTGTCTCCTCCCGAGGGGGTCTCGCGCGGCCGGCATGGTGCGCCGAAGCGGCGCGCAGGCGCAACCCGGCAACCGCCTCGCGCAGCGGAATGATCCGCCGTTGCCGGGCCGGCGCTAGCGCCGGATCGATCGGACCAGCGCGCGCGCGATGGCGGCCGGCGTGGCGCCGCCGGGGCGGTACCAGGTCGGCGTCCAGTTCAGCGCCCCCAGCAGGTGCAGGCGCAGCAGCCGCCGGTCGATGTCGGGCGGCAGCCTGAGCGCGCCGAGCAGCGCGACGAAGCGCTGCTCGTAGGCGTCGCGCTGCGTCACCAGCCGGCGTCGCAAGCCGGCCGGCAGGCGCGACAGGTCGGCCGTCATCACCCGCGCGAACGGGCTGTCGGCCAGCAGGGCTTCGAGATGGCCGACGCACGCCGCCTCCAGCCGCGGCCAGGCACCGCGCACCCCGGCCAGCGCCCGGTCGACCGACTGCGTGACCTGGCCGACGCCGAGCGCGTAGACGTCCTCGATCAGCGCCTCCTTGGACGCGAAGTGGTAGTACA
>JAHCJT010000465.1 GCA_026126245.1 Alphaproteobacteria bacterium
ATCATCTGGGTCGAGCACATCATGGGCGTGCTGATGCGCGTGGTCGACCGCGTCATGGTGCTCGACCACGGCGAGAAGATTGCCGAAGGCCTGCCCAGCGACGTGGCGCATGACCCGCGCGTGGTGGAGGTCTATCTCGGTACCGACTCGGCCGCCGTGCAGGCGGTCGCGGCGTCGCGCAGTTGACGCCGTCGACCGGTGATGACCGTTACCCTTCCTCAGGCCATCGGCGCGCAAGCATGCTGGAACTGAAATCCGTCGGCGCCGGCTATGGCACCTTCCAGGCCCTGTTCGACATCTCGCTTGAGGTCAAGCACGGCGAGGCCGTAGCCGTCATCGGCCCCAACGGCGCCGGCAAGACGACGCTGATGCGCGTCATCTCCGGCCTGCTGCGGCCGACCACGGGAGCGGCGGTCTTCGAGGGCACCGATCTGGCGTCGGTTGCGGCGCACCGCATCGTCGAACTCGGCATTGCGCACGTGCCGGAGAACCGCCGGTTGTTCCCGCGCATGACGGGCGAGGACAATCTGCGCATGGGCGCTTTCATGCCGGCGGCCCGCGCCAAGTTTCCGCAGCGCCTCGAGTTCGTATTCGACCTCTTCCCGCGGCTGAAGGAGCGGCGCAACCAGCTGGCCGGCACCATGTCGGGCGGCGAGCAGCAGATGTGCGCTATCGGACGCGCGCTGATGTCGGAGCCGAAGCTGCTGCTGCTCGACGAGCCGTCGGCGGGACTGGCGCCGGTAATCGTGCAGCAGGTCTTCGACCTGGTCGGGCGCATCCGGGCCGGCGGACTGACGGTGCTGATCGTCGAGCAGAACGTGCAGCAGGTTCTCAAGGTGGTCGACCGCGCCTATCTGCTCGAGGCGGGCAGCATCCGCGCCACCGGCACGGCCGCCGAGCTGCTCGACAGCAAGTCGATCCGCGAAGCTTATCTCGGCGTCTGAGACGGGGGCGACATGGACATCTACCTGCTCGAAGCGCTGATCAATGGCATCCTGCTCGGCGGCGTGCTGGCGCTGCTCGCGCTGGGGCTGAACCTGATTTTCGGCGTCATCGACGTCGTGTGGATCTGCTACGCCGAACTGATCATGATCGGCATGTACACGATCTACTTCCTGTTCACGGTCTACGGCGTGCCGTTTCCGCTGGCCGCCCTTGTCGCCATCGCCTGCGTCGCCGTGCTCGGCCTGCTGCTGCACTACCTCGTGATTTCGCCGCTGCTGAACGCGGCGCCGATCAATCAGCTGTTGGCGACCGGCGGCGTGCTCTTTTTCCTGCAGAGTGCAGCGACCGTGGCGTTTGGCATCGATTTCCGCAACGTCGGCATCCGGCTGCCGGTGCTGAACGTGGCCGAAATGTACATCAGCTACGCCCGCCTGCTGGCGTTCGGCGCCGCGCTGATCGGCATGGTCGTGGTTTACCTCTTCCTGACGCGGACCTACACCGGCACGGCGATCCGCGCCATCTCGCAGGATCGCCAGATCATGCCGCTGATGGGCGTCGACAGCCGCCGCGTCTATCTCATCACCTCGGCGGTCGGCGGCGCGCTGGCCGGTCTGGCCGCTACGCTGCTGGTGCTGCAGTACGACGTGCATCCCTTCGTCGGCCTGTCGTTCGGGCCGATCACCTTCATGATCTGCGTGCTGGGCGGGCTGGGCAACATGATCGGCGGCTTCGTCGCCGCTTTCATCTTCGCCGAGATCATCTCGCTGGGCGGTCTCTACTCCGACCTCGAATGGGGCTACGTGTTGGCCTTCGCCTTCTTCATCGTGATGATGTTCGTGCGGCCCCAGGGGCTGCTGGCGCGCCGCTCATGACCGGGCACCGCAACTACGTCTGGGCCGCCGGCGCCGCGGTGCTGATCGCGCTGCCATTCGTCTACCGCTCGCCCTATCCGCTGCACATCCTGATCCAGATCCTGATCTGGTCGTTCGCCTACACCTCGTGGTCGATCATGGGCCGCTTCGGTCTGGTGTCGCTGGGCCACGGCGGCTTCATGGGCGTGGGGGCCTACGTTACGGCATTGCTGTGGAACCACCTCGGCATCTCGCCCTGGATCGGCATTCCGCTGGCGCTGCTGGCCGCCGGCGCTCTGGCGCTGGTCGTCGCCTGGCCGTGCTTCCGCTTTCGCATCACCGGCCA
>JAHCJT010000466.1 GCA_026126245.1 Alphaproteobacteria bacterium
GCCGGGCCGCCGGCAGTGACCGTAAGACCAGGTGAAGAAACAGACGTGGGTGGAAATCGCGCCACAAAATTGTCGTCTAATATAGATGATCGTATGCTTCCGAAGGGCCGCAATTGTTCTTATGATATTGCGATATTGTAGGCGCCTGTTTCTTGAAGATACTTCACAACGTGGATCGGCGGCCCGTGGTCGGATGATTCGCGTCCTTTTAGGGGCGGTAAATGACCCCGGCGCGGGTGCTGCGCCACCGTGCGGCGATTGCCTCTGGTGCCGGTTCTGTGTCAAAGCCGTGCGGCCGGGGGAAGAGACAGCATGACGCGGTACAAGTTGACCCTGGAGTACGACGGCGAACCGTTCGTCGGCTGGCAGCGGCAGGACAACGGGCTGTCGGTGCAGCAGGTGGTCGAGGACGCCGTGTTCGGCTTCTGTGGCGAGCGCACGCTGGTGCAGGCGGCCGGCCGCACCGATGCCGGCGTGCATGCGCGTGGCCAGGTGGCGCATGTCGATATCGTCCGCGACACGCGGCCCGACGTGGTGCGCGACGCGCTGAACTTCCACCTCAAGCCGCATCCCGTGGCCGTGATCGCCGCCGAGGCCGCGCCGGCCGGCTTCCACGCCCGGTTTTCGGCGACCGGCCGGCGCTACCAATACCGCATCGTCAATCGCCGGGCCCGGCTGGCGCTGGACGCCGGCCGCGCCTGGCTGGTGTCGGCGCCGCTGGATGCGACGGCGATGGCCGCCGCCGCGCGGCGACTGGTCGGGCGACACGACTTCACCAGCTTCCGCTCCACCGCCTGCCAGGCGGCAAGCCCGCTCAAGACGCTCGACCGGCTGGAGGTGACGCGCAGCGGCGCGGAAGTACGGATCGAGGCCGCGGCGCGCTCGTTCCTGCACAACCAGGTGCGCATCATGGTCGGCACGTTGAAGCTGGTCGGCGAGGGCAAGTGGACGGCCGACGACGTAAGCGCGGTCCTGGCCGCGCGCGACCGCGAACGTGGCGGCCCGACGGCGCCGCCCGAGGGCCTCTACCTGATGGCGGTGCGCTATGACGCGCCGTCAGCCGCCGGCCACGATCTTCAGGCCGAGGATGCCGCCGATGATGAAGTTTAGCATCAGGCTGAGCCAGAGATTGAGCGCCGACAGCGCCGCCGCCGGCAGCCAGGGCACGTCGAGCGTACCGCGCAGGATGCGCGCCACCAGCACCAGCGTCGCCACCAGGATCGCCAGTTCGACGCCGCCGACGAGGCCGGGTGCCACCATGCGCGCCAGCGACGCCAGCGCCACGCCGCCGATCAGCAGCGGCACGTTGGCCCAGTTCAGCGCTACGACGCTGACGACGTAGCGCGGCAGCCAGCCTGCAAGGCGGCTGAGCTCCAGCAGCACGACGGGAAACAGCGTCAGGTCGATCACGTAGTGGAAGGTCTCCACCACGATGATTTCCAGATCCGACGCGGACGTCGTCGCCTCGCTGTAGACCAGCAACAGGAACAGCGCATAGAGCGGCGCCAGCAGCACGGCGGGGCGGAACGAGCGCCAGAAACCCCGGCGGCTGCGGTCGAGCAGCGCCAAGCCGGAGGGGTCGCCCTTCATCAACCGCACGGCGCCGGCGACGCCGCGGGCGATCTCGGTCAGCGTCAGCATGTGCCGCTCGTTGTTCCGGCACAATCGGCGACGGCGGTTCCTGCCCGGGACAGCGAAACGGCCGGCCCCCGCGGGCTGGTGAAATTGCGCACGGGCTATCGTTTGTCGACGGCCTTGCCGGCCGAGGCGGCCGGTGCCGGCGCCTTGGCCCCGAACGAGATCGGCACGCCCAGCCGGCGCATGATGGCGTACTGCTGCAGCATCGAGAGCGTGTTGTTCCAGGCCCAGTAGATCACCAGCCCGGCGGCGAACGGCGCCAGCATGAACGTGAACATGATCGGCAGGAACTGGAAGATGCGCGCCTGCACCGGGTCGGCCGGCTGCGGATTTAGCATCTGCTGCATGAACATGGTGATGCCCATGATGATGGGCCAGATGCCGATGTCGAAGATCTGCAGCAGGTGCGGCACCTGCCAGTGGAACAATCCGAAACCCTGCAGGATGGTCAGCGGATCGGGCGCCGCGAGGTCCCT
>JAHCJT010000467.1 GCA_026126245.1 Alphaproteobacteria bacterium
GTCGGCAAGTTCGCCGGCCGCGCCGCCACGGCGGCGGCGCTGGCCGAGGGGGCGCGGGTGCTGGCGACCGACGAGGGCTTCACCGACGCCGCCGCGCGCGCTGCGTGGGAGAGAGAGTTCGCCGGCAGCGTGGCGTTGCCCGAGCAGGCGCCGGCCGAGATCGCGGCCGCCGTGGCGGCGCGCGGTCGCATCGATGCGCTGGTCAACAACGACGCCTGGCCGGCCACCCGCGCGCCGCTGGCGGAGGCCAAGCTCGAGGAGTTCCGCGCCGCCTTCGAGACCATGGTGGTGCGACCGTTTGCGCTGACGCAAGCCATCGCGCCGCTGATGCGGGTGCAGCGCTACGGGCGCATCCTGTTCGTGTCCTCGGCGGCGCCGCTGCGCGGCATCGCCAACTATTCAATGTACGTCGCGGCGCGGGCGGCGGCCAACGGGCTGGTGGCATCGCTGGCCAGGGAGCTGGGGCGCGACCAGATCACCGTCAACGCGCTGGGCTCGAACTATGTCGAGAACCCCGACTACTTCCCGCCGGCGCTGCTGGCCAACAAGGAGGCCATGGCGCGCATGACGGCGCAGATCCCGCTAGGCCGGCTGGGCACGCCGGCGGAAATCGGCGCCTCCATCTGCTTCCTGATTTCCGAGGGCGCCGGCTTCGTCACCGGCCACGTGCTGCCGCACGCCGGCGGCTGGGCATGAGCCGGGTGACCTGCCGCTTGGCCGGCGAGGCGGCGGGACCGATTATTGAGGGAATGGTCACTTTTTATTGGCTGGCGCGTCCCGATTTGGGCAAAAAGTGAATTTCGCTTCTTTTAGGGGCGGTAAATTGCATTGCCGAACCGACAAACGGGCCGCCGCCCGCGGTGGTCGTTCACGGATCGGCCGCGTGCTAGGTGTTGGGCGATGGCGGCGCCGGCGCCGCGCGACGGAGATCTGCCGATGGGCAAGCGGATCGGTCTTCTCACCAGCGGCGGCGACTGCGCCGGCCTGAATGCCGTGATCCGTGCCGTGGTGCGCCGCGCCTATCACGGCTACGACTTCGACGTCATCGGCATCCGCAAGGGCACGCACGGCCTGCTGGCGCGGCCGGTCGAGGTCGAGGACCTCAAGCCGCAGCATGACGACACCGCGCTGCTGCGCCTGGGCGGCACGATGCTGGGCACCACCAACCGCGGCGATCCGTTCGCCTATCCCATGCCCGACGGGCAGCTCAAGGACCGCTCGGAGGAAATCGTCGAAGGCTTCCGGGCGCTTGACCTCGATGCGCTGATCGGCGTCGGCGGCGACGGAAGCCTGAAGATCCTGTCGCGCCTGGCGCTGCAGGGCGGCATCCCGTTCGTCGGCATTCCCAAGACCATCGACAACGACGTGGCGCGCACCGAGCGCGCCGTCGGCTACACCACCGCCGTCGCCATCGCCACCGAGGCGCTCGACCGGCTGCAGCCGACCGCGGCCAGCCACGACCGGCTGATGGTGCTGGAGCTGATGGGCCGCGACGCCGGCCATATCGCCATCGCCGCCGGCGTGGCCGGCGGTGCCGACGTGGTGCTGATCCCGGAAATTCCCTGGAACCTGCAGACGGTGGTGCGCCACGTGAAGGATTTGCGCGTCGCGGGCCGCAATTTCGCGCTGGTCGTGGCGGCCGAGGCGGCGCGGCCGTCGGGCATCGACGGCGGTGCCATCGAGCAGGCCGGCGGCATCGGCCACTGGCTGGGTGTCGAGCTCGGCCGCCTGACCGGCGCCGAAACGCGCGTCACCGTGCTGGGCCACGTGCAGCGCGGCGGCACGCCCAATGCCGAGGACCGGCTGCTGGGCTCGGCGCTGGGCGTGCATGCCGTCGATCTGGTGGCGCAGGGCCGCACCGGCCGCATGGTGGCGTGGTCGAATCGCGAGGTGATCGACGTGCCGCTGGAGGAGGTCGTGGCCGTGCCCAGCGTCGTCGACCCGCAAGGCCCGATGGTGCGCACTGCGCGCGGCCTGGGCATCTGCATGGGCGACACTCTGTAGGACCAAGGCCCATCCCGCGCAGGTGGAATTGCCTCACTCGTCGTCCTGAGCGCAGCGAAGGACCTTGCGGTGGTTGGTTCTGGCACTGTGGGACCGATGAGTC
>JAHCJT010000468.1 GCA_026126245.1 Alphaproteobacteria bacterium
GCGCCGACGGCGAGCTCCTCACCTGTGAGCCGGCGAAAGTGCTGCCGATGGCGCAGCGTTATTTCCTGTTCTGATCGCCATGATCCGCGCAACCAAGGTTTCGACCGCCGGCCATTGGCCCGAGCGCGAGACACGTGACCGCATCGTGCTCGATTACGACGACCGCTTCCGTCGCCGGAAGCGTTTCGTGGCGGAGGGCGGCTTGGAGTTCCTGCTCGATCTCGGCGAAGCCGTGCCGCTGCGGGATGGTGATGGGTTGGCGCTCGAGGGCGGCGGCTTCGTGCGCGTCGTCGCGGCGGAGGAGAAGTTGATCGAAGTGAAGGCTGCTGATGCAGGTGCCCTCGCGCGGCTGGCGTGGCATCTCGGCAATCGCCATCTGCCGGTCGCGATCCAGCATGAGCGTCTCTTGATCCGCGACGATCACGTTATCGTCGACATGCTGAAAGGCCTCGGCGCTCAGATACGAGCGGTGAGCGAACCTTTCGATCCCGAAGGCGGCGCCTACGGCCAGCACAATCACGATCACCGCCATCCGCATGGCGGCGTGCACGATCACGCGCAACACCACGATGATCATGCCCACGATCACGCGCACGACCATCACCACCACGTGAGTAATCACGACGCGCCAGCACGGTCGGCAGCGACCGGCGCCAGAGGGTGGCGGCGCTTCTTCCGGCTCGACGCCGGGCTGGGATTGCTGACCGCCGCCGGCGTGGCGCCGTGCGCCGGCGCGGTGATCATGGTGCTGATCGCGTCTGTGTTCGGCGTGCTGTGGGCCGGCCTCTTGGGCGTGCTGGCGATCGCCGTCGGGATGGCGGGCACGCTGGCGGCCGTCGGCATCGCCTCGATGCTGGCGCACCGGATGCTGATCGGCGACCGGGCATCGGAAACAATCGGCCGCCTGACGACGATCGGCGCGGCGCTGATCGTGGTGGGCACCGGCGGTTTCCTGCTTCTGGGCGCCGTGTATCGGCTGCTGTCGGTGTGACGCGTGGCGCCGGCGCACCGCAACGCTCGCCTGAGAGCTCTGCATGAGTTGCGGTGTTGCCGCAACCGAACTCTGCCGGCATCGTCGGTCAGGTCTGAAGCAAAGATGAACGAAGGCAGCGGGTGACGACGACGACTGTGGCCGATCCGTCCGGGCCGAAGAATGTGGGCCGGCTCGACCGGCGGGTCCTGATCGGCATTCTGTTCATGTGCGGCGCCGGCGCGCTGTTTCCGATCATGAACGGCCTGGTGAAGGAGCTCAGCGGCGGTTTCGATTCGATGCAGATCGTCTGGGCGCGAACGCTGGGCCATCTGATCTTCGTGCTGGTGCTGTTCGCGCCCAGGCGGGGCCTGGCGATCTTCAAGTCACGGAAGCTGCCCTGGCAGGTCGGCCGATCGCTGCTGCTGCTTGCCTCGACGGCGATGTTCTTCACCGCGGTCAAGGACATTCCGCTGGCCAAGGCGGCGTCGATCAGCTTCACCGCGCCGCTGATCGTGGCGCTGCTGGCGCTGCCGATCCTCGGCGAACGGATCGGGCCGGCGAGGCTGACGGCCGTGCTGATCGGCTTCGGCGGCGTGCTGATCGTGATCCGGCCGGGCAGCGAATTGTTCCAGTGGGCATCGCTGCTGATCGTCGGCAGTTCGTCGTGCTACGCGCTGTACCAGATCTTCACGCGCAAGGTCGCGGGCCATGACGCGCCGGAAACGTCGGTCGTCTACAGCGCGCTGATCGGCACGCTGATCACCTCCTTCATCGTGCCGTTCGTCTGGACGACGCCGGTGACATGGCGGGACGGACTGATCATGGCCAGCCTCGGCGTGTTCGGCGGGCTGGGCCACTATTGCGTGGCGCGATCGATGACCTACGCCGCCGCCAACATCGTCTCGCCGTTCCAGTATTTTCAGATGGTGGGCTCGGTGGTCGTCGGCTACGTCCTGCAGAGCCATTTGCCCGACGGCTACACGTGGCTGGGCGCTGCCATTATCATTGGCAGCGGCCTCTACATCGGTTGGGCCGAGACGCGCGCCAAGCAGGTGCCGGCCGCATCGGGCCGGACCGCCTGAGTCCTCGGCCTACGATTGCCGCC
>JAHCJT010000469.1 GCA_026126245.1 Alphaproteobacteria bacterium
TGACTGGCGACGACGATATCGCAATGCAGCGCCAGTTCGTTGCCGCCGGCGATGGCATCGCCCTGGACCACGGCGACGACCGGCAGCGGACACAGCTCGATGGCGCGCAGCATCACCTCGATGCCGCTGGCGCTGCCCGAGCCGATGGTCTCGCGGCGCTCGGCCATGTCGAGGCCGGCGCAGAACACGTCGCCCTTGCCACGGATCACGACGACGCGGTCGGACGGCGCCACCGGCGCCTGCAGGGCGGCGATCATGTCGCGCAGCAGCTCGCTGTCGAGCGCGTTCTTCTTCTCCGGCCGGTTCATCCAGATGGTGCGCACCGGACCGCTGGTTTCGATGATGGCTTTCGGCATGACGATGGTTCCCCTGTTACCTGTGCTCAGCCGCCCTTGAATGCCGGCTTGCGCTTTTCGACGAAGGCGCGGCGCGATTCCCTGGCGTCTTCCGATGCGTTGAGGATGCCGCCGGCATTCGACGTCATCACCATGGTCGTCTCCAGCGAACTGTCGAGCGCGGCGCGCATGATACGCTTGCTGATCCACTGCACCATCGGCGGAATGCCGATCATGCGCGCGCACAGCGCCCGGGTGGTCTCCTCGAGCTTTTCCGACGGCACGAGGTGGTTCAGCATGCCCCATTCGTAGGCGCGCTCGGCGCCGATCTCGCCGGTGTAGGCGAACTCCAGCGCCCGGCCCAGCCCGACCATTTTCGGAAGATAATACGAGCCACCGTTCTCGATGATCTGGCCGGCGTTCTGGTAGCCGATGAAGCGCGTCTTCTCGCAGCCGATGCGGATGTCGCAATGCAGCGCCATGTCCATGCCCGACCCGACGGCCGGGCCGTTGATCATGGCGACGGTCGGCTTGCGGATCAGCGAGATGTCGCGATGCAAGGCCGTGAAGCCGTGGAAGAAGTGCTGGCGCGAATAGTCGGCGCCCTCGTGCGCGCCGCGATTGCCCGGCAGATTGTCGCCGGTCACCGACGCCGGTTCGCGGCCCTTCAGGTCGGCACCGGCGCAGAAGGCGCGGCCGATGCCGGTCAGCACGATGACGCGGATGCTTGGATCATCGTCGCCGGCCCGCATGTATTCGCCGACCTTGGCAACGGTGCCGTTCTCTTCCGCCGTCCCGACCAGCGCATTCAGGCGGTCCGGGCGATTGAACTTGATCCAGAGGATGCCGCTGTCCTCCGGCTCGTACAGCAGATAGTCGACCACCCTCGGCCCCATGGTTCGTTCCCTCCACACGGGAAGTGTGAACCACGGTTTTTCCGGCGTACAGGCGGCGTCGCCGCCCGAAATCGCATGGCGGGGCGGCGCCCAAGCGGGTCCGACGGATGCCCGGCCTGCTGCGCCTCGGCGCGGCCCGGGCGGCGGGCTACATGAACAGCTTCTCGCCCTTCATGTCCTTGTACAGGTCGGCAACGAACTCGCCGTAGCCGTTGTACAGCAGGGTAGGGATGCGTGCGTCGGTGCCCAGCAGCTTCTCCGTCGCCTGGCTCCAGCGCGGATGCGGCACCTCGGGATTGATGTTGGCCCAGAAGCCGTATTCCTGCGGGATCAGCTTCTCCCAGAACGACACCGGGCGCTTGTCGCTGAACGTGAAGCTGACGATCGATTTGACGTGCTTGAAGCCGTACTTCCACGGCACAGCCAGGCGCAGGGGCGCGCCGTTCTGCGGCACGATCGGCTTGCCGTACAGGCCGGTGGCGATGAACGCCAGATCGTTGGTCGCCTCGGCCATGGTCAGGCCCTCGGTGTAGGGCCACGGGTAGTAGAATTCGCGCTGGCCGGGAAACATCGACGGATTGGCCAGCGTCTGCATGACGAGGTACTTGGCGCCGGCCTGCGGTTGCGCCAGCTCGACCAGCGCCTTGAGCGGGAAGCCGCTGTAGGGCACGGCCATCGACCACGTCTCGACGCAGCGGTGGCGGTAGAGCCGCTCCTCCAGCGGCATCTTGGCCAGCAGGTCGTCGATGCCGAGCTCGACCGGCTTGTCGACCATGCCACCGATCTTCACGGTCCAGGGCCGCACCTTCAGCCGCTTCATGGCATCGCCGG
>JAHCJT010000047.1 GCA_026126245.1 Alphaproteobacteria bacterium
GGTGTTGCCAAGTCCCGTCCGGGTCCGCCGATCGATGTTTCGCTTTTCGGATGTGCCGCTGGCGTTGATGTCGACGCCTCGCCTGCAGGGCGAGCGCGTGTTCCTGCGCGCCCCGGCGGCGGACGACTGGCGGGAATGGGCCGAATTGCGCGCCGCCAGCCGCGCCTTCCTGACGCCGTGGGAGCCGACCTGGGGCGAGGACGCGCTGACCCGCGACGCCTATCGCCGCCGCCTGCGCCACTACATGCAGGAATGGCGCGCCGGCGAGGGCTACACGTTCTTTATCTTCCAGATCCATCCGCGCCGGCTGGTCGGCGGCATCTCGGTGTCCAACGTGCGGCGCGGCGTGGCGCAGAGCGCAAGTGTCGGCTACTGGATGGGCCAGGCGTTCGCCGGCCAGGGCCTGATGACCGAGGCGCTGCGCGCCATGCTGCCGTTCATCTTCGATGAGGTGCGCCTCAACCGCCTCGAGGCGGCCTGCCTCCCCGACAACGGACCGAGCCGCGCCGTGCTGCGCAAGGTCGGTTTTTGCGAGGAAGGCATCGCGCGGCACTACCTGAAGATCAACGGCAAGTGGCACGATCACCTGCTGTTCGGCCTGCTGGTCGGCGACTACCGGACGCTCTACGGGCGATAGCCCGGTCGCGCGCCGCGGCGCGCCGGCGCGACCCTAGCCGCCGGTCCGTTCGCGGCGTGCCAGCGGCAGCAGGCTCAGGCCGCACAGTGCGCTGCCGCCGGCCAACAGGGAAAAATTCAGGGCATAGGATCCGAACAGGGCCAGCAGCACGCTGAACAGCGGCGGCACGACCAGGGCGCCGGAGAATGTGAAGAACTGGGCGCCGCCGATGACCGTACCGACATCGCCGGCCGGCGCCCGCCGCGCCAGCTCGGCGAAGAACACGCCGCCCCAGCCGATCGCCGTCGCGCCATACAGCAGCGACGTCGCCGCCAGCGCCACGAACGACCAGCCGCCATCGACCAGGGCCAGGGTCGCCGATCCGGCCGCCATGCCGAATGCCAGCCCCGCCAGCGTCAGCACCGGTCGGCGCGTGGCGTCGGCGACGGCGCCCCAGACGATGCGCGCCGCCGCGCCGGTGAACTGTCCGATCGACAGGATCAGCCCGGCGGTCGCGAGGTCGCGGTCCAGGCGCTGCACGAGATAGACGACGAGAAAGGCGCCGAACGTCACCTGCATGGCGGTGAAGACGAACGAGGCGAGGGCCAGGCGCCGCCAGTCGCCGTTGCGCCACACGCGGCGCACCGGCGTGAAGATCTCGCGCAGGGCCGCCAGCGGGCTGCGGCCCTCGCCGCCACGCTCGACGTCGAGCACGGCGCGCAGCGGCGCGATGGCGATTGCCAGCGCAAGGCAGCACAGGCCGACGATCCATGCCGCCTGGTGCCAGGTGCCCAACGCGATCAGTGCCGGAATCGCCAGGCCGGCCACCATGTTGCCCAGCGGCACGCCGGTCTGTTTCACGGAAAAAGCGACGCCCGCCAGGCGCGGCGGCGTGACGCGCGCCAGCACCTGCGAGCTCGAGGGCGTCGGCGGTCCCATGCCCATGCCCATCACCAGCGCCGCCGGCACCAGCAGCCACACCGTGCCGAGGCCGAACAGGGCGATGGCCAGGCCGGACAACACCAGGGCCGCCTGGCTGACCCGCACGGCGCCGTAGCGCGCCGCCAGCAGACCGCCGGCCGATGACGAGACGATGGCCGCGCCGAACACCAGGGCCATGAAGTAGCCGACATCGTCGCGCGATACGCCCATCGCCGGCGCCGCGATCGGCGCCAGCACCGGGATCGACTGCACGGCGAAGGACGACATGATCTGGACCGCCAGCATCGAGGCCACGGCCCACAGGAAGACGCGGGTACCGGCCGGCGCGGTGGCAGAAGGGATGGCCATCGTCGCTAGCGCTCGCCGGTACGCGTCAGCCGGAGGATCGCCAGGGCGCTCACGCCAGCGGCCGCGGCCATGACGACGAAGCCGGTCTCGTAGGCATGCGTCACGTACAGCAGGCCACGGTACAGCACCGGCCAGACGACGGGTCCGACGAAAACGAAGAACGACGTGGCGCCGACGAACTCGCCGGCCCGGCCTGGCGGCGCCCGGCGCGCGACCTCGGAGATGAAGACGCCGTTCCAGCCGATCGCCGAGCCGCCCAGCGCGACGGCGACGCCGTACAACAGCCAGGCCGGCCAGCCAGGTTGCGCCGACGCCAGCGCGAGCGCGCCGCCGGCCATGATCGCCCCGAGCAGCGCCAGCACCGCCAGCGGCCGGCGCGTGACGTCGGCCAGCGCGCCCCACAGCACGCGACCGAACATGCCGGCGGCCGTGGCGAAGGACAGCAGGATGCCGGCGGCGACGTAGTCCAGTGCCAGGCCGTTGACGCCGTAGAGGATCGTGAAGTTCACGATCATCACCTGCATGGACGAGAAGAACATGGCCGCCAGGCACAGCCGCCGCAGCACCGGGTCGGCCCAGGCCAGCTTCAAGGGATCGATGATCTGCCGCATGCCCGGCAGCAGCCGGCCGCCGCGGCCGCCGTCGCCGTCGTAGAGCGCGCGCAGCGGCTGCAGCGCGACGGCTGTCGCCAGGCAAATTCCGGCGATCGCAACGGCGACGGCTTGCCAGCCGTGATGCTCGACGCTGATCGGCACCAGCGCACCGGTCAGCGCGAAGCCCAGCGGCACGCCGCTCTGCTTGATGGAGAAGCTGACGTTCGACAGGCGCGGCGGCGTGACGCGCGCCAGCACCTGGGAACTGGCCGCCGTAAGCGGACCGCCACCCAGCCCGACGACGAACGCCGAGGCGATGGCCAGCGCCAGGTGACCGGACGCCAGCGCCAGGCAGGCCGCGGCCGAGACGGCCAGCCCGCACTGCGTCAGGCGGATCGCGCCGAGCCGCAATGCCATCGGGCCGCCGGCCATCGCCGAGCCGATCGACACGAGATAGACGATCGAGACGTAGTAGGCGACGTCGTCGGCCGAGACGCCCAGCGTCGGCGCCGCCGCCGGCGCCAGGACGGCCGCGATGTTGAAGGCGGTCGTCGACAGCGCCTGCACCGCGGTCAGCGACAGCAGGGCGATCAGGTAGAGGCGCGTATCGGGAGCGGCGGGGACAGTGGTCGTCGTCATGCGACGGGCGGAAAGCGACGTGCGGTGAACCCTAGCGACGTCCTGGCGCGACCGCAGCCCGGATGCTTGCAACGCAGCCGTGCACGCCATCGCGTTTGTGCCGCGCAGCGGACTCGACGGCGTTCGCGATGATCAAGGGACCGCCGGCGTCAGCGCCGGCCGCTGCGCCGCGCCGGCTTGCCGCGCGAGCCGGAGCCGGTCTTGGCGCCGCGGAAGGTGCGCGAGTTCTGCGCCTTGCCGTAGGGGCTCGGCGCCTGGCTGCCGGCGGCAGCGCCACTGGTCGAGCGCGGCGCGACGGCGCCGGGCGGCAGGCCGAGATCGTTCTCCTCCAGGCGGCGGATTTCATCGCGCAGGCGGGCCGCCTCCTCGAATTCGAGATTGGCGGCCGCGTCGCGCATGCGCTTCTCGAGCTCGGCGATATGGCTCTGCAGGTTGTGGCCGATCAGCTGCACGTCGCCCGACACGCCGGTGTCGACGGTGTAGTGGTCGCGCTCGGCCACCGACTGCAGCACCTCATTGATGTTCTTGCGGATCGAGGCCGGCGTGATGCCGTTGGCCTCGTTGTAGGCCTGCTGCTTCGCGCGCCGCCGCTCGGTTTCGCCGATGGCGTATTTCAGCGCGTCGGTCATGCGGTCGGCATAGAGGAGCACGCGGCCGTCGACGTTGCGCGCGGCGCGGCCGATGGTCTGCACCAGCGAGGTCGGCGAGCGCAGGAAACCTTCCTTGTCGGCATCGAGGATGGCGACCAGGGCGCATTCCGGGATGTCGAGCCCCTCGCGCAGCAGGTTGATGCCGATCAGCACGTCGAAGGCGCCCAGCCGCAGATCGCGGATGATCTCGATGCGCTCCAGCGTGTCGATGTCGGAGTGCAGGTAGCGGCAGCGGATGCCGGCCTCGTGCATGTATTCGGTGAGGTCCTCGGCCATGCGCTTGGTCAGGGTGGTGACCAGCACGCGCTCGCCGCGCCTGGCGCACTCGCGGCACTCCGCCAGCAGGTCGTCGACCTGCTTGTCGACCGGCCGGATGATGGTCACCGGATCGATCAGGCCGGTGGGGCGGATCACCTGCTCGACGAATACGCCGCCGGTGCGTTCCATCTCCCACGGGCCGGGCGTCGCCGACACGAACAGCGTCTCGGGCCGCATGGCGTCCCATTCCTCGAATTTCAGCGGCCGGTTGTCGATGCACGACGGCAGGCGGAAGCCGTACTCGGCCAGCACGCTCTTGCGGTTGAAGTCGCCGCGGAACATGCCGCCGATCTGCGGCACCGTGACGTGGCTCTCGTCGGCGATCAGCAGCGAGCCCTCGGGGAAGTACTCGAACAGCGACGGCGGCGGTTCGCCCGGATTGCGGCCCGTCAGGTAGCGCGAATAGTTCTCGATGCCGGCGCACGAGCCGGTGGTCTCCAGCATCTCGATGTCGAACTGGGTGCGCTGTGCCAGGCGCTCGGCCTCCAGCAGCCGGCCGGCGCGGGTGAACTCGTCGAGGCGCTTCTTGAGGTCCTCGCGGATCCTCTGGATGGCGCCGGTCATGGTCGGCTTGGGCGTCACGTAGTGGCTGTTGGCGTAGACCACGACGTCCTGCAGGCCCATGGTCTTCTCGCCGGTCAGCGGGTCGAACTCGGCGATGGCGTCGATCTCGTCGTCGAACAGCGAGAGGCGCCAGGCGCGATCCTCGTAGTGCGCCGGGAAGATCTCGATCGTGTCGCCGCGGGCCCGGAAGCAGCCGCGCGCGAAGGCGTTGTCGTTGCGCTTGTACTGGATCTCGACCAGCCGGCGCAGCAGCTCGGCGCGGTCGACGCGGTCGCCGACCTTCAGGCGGAAGGTCATCGCCTGGTAGTTCTCCAGCGGACCGATGCCGTAGATGCACGACACCGAGGCGACGATCACCACGTCGTTGCGCTCCATCAGCGCCCGCGTCGCGGCGTGCCGCAGCCGGTCGATCTGTTCGTTGATCGACGAATCCTTCTCGATGTAGGTATCGCTGCGCGGCACGTAGGCTTCCGGTTGGTAGTAGTCGTAGTACGACACGAAGTACTCGACCGCGTTGTCCGGGAAGAAACCCTTCATCTCGCCGTACAGCTGCGCCGCCAGCGTCTTGTTGGGCGCCATGATCAGGGTCGGGCGGTTCACCGCCGCGATCACGTTGGCCATGGTGAAGGTCTTGCCCGAGCCGGTGACGCCCAGCAGCACCTGGTCGTGTTCGTGCTGGCGCAGGCCCTCGATCAGCTGGCGGATCGCCTCGGGCTGGTCGCCGGCCGGCTTGTAGTCGGACACCACCTTGAACGGCCGGCCGCCATCGATCGGCGGCCGCCGCTGCAGCCAGGGCATGGCGAGGCGGGCGATATGGGTGTCGGGCATCGCCGCTATATGGCGCCCGCCCGTGGTGGTCGCCAACCCGATTCCATCAACAGATAGAAGTGAGCGTCCACGATGATTCTTGTTGACAGTAGGCTTGAAAGGTATAAAAGGAGTACTTTATGATATTCATGTGGTTCGACGACGCAAAACTCAACCCGGCGGCTTTGTCCGCCTGCGGCTTGAGCCGGACGCGGCGGCCGGTGCGGCGCTGGCACGGCTGGCCGACGCCTACGCGGCGCTGGCGCACTGGCTCGACGCCAACATCCCCGCCGACCATTCGGCGGACCACGTCGCCCTGCACCGGAACTTCTACGAGCGGGCGCGACAGACCAGCGGTCTGCCGGCTCAACTCGTCACGCTGGCGCTGCGCGACTGGGCGGCGCGCCGCCGCGGGCTGGCGGTCGAGGGCGTACCGCTCGACGAGCGGCTCTATTCGGTGCGTGGCATCGCCCAGGTGTCGATCGCCACGCCGGAAGGCCGCGTCGGCGTGCCCTTCGCCGTCGCCGGCTATGGCAGCCAGTGGCCCGGCGGCGCGCCGGCCCGTTTGGTGCGTCTCGCGAGTGGTTGGGAGTTGAGGATCGAGTCGGATCGCGACATCGCCCGCCTGGGGCAGGAGGAGCAGACCATGGCTACCGAGACCGTTGTGACCCGTATCGGCCGTGTGATTGCCGGCATGACCCACGCCGCCATCAACGTCGCCGAAGACGTCAATCCCGAAGCCGTCATGGAGCAGGCCATCCGCGAAATCGACGGCGCCGCCGACGAAGTGCGCGGCGAGCTGGGCAAGGCGATGGCCGAGAAGGCGCGGCTGGACCTGCGCCGCAAGGAGCTGGAGCGCGAACGCACCGAGCTCGACGACAACGTGAAGCTGGCCGTCGGCAAGGGCCGCGACGATCTCGCCGAGGCGGGCATCGACCGGCAGCTGGATATCGAGGCCCAGCTCGGCGTGCTGGCGCGGCTGGCGACCGATGCCGACGAGAAGATCGCGCAGCTCAACCAGACGCTCGACGCGGTGCGCGCCAGCCGGCGCGAGGCCGAGTCACGTCTGGCCGATCTCAGGCGCACGCGTCAGGCCGCGGTCGGCGGCTCGGGCGCGCCGGAAGGCGATACGCGGGTCGTGAAGGCGACCGGCAAGGTCGAGCGCGCCCAGGCGGCGATCCAGCGCCTGACCGGCGTTCCGGCCGGCACGCCGTCGGGCGACCAGAAGGCGCTGGACGACCTCAACGAGCTGGCCCGCAAGCACGCCGTGGCCGAGAGGCTGGCGCGCTTGAAAGCCGGGCAGGGCTGATGCCATCCTCGGTGCGCCGATGATGGATTTCTTCGCCCACCCGGACGTCGCGCCGTTCTCGATCGCGGCGCTGGCGCTGCTTGGCCTGCTGCTGATCGAGGTGGTGACGCTGCTGGCCGGCAAGCCGCTGTCGGCGCTGGTCGATCACGCGGTCGGCCATGACGGCATCCATCTCGATGCCGGCCATGTCGAGTCCCTGCCGGGCGGCGTCCTCGATCATGCGATCGACCACAGTCCGCACGGCGCCAAGCCGGAAGGCCAGCACCAGGGACCGATCGGCACGGCGCTCGACTGGCTGAACGCCGGCCGCGTGCCGCTGCTGGTGCTGATCATCGCCCTGCTGGCGGCCTTCGGCGGCCTCGGCATGGTGCTGCAGACGGTGGTCGGCATTGCCGGCTTCTACGTGCCCAAGCTGCTGGCGATCGCCGTCGTGATCGTGCCGGCCGTGGTGTGCACGCGCCACCTCTCGCGCCTGGTCGCCCGGGTCGTGCCGCGCGACGAGAGCTACGTGCAGAACGCGGCTGATTTCGTCGGCCTGGTCGGCGAGGTCACGGTAGGACCGGTCAAGCGCGGTGTCGTGGCGCGCGTGCGCATCCGCGACCGCTTCGGCAACACGCACTGGCCGCGCGTCGAGCCGGCGGATCCCGAACAGGTGATCGCCGCCGGCACGTCGGTGCTTGTGATCGAGGCGCGTCAGGGCGGCGTGCTGGCCGTCACCATTGCAGATTCTCGTTTGACGGACGGTCCGGCCGCAAAGACCGTCTGAGGCGGACCATTCTGTCCGCGTTCCGGTTGCCACGCGTAGGGTGGGGGAGAGAGCTTCGGGTCGTTCCGAGCGCGGCGAGGGACGACGGCAAGATCGGCGTGGACGCCAGCTGCGTCGCCGCCGGGAACAACGCTCGGCACGCGAGGCGGGCCGGAACTTGAGGGGGTAGGACATGGACGCGCTGTTGCAATTGGCGGTTCCGGCCATCATCGGTCTGGTCGCGCTGCTGACCATCGGCCTGGTGGTTGCGCGCCTCTATATCCGCGCCGAAAAGGATCGCGCCTATGTGCGCACCGGCCTGGGCGGCCAGAAGGTCGTGCTCGACGGCGGCTCCATCGTGCTGCCGGTCTTTCAGAGCATCGCCTGGGTCAACCTGCAGACCCTGCGGCTGGAGGTGCGGCGCGACAATGCCGACGCCATGATCACCCGCGACCGCATGCGTGCCGACATCGGCGTCGAGTTCTACGTGCGCGTCAAGCCCGACTCCTCGTCGATCGCGCTGGCCGCCCAGACCCTGGGCGACCGCACCAATGACGCCGAGCAGCTCAGGGCGCTGGTCGAGGCCAAGTTCGTCGACGCGCTGCGCAGTGTCGCCGCGACCATGGCGCTGGCCGAGCTGCAGGAGCAGCGCGCCACCTTCGTGCAGTCGGTGCAGACCGCCGTGGCGCGCGACCTGGAGCTCAACGGCCTGGAGCTGGAAAGCGCCTCGCTGACCAAGCTCGACCAGACCGACACCAAGTACTTCAACCCCAACAACGCCTTCGACGCCGAGGGCCTGACGGCCCTGACCAAGATCACCGAGTCGCGCCGCCAGGAGCGCAATCTGACGGTGCGCAACACCGAGGTCACGATCGCCCAGCAGGACCTCGAGGCGCGCCAGCGCACGCTGGATATCGAGCGGCAGAAGAAGGAAGCCGAGCTGACGCAGCAGCGCGACATCGTCAACAAGACGGCCGAGACACGCGCCGCGGCGGCGCAGAAAGAGGCCGAGGCGCGCCAGGCCGAGGAGCAGGCGCGCATCGCCGCCGAGCAGGTCATCGCCCAGCGCACCGCCACCGCCAAGCAGGCACAGGAGACGGCCCGCATCGAGGCCGACCTGGCCATTCGCCAGCGCCAGATCGACTCCGAGCGCACCGCCGAGACGCTGGCGATCGTCAAGAAGCGCGACGTCGAGATCGCCGACCAGGACCGCGCCATCGCCGTGGCCGACAAGAGTCGCGCCGAGAGCGAGGCCCGCGCCAAGGCCGAGGAGGCCCGCGCGCTGGCGACCTCGGCGACCGAAAGCGTCGAGACGGCCAAGCAGGTGGCGATCGCCGAACGCGAGCGGCAGACCGCCGTCATCAGCGCCCGGCAGGTCGCCGAGCAGGATGCCGCCAAGCTGACGATCGCGGCCCAGGCCGACAAGCAGGCGGCCGAGGACAAGGCGGCGGCGATCCGCACCGAGGCGCAGGCCGAAGCCGACGCCGCCAAGATCAAGGCCGAGGCGCAGTCCAAGACCTACGAGGTCGAGGCGGAAGGCCAGCGGCGCATCAACGAGGCGCGCAATGCCATGTCGGCGGCGGTCATCGAGCTGGAGATCACCAAGGAGCGGCTGCGGATTGTGCCGCTGGCGCTCGCTGAGGCGGTCAGGCCGCTGGAGAAGATCGGCGACGTGAAGATCATCGACATGGGTGGGGGCCTGCCAGGCGGTGCGGTCGGCGGCGCTGTCGCCGGCGGCGGCAACAGCGATTCGCTGCTCAACGCGCTGCTCGCCTACCGCGCCAACGCACCGGTGATCGACAAGTTGCTGGCCGAGGCCGGCTTCGCCGGCGGCGCCAACCCGCTGCAGTCGCTGCTTGCGGCGACGGGCGGCAAGGAAGCTGGTGCGGCGGGCGCGCCGCCGACGCAGCCGAAGGACTGAGGCGCGCTCTCGCCGGCGTCAGCCTTCTGGGTCGGATGCCATCAAACCTCTCGCGCCGGCCGACGTTGCAGACCGGCGCGCCACCAGCCGCACAGTCGCGCTCAGCCCGTCCAGTTGCGCACCGGTCCGGTGTCGACGTGCACGAAGTTCGAGGCGTAGATGCCCAGGCCGCCGGTGCCGCTCTGGCGGGCGATGTGGCCGAGCGCCTCGGCCGAATATCCCTCGACCGTGAAGTCGATCGCCTTGCCGCGGGTATGGAAGCTGTTCTCGGGCACGCCGGGGCGATCGGTAATGTGGATCCGCAGATTGGTGAACGGCGAGCGATAGGCGCTCAGCACGATGATCGGTTTCATGACCCTGGTCTGGATGCGGGCCAGCACGTCGATCACGGCCGGGTCGATCATCTTGGTCGTGCCGGAGTGGTGATCGCGCAGCAGCCAGCGCAAGCGGATCAGGGCGAGGCCGCTGTAGCGGTTGCCGAGCGCATAGGCATCGGAAAACGTCTCGCCGGTATGGGCGTTGACGAGCGTGATGCGGCGATAGCCGGAAGGCGCCGGCGGCGGCTTGGCCGTCGTCGACATGGCGGACATGGCCGATGCCTGTGCCAGTGCCGGCCCGGCGACCGTCGTCGCCAGCGCGGCGCCTGTCAGCGTCGTCAGTGCGGCTCTGCGCGTGATGTGTCGGTCCATTGGCGCACCTGATGGCCAAAGCCGGGCAAAAAATATCTACGTATGGATATTTGATTTTGACGATTTTTCTCACGTTTTCAGGTTGGCGGCAATGAAAATAACACAAACATGCAAATTTGATGTGGATTGCCGTGCCGACACGCGACGCCCGCGAGGGTTGTCATGGTCTGCCCGGCAGGCGCGCCGCGGGACGCCGCCACGCCGTACAATCTGTTTCCCGCAGTGCCAATGCACCGTAGCGTGCGCGCCGCCATGGACCATCTGTTGACCGCGTCGCTCGCCGCCGCCGCCGGGGTCGCGCTACTGGCCGGGGTGGTGCGCGGGTTCGCCGGTTTCGGCGCGGCGATGATTCTGACGCCGGTGTTCTCGGCGCTGTACGGCCCCACCGTCGGCGTGCCGGTCTGCCTGCTGGTCGAGTTCTGCATCGCGTTGCCGATGCTGCGCGGCGCCGTCGGACTGGTCGACTGGACGCGCATCGGCTTGCTGCTGCTGGCGGCCAGCATTGCGGTGCCGCTCGGTATCCTCGTGCTGCGCCGCGCCGATCCCGCGCCGCTGCGCTGGGTGCTCTCCGGCATCGTGCTGGGTGCCGTGCTGCTGCTGGCCAGCGGCTGGCGCTTCCGCGGCCGGCCGACGCGGCCGGCGACGGTCGCGGCCGGCGCCGCCAGCGGCTTCCTCAACGGCTTGGCCGGCATGGCGGGGCCGCCGATCGCCTTCTACTATCTGGCCGGCGCCGACGCCGCGGCCACGGTGCGCGCCAGCTTCATCGTCTATTTCGGGGCTGTCGATCTCGTGGCGCTGCTCGGCTTGGGCGCGCAGGGCCTGATCACCCTCGACACGCTGATCCTGGGTGCCATCCTGGCGCTGCCCTATGTCGTCGGCGGCCTGGTTGGCGAGCGTCTTTTCCCACTGGCCAGCGACGCCTTCTTCCGACGGCTGGCGCTGGTGATCTTGACCGCCGTCGCCGTCGCGGCGCCGTGGCTGTGAAGCGCGTCCGCTGCCGCGGTTCAAGATTCGAGTGACGTTCATGCGCCCCCTCGGTGTCGCCCTCCTGTCGCTGCCCGTCGCCGCCATGGCCGCGGCGTGGTTTGCCGCCGGCGCGGCGGTGTCGGTGCCGCGCTGGCCGGTCGGCGGCAAGCCGGCCGATTTGCCGGTCGAGGACATTGCCGTCGAAGGCGAGCCGGGCATCGTCATTCGCGGCTGGATGGCGCCGCATGCCTGTAGCTGTGGCGTCGTCGTGCTGCTGCATGGCTCGGCCAGCAACCGCGAGGCGATGCTGCCGCGGGCCCGCTTCCTGTACCGCGCCGGCTACGGCGTGGTGCTGGTCGACATGCGCGCGCATGGTCGCAGCGACGGCGTCTTTACGACCTTTGGCGGCCGCGAAAGTCGCGACGTGCGCGCCGTGATCGCCGCCGCGCGCCAGCGCTTCGCCGGCCAGAAGCTGGCGGCCATCGGTTTCTCGCTGGGGGGCGCGGCCTTGCTGCTGGGCGAGACGCCGGCCGACGTCGATGCGCTGGTGGTCGAGGCCGTCTACCCGACGATCGAGGAAACGGCGCGCAACCGCGTGCGGGCCAGCATGGGGGCGATCATTGGCGAGGCCCTGCCGTGGCTGCTTTACGCACAGATGCCGTGGCGCTTCGGTGTGACGCGGGCTGACCTGCGGCCGGTCGAGCGGATTGCTGCGGTCCGGGCGCCGGTGCTCGTGATGGGCGGCGCGGCGGATCCGTTTACGCCGCCGCCGGAGACGCGGCGGTTGTATGAGGCCGCGCCGCCGCCCAAGGATCTGTGGATCGTGCCCGGCGCGACCCATTGGGACCTGCATGACGTCGCGCCGACGGCCTACGAAGCGCGGGTGCTGGCCTTTCTCGGTCGCCATCTGCGGCCGCGTCCGCCGCAGTGATGACATTGCCATGACGGTGGCGTTGGCTGACGGGACACGTCGGTCGCGCCAGGTGACCGGAACGATTGCACCGCGCGGCGTCGTGCGCGTTGCAAGCCCCGCTGAGGCCGGCTAGAGGTCCGCGCACCGCAAGCAAATCTGGGGAAGATTGTCGGCGGCGCCGCCGAGCTGATGATCGGCGGACCGATCGGTGCCCTGTTGGGCACCGCGGCCGGGCATGCCTATGACGCGCTGGCCGAGGACGCGCCGCGTGACGGCGACGCCGTGCCTGCAACCGGGGCGGGCGATCCGCCCGACCGGCCGGCGGCGACGCAGCACATCGCCTTCACCGTCGGCGTCATCGCGCTGGCGGCCAAGATGGCGAAGGTCGATGGCGTCGTCACGCGCCGCGAGATCGATGCCTTCCGCTCGTTCTTCCACGTGCCGCCCGAGGAGGTCGAGCGGGTCGGCCGCTTCTTCGATCTCGCCAAGCGGGCAAGCAGCGGCTTCGAGGCGTATGCCCGCCAGGTCGCGGAACTGTTTCCGGGCAACCCTGAAGTGCTTGAGGAAGTGCTGCTCGGCCTGTTCCTGATCGCCAAGGCCGACGACGACCGCGTCGACGAGGCCGAACTCACCTATCTGCGTGCCGTGTCGGGCATTTTCGGCCTGGGCGAGAGACGCCTGCGCCGGGTGGCTGCGGCAGCAGGGGTGGAGCTGCTCGACGATCCCTACACCATCCTCGACGTCATGCCGGACGCCAGCGACGACGAGGTCCGGCAGGCGTATCGGCGCCTGGCGCGCACCCACCACCCCGACCAGCTGATCGCGCACGGCCTGCCGCCCGAGGCGATCGCGCTGGCCACGCGCAAGCTGGCGGCGATCAACGCCGCCTACGATCGCATCCGCAAGCAGCGCGGCGCGGCGCGCGCCCCGGTGGACGCCTCGACATGACGCCTGCCCGCGCCGACCGCGCCGGCGCCGGCCGGGCCGCGTCGTGACGCCGGTCGACCTGCCGTCGAACAATCACGCACCGCGCCCACCCGGAGCGCGCGTCGATACGCTGGTGCTGCATCATACCGCGCAGCCCCTCGACATATCGCTGGAGTTGTTGCGCTTCGGCGCGGTCAGCGCGCACTACGTCGTGGACACCAACGGCGACATCTACCGTCTGGTCGACGAGGCGCGCGTGGCGTGGCACGCTGGCTTGTCGTGGTGGCGCACGGTACGCGGCCTCAACACCACGTCGATCGGCATCGAGATCGTCAATCTCGATGGCAATCGTCATCCCTATTCCGAAGCGCAACGCGCCGCGGTGACCGGCCTCAGCCGCGAGATCGTCGCGCGCCACCCGGCGATCGCGCCGCGCAACGTGGTCGGCCACGCCGACATCGCGCCGCGGCGCAAGGACGATCCGGGCAGCCTGTTCTTCTGGCGCGATTTGGCGGCGGCCGGCGTCGGACTGTGGTCCGAGGTCGCGGCGGCGAGCGAGCTGCCGGACGCGCAGATCGTGCAAGACCTGCTGCGGCGTTTCGGTTACCCGCCACCGCATCGCTATGGCCTGAGGGATGGCCGCTTCGTCTATCTCGACGCCGCGGGCGAGGCGGGCGCCACGGATATCGTCACGGTGTCGCTGGCCGATATCGTGATCGCTTTCCAGCGCCACTACCGGCCCGACCGGGTGGACGGCGTCGCCGACGCCCAGACAGTGGCGCGCCTGCGTGACTTGTTGCGCCAGGCAGGCGACGCGGACGGTTGACGGGGAACATCGGCCGACCTACCTGTGGGAGGCGTCAGATGGCCGGACGGCCGCGGCGGGACGGCTCCGGCTCTCTCGTCGAGGAAAGTCCGGGCTCCACGGAAGCACGGTGCCGGTTAACGGCCGGCGGGGGCGACCCCAGGGAAAGTGCCACAGAGAGCAGACCGCCGAACGGACCTCGGTCCGTGGCAAGGGTGAAAGGGTGCGGCAAGAGCGCACCGCGGGACCGGCAACGGGACCGGCATGGCAAACCCCACCGGGAGCAAGACCAAATAGGGATGGCAAGGGCCGGGTGACCGGTCCAGGCGCGTTTCCGCGTTGCTGTCCGGGTCGGTCGCGCGAGGCGTCCGGTAACGGGCGTCCCAGAGGAATGGCCGTCGCCCGCGTCAGCGGGGCACAGAACCCGGCTTACAGGCCATCTGACGCCTTCTTGCCGGCGCGCGCCGTCAAATCGGAAACGGAACCATGGCACGCGCACCCCAAGGCCGGCGCTGGACGCAATGGGTCACCGAGCACAGCAATGCGCTGGATCTCGAGCCGGGCGTCTTCACCTGGGACGATCCCCGGCGCATCGCGCGTTCCCTCAAGCGGTCCGCCGAGCGCAGCCGGCGACGCAAGGCCGACCCTTACCGCTCGGCGCTGTCGATGCTGACGTTCTACATCAATCGCGCCGGTACGGGCCTGCCGGCAGCCCGCAAGCGGATCCTGGAAAAGGCCAAGGACGAGCTGCGCCGCCAGTTCGGGCGCGACGTCTGATCGCGCGGCGGTAACGACGGCCCGCTCAGTTCGCCGGTCGTTGGCGGGGCGGAGGGCGCCGGCGGGTTGCCGGGGCTGTTTTTTTCGACGCCGCCGGTCGGGTGGCATACAGCGCGGCCAGGCGCTGCGCCGTGCCGGCAAGGCGCTCGCGCAGGGTGGGCGGCGCGAGGACCTCGGCCTCGGCCCGCAGCTTCAGCAAGTCATGGGCGGCATAGTCGATCGATTCGATCGGGATGACGACGCGCACCCAGCCTTGCGCGTCGGGCGGTTCGGCGGAATGCGTCGCCGCCGCCGCGACCGCGGGATTCATCCGCAGCAGCAGCTTCATGCCCTGCGGCGAGACCCGCAGCACCGCGCTGTCGCGATAGATGCCGGACTCGAAGCGTTGCGCCGACTGCACCCAGTAGCGGCCGAGGTCGAAGTCCGCCGGCCGCCGGAAGCGCGCCTCCAGCACGGTGAGCTTCTGGATGCTGGACAGACGGAAGGTCCGCAGCTTGCCGTCGCTGGTGGCGACCAGATACCAGGTACCGGCCTTGAGCACGAGGCCGAGCGGTTCCAGCTCGCGGTCCCGCACGTCCTTCCAGCTCTCGTAGCGCACCTTGATACGCCGTTCCGTCCACACCGCTTCGGCGATCGCCGGCAAATGATTGGCCGGCGTCGCGCTGTTGAACCAGCCGACCGGGTCGAGGTGGAAGCGCGAACTCACGCGCTGCGCGTCGGCCTGCCATTCGGCCGGTAGCGCCGCCAGCAGCTTCAGTTGTGCTGCCTGCATGACGTCGCCCAGCCCGAGTTCGGCGGCAGGACCGGGCAAGCCGGCCATGAACAGGGCCTGGGCTTCCGGTGCCGTCAGGCCGGTGAGGCGCGTGCGCCAGCCGTCGAGCAGCGCGAAGCCGCCATCGCGGCCGCGCTCGGCGTACACCGGCACGCCGGCGGCGCTGAGCTGATCGATGTCGCGATAGACGGTGCGGATCGATACCTCGACCTCGGCCGCCAGCGCCGGCGCGGTCATGCGGCCGCGGGTCTGCAGCAGCATCAGGATCGACAGCAGCCGGCTGGCACGCATGGCGACAGCCTAGCAGGGAAACCTGACAAACGCTGTCACCTATGGCGGCGCACGGTTGGGGCGGCGGGTTGTTCCCGGCCGCCGGAGCGGCCGCGCGGACATCGCGCCGGTTCCACTCCCCCGGCTAAGAGGACCCAGCCATGAAGCTCTACTCGGGACCGCTCAGCATGTTCGGTGCCAAGGCGCAGATTGCGGCGCACGAAAAGGGGATCGCTTTTGATCTCGACATGGTGCCGTTCGACATGCGCGCGCTTTACCAGCCCAAGCATCCGGAGGTGCTGCGCATCAACCCGAAGCGACAGGTCCCGGTGCTGGTCGACGGCGACGTCGAGATCTTCGATTCGACGCAGATTTTCGAATATCTCGAGGACCGCTGGCCATCGCCGCGGCTGTGGGGGCTGACGCCCGCCGATCGGGCCCGGGCGCGACTGCTGGAACTGAAGTCGGACGAGGTGTTCTTTCCGCACGTCATCCGGCTGATGGGACTGCAGGACAGGCCCGACCATCCGGACCGCGGACCGGCGTGCGCCGCCATCGCGCGCTTCTACGATGACATGAACGCCGCGCTGGCCGACCGCGAATTTCTTGCCGGGACGTATTCCTATGCCGACATCGCCTTCTTCATGGCGCAGTTTTTCGCCGCCCGCATGGGCGCGCCCATGAGTGCCGGCCTGGCGCGGCTGTCGGATTGGCGTATCCGGGTGCGGCGGCGGCCGGCAGTCGCCGAGGTCGTCGGGGCCATGGAAGCCTTCCTGCGCCAAGCCAACCGCCCGCTGCCGACATACGACTGACCGGCCGGCGCTGGTCGCTCGACCCTGCGGCGGGCGCGATATGAGGTGATGGCCTGCCGCGGGCTTGGCCGATTGGGCCGAGGCATGTTGCTCGCCCGGCGCGTCCCGGCCGTGTGCCATGCCATGCGGCGCCAGGGCAGGCCGAGCGCCTGCCGATGACAGCGGCGACTGCGCCGCGGCGACATTTTCCACAGATCATTGTGGAAAAGCCGCTATCGCGTTAGGCTTCAGAATGCATTCGCTGAATTTGCGCAATACTTTGTCCGCATATGGGGCTCGTGAGGTGACCCCGCACGCCGCACGTGGGGTACTCGAAACAGACCCGGAACATGCTAACCCACGGATTAGCCTTCTGATTTTGAGGCCGTTTCATTTGACGTCCCATTATTTCCCGTGATATCCCATGCAAGCCCGTAGATCGCAGCAATGGCGACGCGGGTGCCGCTGGTCCGCGTGGGGCGGAGGGGCGAACGACCAGACGCGTGGGGGAACGGATGTTCCTGTCCACTTACATGGTGAAGGTGGACAAGAAGGGGCGCATTTCCGTCCCGGCTTCTTGGCGCGCCCATCTGTCGGCCGAAGGCTTCGACGGTTTCATCGCCTTCCCGTCGATCACCCATGAGGCCATCGACGCCCGCAGCCTGAAAGCCTTCCACGGCCTGATGGACCAGCTGCGATCGGATACCCAGGCCAAGGCCGGCACCTTCGAGGCCGAACTCTTCACCGACGGCGACAACTACGCCGCGCATCTGTCCAGCATCGCCATCGATGTTGCCTTCGACGCCGAGGGCCGCATGTCGCTGCCGCCGGCGCTCAGGAACGTGCTGGGCGACTGCGAGCAGCTGGCTTTCGTGGGCCGCCATGGATTCTTCCAAATCTGGAGCGACCAAGCGTGGGCGCGCCAGGCGCAGCTCGAACGCGAGGCGTTCCGCAATCGCGTGCTGGCGCATCGGGGAGGGGCTTCATGAGCGCCGGTCTGGCGCCGATCACGGCCGCGCCCGCGCCGCACGTACCGGTGCTGTGCGCGGAAGTCGTGCGCTTCATCGACCCGCGCGCCGGCGGCATCTATGTCGACGGCACCTTCGGCGCTGGCGGCTACAGCCGCGCGCTGCTCGATGCCGCCGATTGCCGCGTCTTCGGCATCGACCGCGACCCCGACGCGGTGCGGGCGGCGCACGCCCTGGAGACGGCGTCGGCCGGCCGGCTGGCCGTGATCGAAGGGCGCTTCGGCGACATGGTCGAGCTGCTCGGCGCGCGCGGCGTGGCCTCGGTCGATGGCGTGGCGCTCGATCTCGGCGTCTCCTCGATGCAGGTCGACCAGCCGGAGCGCGGCTTTTCGTTCCGCCAGGACGGGCCGCTGGACATGCGCATGTCGGCGACCGGCGTGAGCGCCGCAGACGTGGTCAACACCGCGCCGGAAGGCGAACTGGCCGATATCCTCTTCACCTACGGCGAGGAGCGCCAGTCGCGACGCATCGCCCGGGCCGTGGTACGGGCCCGCGCCGCCAAGCGCATCGAGCGCACCGCCGAGCTGGCCGACATCGTGCGTCGCGCCCTGGGGCCGGCCGCGGCACGCGACAAGATCGATCCGGCGACGCGCACCTTCCAGGCGCTGCGGATTCACGTCAACGACGAGCTGGGCGAGCTGAGGCGCGGGCTGGAAGCGGCCGACACGCTGCTGGCACCCGGCGGTCGGCTGGCCGTGGTGTCGTTCCATTCGCTGGAGGACCGCGCCGTCAAGGGTTTCCTGCGCGCGCGCGCAGGCGAAGCTCCCCGCCCGTCGCGCCACGCGCTCGATGCGCGGCGCGGCAGCGATCCGCGGCGGCCGACGTGGCGCGTTCTGACACGCCGGCCGGTGACGCCGGGCACGGCGGAGTGCGACGCCAATCCGCGCGCCCGTTCGGCGCGGCTGCGGGTCGGCGAGAAGCTCGGCGAGGCCTCGCCGGGAGGTGCCGCATGATCAACCGCGGCATCCTGTTTTGGGTCATGGCGGCGATCTGCACCGGCATCGGCCTGTTCATGGTCAAGTATCGCGTGCAGCAGCTGGAAGAGCAGATCGAAGGCATCAACCAGCGCATCGTCGAGAACCAGCGCGCCAGCCATGTCCTGAAGGTGGAGTACGCCCATCTCGGCGAGCTGCTGCGCATCGAGAGGTTGAACGACAAGTACCTTCACCTCCAGCCGATCACCTTCCGCCAGATCGGCCGGATCGACCAGGTCCCGATGCGGCGGGACGACGGAGCGTTCGTCACGGACAACAAGACGACGCCAACAAGAGGGCCGGGAACCGGCGCCCCTTCGTCTACCGACGCCCCCTCAGCGTCGGCGACGCTCCGCCCCGCCGCCAAGACGGAGGCCGGCGCTCGCGCGCCGGCCTCCGCACAAAATCGCATCCCCGCCGCGACGCCGGCGTCCGTCGTCGAGGAGCAGGTGACGTCGTCGCCGGCCGACGGCGAGGAATCCGAGGCATCGAGCGGCGCGGTGCCGCAACCTGCATCGCCGCCACCGCCGCGGCCCCGGCCGGCGCGCGGCGGACGTGGAGGCGGGCGGTGATCGGCCGCCTGTTCCGGCGGCGGCAGACGCCGGAAGACGGTGCGCCGCGCGACGTGCGCCAGCTTCTGGCACCGCAGAACCAGCCGGTCCGCGACGCGCTCGAGGTGGCCCGCGCGCGGCTGGCGGTTGGTGCGGCGCTGTTTGCGGTGCTGTTCATGGCCGTGGCGCTGCGCATGGCCTATGTCTCGCTGGTGCGCGACGGCGGCGAGCCGGGCCTGGCGCGCGCCGCGCATCCGGCACAGCTGCAGGCCGAGCGGGCCGATATTCTCGACCGGCGCGGCATCGTCCTGGCCACGTCGCTGCCGGTGGTGTCGCTGTTTGCCTCGCCGCGTCTGGTGCTGGACGTCGACGAGGCGGCGCTGAAGCTGTCCAGGACGCTGCCCGACATCAAGGCCGACGAGGTGCGCGAGAAGCTGACGTCGGGCCGCAGCTTCGTGTGGATCAAGCGTGGGCTCAGTCCGCGCGAGCATGCGGCGGTGATGCGCCTGGGCTTGCCGGGCTTCGAGTTCCAGAACGAGGAGCGGCGCATCTATCCGCAGGGGCCGATCGCGCCGCATATTCTCGGCTACACCGGCATCGACAATGTCGGTCTGGCCGGCGTCGAGAAGCGGTTCGACGAGAAGCTGCGCCAGGGCGAGCCGCTGCATTTGTCGATCGACATCCGACTGCAGCGGTTCCTCGAGCAGGAGATCGCCCGCGCCACGCAGCGCTTCTCGGCGATCGGCGCCACTGCGGCGGTGATGGACGTCAACTCGGGCGAAATCCTGGCGCTGGCGTCGCTGCCGGGCTACGACCCCAACCAGCTCAAGACGATCAGCAACGAGGCGCTGTTCAACCGCTCGACGCTGGGCGTCTACGAGCAGGGCTCGACCTTCAAGATCTTCAACACCGCCATGGTGCTCGACAGCGGCCGGTTCACGACGGCGTCCGTCTTCGACGCCAGCCAGCCCATCAAGATCGACCGCTTCACGATCAACGACTATCACGGCCAGCACCGCGCCATGTCGGTGGCCGACATCTTCAAGTATTCCTCGAACATCGGCTCGGCGAAGATGGCGTCGGAGATCGGCGTCGAGGGTCAACGCGCTTTCTTCGACAAGATGGGCATGCTGCGGCCGGTGCCGGTCGAGCTGCCCGAGGTGGCGCAGCCGCTCTATCCCAAGCACTGGCGCAAGATCAATCTGCTGACCATCGCCTTCGGTCACGGCATGTCGGTGACGCCGCTGCACGTGCTCACTGGTACGACGGCGGTCATCAATGGCGGCATCTACTATCCGCCGACGCTGGTCCAGCGCAGCAAGGCCGGCCATGCCGAAGCGGGCCGGCGGGTCATCAGCGAAAAGACGTCGCGGCAGATGCGCGACCTGCTGCGCCTCGTGGTGGTCGAAGGCACCGGCAAGAACGCCGACGTGCCGGGCTACGAGGTGGGCGGCAAGACTGGCACCGCCGAGAAACCCGGCCGGCACGGCTACCGCGAGAAGGCGCTGATCAGCTCGTTCGTCGGCGTCTTCCCGATGCGCGAGCCGAAATACGTTGTGATGGTCTCGATCGACGAGCCCAAGGGCCTCAAGGAGACCGGCGGCTACGCCACCGGCGGTGTCGTGGCGGCGCCGTCGGTGCGGGCCATCATCGAATATCTCGTGACGCTCTACGGCATTGAACCAGTCGATCCGGCGGCGGCGGCGAAGTTGCTGGCGGCTGCGCCGGCGCCGGCGCCATCGAGTCCGGCTGCGCCGTCGGCCGGCTCGCCGACCCTCTCACAACTCGTGGCCTCCAGCACCGGGTCGGCCGGCGACGGTTCGGCGGCACCGCAGGCCGCGACCGCCGCGCCGAGACCGCCGTCGCGCGGAGGTCGTTGACGTGCATCTCAGCGAGCTGCTGCGACTGTCGGAGCCGCGCACCGGTACGGAGCGCCCGCCGCTGGCGCGCGATCCCGAGATCGCCGGGATCACCGCCGACTCGCGCGCGGCGCGGCGCGGCTGGCTGTTCGCCGCGCTGCCGGGCAGCAAGGTCGATGGTGCCGCCTTCGCGCGCCAGGCCGTCGCCGCCGGGGCGGTGGCCGTGCTGGCGGGCGACGCGGCCGACGTCGGGGCGCTGCCCGCATCGGTCGTCGTGGTCAGGGATTCAGAACCGCGGCGCCGCCTGGCGCACATGGCGGCGGCCTTCGCCGGGGCGCAGCCGCAGGTCGCCGTGGCCGTGACCGGCACCAGCGGCAAGACCTCGGTGGTCGAGTTCGCGCGCCAGATGTTCGCCGGCGCCGGCTTTCCGGCCGCCAGCTTGGGCACGCTGGGGATTGTGTCGACGGTGATGACCACGCCGCCGGGCCTCACGACCCCCGATCCCGTGCAGCTGCATCGCGATCTGGCGCAGCTGGCGCAGGGCGGCGTGCGCTATCTGGCGATCGAAGCGTCGAGCCACGGGCTCGACCAGTACCGCCTCGATGGAATCCGCTTGTCGGCCGGCGCCTTCACCAATCTGTCGCGCGATCATCTCGACTATCACCCGACGATGGAGGCCTACCTCGCGGCCAAGATGCGGCTGTTCGACGAATTGCTGCCCGGCGGCGCCACCGCCGTGGTGAATGCCGACAGCGCGCACGCGGCGGCTTTCGTCGAGACCAGCCGGCGGCGACAGTTGCGTCTGTGGCGCTACGGATTTGCCGGCGACGATCTGCGCCTCGATGCCGCGACGCCGCACGGTCTGGGACAGGATCTGACGCTCACGCTGTTCGGGCGCCGCTACGAGGTCACGTTGCCGCTGATCGGCGCCTTCATGGCCGGCAACGCGCTGGCGGCACTGGGCCTGAGCGTGGCCGTCGGCGTGCCGGTCGATTCGGCGGTCGCCACCATGGCGAGGCTCAAGGGCGCGCCGGGCCGGCTGGAACAAGTTGCCCGCCACGCCAGCGGCGCGCCGGTGCTGGTCGACTACGCGCACAAGCCCGACGCGCTGGAGCAGGTGCTGCGTGCGCTGCGGCCGCACACCGGCGGCCGGCTGATCGTGGTCTTCGGCTGCGGCGGCGATCGCGACGCCGGCAAGCGGCCGATCATGGGTGACATCGCGGCGCGCCTGGCGGACCTCGCCATCGTGACCGACGACAATCCGCGCAGCGAGGATCCGGCGGGCATCCGGGCCGCCATCCTGCAGGGCGTGACGGCGCGGCGCGATGCCGTGCTGGATATCGCCGAGGGACGGCGGGCCGCCATCCGCGCCGGCCTCGAGGCGCTGCGCGCACCCGACGACCTGCTGCTGATCGCCGGCAAGGGCCATGAGCAGGGCCAGACGATCGCCGGCGTCACTCATCCGTTCGATGACGCAGCGGTGGCACGCGCACTGACCGGAACGCCACCGGCACGAGGCACCGCCGCATGACCGTCATGTCGTTCCGCGACCCGCTGTGGACCGGCGCCGACGCCGTTGCCGCCAGCGGCGCGCGCGCGATCGGCGGGATCGCCTGGAGCGCCGGCGGCGTATCGATCGATACCCGCACGCTGCAGCAGGGCGACCTGTTCGTCGCGCTCAAGGGCGAAGCGGGCGACGGCC
>JAHCJT010000470.1 GCA_026126245.1 Alphaproteobacteria bacterium
ATCGTCGGTATCGCCGATATACATGCCCGGCCGCTTGCGCACCGCGTCTAGGCCGCGCAGCACCTTGATCGAGGCTGCGTCGTACTCGCCAGCGGTGCCGGGCGCCGGCTCGGCGGCGTCCTCGCGCGGCGGTTTCGGTTGCGTGCTGTCGTTGGTCATTGGCGGTTCGATTGCTCAGACGGGTGAGATCTCGCCCGCCTCGGCGCGCAGGAACTGCGCTTCGCCGGCGAGCGGAGAAAAGGTCGACTGGTCGGTGCCGGTCATCCAGGCCTGGGATCCCAGGGCGAGGATTTCGGCGAACAATGCCGCGCGTTTGCGCGCATCGAGGTGGGCGGCGATCTCGTCGAGCAGCAGCAGGGGCGGCCGACCGCGCGCCAGGGCCGCCAGCCGCGCATGCGCCAGCACGAGCGACACCAGGACCGCCTTCTGCTCACCGGTCGAGCCGTCCGCCGCCGGAATGTCGCGGTCCAGATGCCGGACATCGAGGTCGGCACGGTGCGGGCCACATGTGGTGATGCCGGCCTGCAGATCAATGCCGCGGTTGGCCGCCAGCCGGGCCCGCAGCCGGTCCTCGGCGTCCAGCGCCGGCATATCGCCCACCCAGGCCTCAACCTCGCCGGTCAGCGCCAGGCTGGCCCGCGGGAAGGGGCCGACGCCCAGCCGCGCCGCCTGGTCGAGCCGGGCGACGAGATCATGCCGCGCCGCCGTCAGGGCGACCCCGTGGCGCGCCATGGTGTCTTCCACCGCCGCGAACCAGTGCGCGTCGGTGCGACCCTCGGCCAGCAGCCGGGCGCGCTGGCGCATGGCCTGCTCGTAGGCGGCGAGGCTGCCGGGATGGGCCGGATCGAATGCCGCCACCATCCGGTCGAGGAAGCGGCGGCGGTTACCCGGGCCGTCGATCCAGATGCGGTCGAGCTGCGGCGTAAGCCAGATGGCGACCACATGCTCGCCCAGTGCCGTTTGGCTGGGGGCCGCACGTCCGTCGATTCGCACGACCCGGCGGCCAGCCTCGCCGTCGCCATTGGCGGCCGCAATCGTTTCCAGTCCGGTGCCGATCGCGATCCGGCCTTCCGGTACGTCCAGCTGGGCGGCAACCGCCCAGCCCGACAGGGCCGGGGGCTCGCCCGGTCGCGCCTGGCGGCGAACTTCGTCGAGACGGCTGCGCCGCAGCCCGCGGCCTGGGGCCAGGAACGAAACGGCCTCCAGCAGATTGGTCTTGCCTGCGCCGTTGTCGCCGGTCAGCACCACCGGGCCGGCCGTCAGCTCCAGCCGCAGTTGCCGGTAGTTACGGAACTCCGTCAGCCGCAGCTGGCGCAGCGCCAGAGGGCCGCGCGACGGGGCGAACGGCAGCGCCGGCGCGCGCGTCTCGGTCGGATCGGCGATCGCGGGGAGGGCGCCGCCGCTCATACGCGCATCGGCATCAGGACGTAGAGGGCGCTTTCGTCGGCGGCGTCGCGCACGACGGTCGGCGATCCGGCGTCGGCCATCAGGAAACGGGCGTCGGCGCCCGAGATTTGCGACGTGATGTCCAGCAGGTAGCGCGAATTGAAGCCGATCTCGATCGGCGCACCGCCATAGCCGACCTCGATTTCCTCGGTCGCGCTGCCGGCGTCCGGGCTGGTGGCCGAGAGCGTCAGGGCGTTCTTGGCCAGCGACAGCTTGATGGCCCGCGACTTTTCGGTCGAGATCGTGGCGACCCGGTCGACGGCAGCCGAAAACTCGGCGCAGCGCACCTCCAGCACCTTGTCGTTGCCGCTGGGAATGACCCGTTCGTAGTCGGGGAACGTGCCATCGATCAGTTTCGAGGTCAGCGTCACGCTGCCCAGCGAAAATCGGATCTTGGTCTCCGACAACTCGACCTCGACGCCACCCTCGGCCTCGTCAATCAGCTTGCGCAGCTCGCCCACCGTCTTGCGCGGCACGATCACGCCGGGCATGTCGGCGGCGCCGGCCGGCAACGGCAGCTCGACCCGGGCCAGGCGGTGGCCGTCGGTGGCGACGCCGCGCAGCACGTCGACGCCGTTGGCCTTGGCGGCATGCACGTAGATGCCGTTGAGGTAA
>JAHCJT010000471.1 GCA_026126245.1 Alphaproteobacteria bacterium
CTCCCAGGCCCCGTCCGACCCGCTGCAGGTGATCGTCAAGGCCGACCAGACGCTGGCCTTCCGCGCCAGGACGAACGATGCGCCGCGCGACGTCACGCGTGACGAGCTGATGCAGCTCGTCACGGAAGCCCAGAAGAAGAACCCGCAGCAGGCCGTCGTCGTCGCCGGCGACAAGAGCGTGCGCTACGAGGCGGTCATGCAGGTAATGGACGCGCTGCAAAAGCAGCAGGTCGCCCGCGTCGGCCTGCTGGTGCAGCAGGGGCAATGAGCGCCGTCCGCCGGGCCGCCCCAAGGACGGCGCAGCCAACCCCGAGCCGGTTATTGGCGAGCGACCGTCACCCCCTTCCGCGGGAAGGGGGCGGGGGGAAGGCTGTCCAATGAGCGCCGTTTTCGAGCCGCGCGAGGAACCCGGCAGGAAAGTCTCGGCCGCGTTCGCCGCGCTCGTGCATATCGCCCTCGCGGCCCTGCTGATCTACGGCATCCGCTGGCAGACGCGTTCGCCCGAGGCAGTCGAGGTGGAACTGGTGCGCGCCGAGCCCGCGCCGCCCGCCGTCGCCGCACAGCCGATGCCGGAACCCGCGCCGCCGCCCAAGGTTGAGCCCAAGCCCGAGCCCAAGCCGGAACCAAAAGTTGAACCGAAGCCCGCGCCCCCCAAGCCGGAAATCGCCATCAAGGAAAAGCCGAAACCGGAGCCCAAACCCAAGCCCGAGCCCAAGCCTCAACCGAAAGTCGAGCCGAAGCCGGAGCCCGACAGGGCGAGCCGCCAGCTCATGGCGGAGGCGATGAAGCGCGAGCAGCAGCAAATCGAGGCACGCAAGGCCGAGCAGGAACTGGCGCAGATCAAGGCGGGCCAGGCCGCCACCGCGCGCAGCAAGGCCACGGCGGACTACATCGGCAAGATCAAGGGCAAGATCAAGGGCAACATCGTGCTGCCGCCCGACATCAAGGGGAACCCCGAGGCAATCTTCGATGTCGTACAACTGCCGAGCGGCGAGATCCTCAGCGTCAAGCTGAGGAAATCCAGCGGCCATGTCGCCTATGACAGCGCCGTAGAGCGTGCCATCCTCAAGTCGAGCCCGCTGCCCAAGCCGGAACAGGGCGATCTCTTCAGCCGCAGCCTGGAGCTGAAGTTCCGGCCGCTCGAGGAAGAATGAAGCGTATTGCCGGAGCAAGCCGACGCCGGCCTCATCGGCACCGGAGGGCGCTTTATCGTGGCGCCGTAGCTAAAATGTATAATTCGACGACAACCCCTACATCCCAGAGATGATGACCGTCCTCAGCCGCGTCCTGTTCGCCCTTGCCGTTTTCGCGCTGTCCTTCGCCGCGCGCGCCCAACTCACCATCGAGATCACCGGCGCCGGCGCCAACCGCATCCCCATCGCGATCGCCGATTTCGCCGGGGAGCAAGGCGTCTCGCGCGCCGTCGCCATGGTGGTGCGCGCCGATCTCGAGCGCAGTGGCCTGTTCAGGCTGGTCGAGGCAGGCGCGCCGCTGGGCGAGAACGCCGCCGTCAATTTCGCCGACTGGAAAGCGCGCGGCGCCGACGCCCTCGTGGTCGGCAGCGTCGCGCCGGCCGCCAACGGCCGTTTCGAGGTGCGCTTCCGCCTGCACGACGTGCAGAAGCAGGCCTCGCTGGGCGGCCTGGCCTACGTCATGACGGCCCAGCAGGGACGCGCCACGGGCCACCGCATCGCCGATTTCGTCTATGAAAAGCTGCTCGGCGAGCCGGGCATCTTCTCCACCCGCATCGCCTATGTCGTCAAGAGCATCGGCCGCTTCGAGCTGCAGATCGCCGACGCCGACGGCATGAACGCGCAGACGGCGCTGGCCTCGCGCGAGCCGATCATCTCGCCGGCCTGGTCGCCGGACGGCACCCGCCTCGCCTACGTCTCCTTCGAATCGAAGAAGCCGGTAGTCTATGTGCATTCGCTCGCCACCGGCCGGCGCCATGTCGCCGCCAACTTCAAGGGCTCCAACTCCGCCCCGGCCTGGTCGCCGGACGGCAACAAGCTGGCGGTGGTGCTGACCAAGGACGGCGCCTCCCAGCTCTATTCGCT
>JAHCJT010000472.1 GCA_026126245.1 Alphaproteobacteria bacterium
CGGCGAAGCGCGGCGGACGGCTGTCGAACAGGTAGCGCTGTACGCGCGACAGGTCCCAGCCGTGGCGCAGGATCAGCCGCGCCAGCTCGGGCGGCAGCAGCAGCACCTGCTCGCCGCGCGCCGGCTTGCGGGCGGCGCCGGAGACACCGATGGTCGCGTGCATCGCCGTCGCCACCGGCTGCAGCACCGCCTCGGGCGATTCCCATTCGCCCGACGGCAGCACCTCGGCGGTGCCCGAGACGCCCAGCACGGTGACGGCATCGGCGTCGGCCCCAAGACCGCGGCGCGCCGTCAGCGGTGGGAACAGCGCCTCGTCATTCTCGGCGAAGCAGAAGGTGTACTTGCCCGGCTGGCCCATGGTCGCCATGTCGCCGATCTCGGGCCGCGCGCCGCCGATGTTGCGCAGCACCAGCGCGAGCGCCCGGCCGATGCTGGCGTTGGCGCGGTTGCCGGGCCCCAGGCAGTTGGTGCCGGCGTTGACGCCGAGCCGCCGCGCGATCGGGCCATGCACCAGCACGGCGACGGCGGTGGTACCGGTGGTCGTCAGGATGCCCAGCAGGTTGAAATCGGGCTCGAGGCAGGCCTGTGCCGCCGCCAGCACGACCGGCAGCTCCTCGGGCCGGGCGCCCGCCAGCACGCAGTTGTAGGCGACGCTGACCGGCGTCAGCTCGCCGAACAGCGGCGGCATCTGGCCCCGCGAATCGCCGGGCGCTTCGACGCCGGCCAGCATGCGTTCCAGGCGCCGACGCGTGGGCGGCACCAACGGCAGGCCATCGCCCAGGCCCTCGGCTTCCAGCGCCGCCTGCACGTCCTCCCAGGGAGTCGTTTCCTCGACCAGCGGCAGGCCGTCGTCGGTCATCAGCCGCCGGCGACGCGCGTCGAGATCACGGCCGTGCCGCCGAACGACGGGATCCAGGCCGAGTGCTTGCCCGGACCGCCGGCCACCAGGATGTGGATGTCCTGGGCGGAGGGCGAGACGCGATAGGAGTCGTTCTCGGGCAGGTGGCCGGAGCCGGCGTAGCTCTCCTGGTTCTCCTTCGAGACGCGCGAGACATGGATGCGCGCGTTGTCGAACAGGTAGGCCTGCATGCTCTCGATGGTCCAGCCGTCACGGTGCAAGGTCTGGGCGTGCTCGGGGCCGAGCACGACGACATAGGGCCCCTTGCCGTAGACGTTGTTGGAGCCGGGCTGCGCGACGGAGTTGGCGATGGTCGTCATCAGGCCCTTGCCCGTCGTGCTGCCGTGGTCGTTGATGTTGTGCGGCGCCTCGCCCGACATCACCGTCACCACGCTGTCGCCCGGCGCGAAGCCGCGGCGCACGTGGAAGGGTGGCCACGGGCTCTCCTCCTCGTTCTCACCGAAGCAGTAGGCGAACTTGGCGGGCGAACCGTGCGTGGCACGGTCCATCAGCGCCGGCTTGGCGCCGCCGACGTTGAGCAGGATCAGCTGCAGCGCGCGGCCGATCGTGGCATTGGCCCGCCAGCCCTGGCCGAAGCAATTGCTCGAGCAGTTGATGTCGAGTTTCTGGCGGATCGGGCCGCTGACCAGCACCATCGGCGCGCAGGGATGCGTCGTCGCCAGGGTGCCGTGCAAGTTGTAGTCGGGCGCCAGCACGCCGCGCAGCGCCGCCAGCACGACGGGAAAATACTCCGGCCGGCAGCCGGCCATCACCGCGTTGGCCGCCAGGCTCTGCAGGGTCGGCACGACCTGGCGCGGCGAGATCGGCGCGAACGGCTCGTTGTCGCCGCGGCAGACGGCGACAAACTTCGCCACCGCCGCTTCGGTCGGCATGACCAGCGGCATGCCGTCGCCCCAGCCCTGTTCGAGGGCAAGCTCGTTCCACGCCTCGCCATCGAGCTCCGGCAGGTCGAGCAGTTCGGTCTCGGGCAGGTCTCTCATGGTCTCGTCCGTCACATCCATGTTTGCCGCCGCGCCGCCGCGTGGCGTGGCGCCCCCGCAGGGGAAACAAGAACCGATATCCGGGCAGCGCGGGGACCCGCGTGTCGGGTCCCCGTCCTGCCGTCTTCCGCGCGCCGCCGGGAGGG
>JAHCJT010000473.1 GCA_026126245.1 Alphaproteobacteria bacterium
CTGCTGAAGGATCTGGCGGACATCGCGCCCAAGATCCTGCCCTTCGCTGAGGACGCCTGGGAGCGGCTCGACGAGTTGCGCCGCGGCGGCAAGCGAATCCTCTTCGAGGGCGCCCAGGCGACGATGCTCGACATCGACCATGGCACCTATCCCTACGTCACGTCGTCCAACACCGTGGCGGCACAGGCCATGATCGGCAGCGGCATGGGCAACGGCAGCATCGGCTACGTTCTGGGCATCGCCAAGGCCTACACGACGCGGGTTGGCGACGGGCCGTTTCCCACCGAGCTGCTGGATGACATCGGCCGTGGCCTGGGTGAGCGCGGCGCGGAATTCGGGGTCGTCACCGGCCGGCCGCGGCGCTGCGGCTGGTTCGACGCGGTGATGGTGCGCCAGGCGATCAAGCTCAACGGCATCGACGGCGTGGCGCTGACCAAGCTCGACGTGCTCGACGGCATGTCGGAGGTGAAGGTGTGCACCGCCTACAAGCTGGGCGACCGCACCATCGAGCGCTTTCCCTTTACCATGCAGGCGCAGGCGGCGCTGCAGCCGGTGTACGAGACGTTCGAGGGCTGGCAGCAGAGCACGCGCGGTGCGCGCTCCTGGGCGCAGCTGCCGGCCGCCGCCATCAAATACGTGCGACGGCTCGAGGAGCTGATCGGCTGCCCGGTCGCCTTGCTGTCGACGTCGCCGGAACGCGACGACACCATCCTGATGAAGGATCCGTTCGCCGACTGAAGCCGGCGTCTCGCGGCGGCCCAAGAAGGGACGCTACGGTCCAGGCTCTTGACAGTGAACGATCACTCATATAACCTGTGAGACTGGAGCGCCGCGAAGCGCCGGGACCGCCGGTACGAGCGAGCCCAGGCGATGTCGCGTGGCGCCGCGCCCGCGCGAGCGACCGCGCGGGACGCCAGGGCCGACCGCGGGAGGCCGCGATGGTGCAACGCCGGACTATCGCTCAGGACAATTTCGATTCCGAGTTTCGCCCGGCAGGTCCGGGCAGGCCGGCGGAACTGGTCATCCGTCTGAGGGTTCGCCTGCTCGCGCGCGACCCTCTGGCGCCCGCGACGTCCGGCCAGCTCGAGCACTTTGCGCCGACGACGGCGGCGGCGCATATCGGCAGGCTGAACGACGCGCAGGAATATCCCTTCCGCTGCCGCAGCTGGCTGGCACCGGAGTTCGCGGCCTTCAGCGCCAAGTTCAAGCAGATGGTCGAACTGGTCTGGAACAACCAGCTGATCCTGCTGCCGCCGAACGTGGCCGAGTCCGGCGACGTGCTGAGCGACGCCGACTATCTGACGTTCATCAGCCGGCGCGGCCTGGCGGCCCATGTCCGTTGCGGCTTCGAGATCGAGTTCGTACCGGCGGGCTCGGCATCGACGCCGCACGCGATCATCGAAGCCGTGCGGCTGTGGCCCAAGGACGATGAAATTCCGCCGTTTCCGTTCCGGGCGTTCGCAAGCCGCATCACCAACGAAGACGTGGAGTTTACCAGGCCACCGGGCCAGAGCTTCATGCATGTCACCGCCGCCCACGAGGTCGGCCACTGGCTGGGCAGGGACGTGCCGGCAAGCGACCCGGCGCGCTTTCTCCATCACATCGACTGGCAGAAGTGCTCGGCCTACCCGGACTATGTTCCGGGAAGCGATTGCGAATACGGCCGCACGCTCAGTCGGCGCATGGCCCTGATGGGCAGCGGCTCACTGCTGACCGACTATGAGGCGGGGCCGTGGTTGCTGCGCATCCGGCGGCACACGCAGGTGCTGTTCGGATGGAAGCTCATCCATCGCATTCACTTCAACAATTTCCAGGTGCCGATCTCGGACCGGCAAAAACGCGTCGCCGCCGCCAACCCGAGCGTGCCGCCCTGATGTCGACTCCGCCGGCGCTGACTCCGCGCGGGCCACGTCGCTCCTCCCGGGCCGGGCGGGTTGCATCGCGTGTGGCCGTCACGGCCGAACTTGCGCCGGCGGACAGGATGATCGCCTACGGGAGCTCTGGCTGGCGCGCGTCACCGTGCGACGTATTTCGGCTGACCGAC
>JAHCJT010000474.1 GCA_026126245.1 Alphaproteobacteria bacterium
CATCCTGGCCGCGCCGGCGGCATTGGACCGCCCCGGGTACGCACGGTAGGTTCGTCCGATCCGGTGGGGAGGTCACGATGTTGTGGTGGATTCTGGGTGGCGTCGGGGTGGTGGCGGCTGGCTCGTGGGTGTTCAGGAACTACCTCGGCGGGCGCAGCAGCGACGACGGCGACTCCGCGTCCTTCCTGTCGGATAGCGGATCCTCCGGCGACGATACCGGCGGCTCCAGCGACAGCAGCAACGAGGGTGCAGCCGAGAGCGAGTCCAGCGACAGCGGAGGCAGCGACAGCAGCAGTGACAGTGGCGGCGGCGATAGCGGCAGCAGCGAGTGACGCCTAACCGTCGCTCAGCGCCGCCTCGACGGCGCCGACAATCTCGGGCGACATCGGCGCGACGCGGCTGGGCCAGGCATCGACCAGCTCACCGTCGCGGCCGATCAGGTACTTGTGGAAGTTCCACTTCGGCGCGCCGCCTTCGCCCAGCTGCGCCGCGATCCAGCGGTACAGCGGGTGGGCATCGCCGCCGATCACCCGCTGCTTGGCGGTCATCGGAAAGCTGACGCCGAAGCCGGTCTCGCAGAAGCGCTTGATCTCGGCCTCACTGCCCGGCTCCTGAGCGCCGAAATCGTTGGACGGCACGCCCAGCACCACCAGCCCGCGCGGCCCCATCTTCTCGTGCAGGGTCTGCAGGCCGGCGTATTGCGGCGTGAAGCCACAGGCCGAGGCGACATTGACCAGCAGGATCGGCCGGCCGGCGAAGCTCTTCAGCGGCAGCGGTGTGCCGTCGATCGAGGTGAAGTTGAAGTCGCCGGCCGGCATGACAGATGTCTCCGCGATCGCGTCTACTGGAACGTCACCCGCGTCTCGCCGATGCCGACGAACTCCGACACCGCCAGCCCCGGTCCGGCGAGGATCTGCGGCGGATGGGTCGAGCCGGTCAGCACCACGTCGCCGGCGCGCAAGGTCTTGCCGTGCTTCAGCAGCTGGTCGGCCAGCCACGCCAGCGACGTCAGCGGATGGCCCATGACGTTGGAACCGGGGCCGGCCGCCAGCTCCTTGCCGTCATGCAGCGAGCGGCCGCGGATCGCCGCCAGGTCGAGCGACTGCCAGTTGGCGATCTCCGGCCCGACGATACAGGCGGCCTGGAGAAAATCGTCGGCGACACGGCACTTGCCGTCGGCCTTGGCGAGATCGGCGAAGCGGTTGTCGACCACTTCCATGCCGCAATGCAGTGCGCCGATGAACGGCTTGATCGACTCCGCGTCGTAGGGCGTAGGCCGCGCCGGCACCTCGCGCGCAATGCGCGCCACCACCTCGCATTCGATGCCGTATTTCAGCAGCGAGCCCTTGGCGAAGGTCGCGCCCGAGGCCTTCACGCCACTCTGGTAGATGCCGGCGAAGGCCGGTCCCGACAGGCCGATCGGCTGGTACTGCGCCGGCAGGGTGGCGGCCACCTTCCAGCCGGCAATACGGTCGGCGCCGGTACCGGTCAGCCGCGCATGCACCGCGAACTGCAGCTTGTAGGCGTCGTCCTCGCTGCCGTTGGCCAGGGCGCCCGGCAGGAAGTCGATCACGGTCTTGTTGCGGCGGGCGGCGGCGATCTTGTCAGCGAGCGCGGCGATATCGGCGTCGGTCATCATGGGCAGTTTCCTCCGTTGCCCTGCCCGACTAGCACGCACCGGCGGCTGCCGTCACCTGCTGCGTCAGCGCCCCGGGCCAAGGCCACCGTCGTTCACAAGACAATGTCCACGAACAGACAGGTGCGGGACGAATGCGCCGAGTTCGAACATGACGAGGGCGGCCCGCGGGCCGCCCCTGCCGAGTCGACGGTGACCGTTGCGAGATCTACGCCGCCTTGGCCTGCTTGCCGTAGAAGCTCTGGCCCTTGGCCGCCATGTCGCGCAGCAGCTTGGGCACGGCGAACTGCTGGCCGTATTTCTGCGCCAGCGCATCGCATTCGGCGACGAACTTCTTGATGCCGACCTGA
>JAHCJT010000475.1 GCA_026126245.1 Alphaproteobacteria bacterium
GGCATGGCCGACATGGCCTGGGCGCTGGTCAAGCACCGCGCCTAGACGCTGTATCCTGGCGCCATGGAGTTCGCCGACACGGGAGGTCAGGTCATGACCATCGCAGTTTCGGACCTGGGCGGCCACATGGCCGGCGCGGTCGAGGGCCTCGACCTCGGCCGGCCACAGGATGAGGCCGATGTCCGGGCGCTGCGCCAGGCGCTGCTCGATCGCCTCGTGCTGTGCATCCGCGGCCAGGCCCTCGAGCCGCTGCCCTACCGCGACGCCATGCGCATCTTCGGCAAGCCGATGAAGCAGATCACGCCGGCGGCGACCCACCCCGATTGCGACGAGATCCTGATCCTCTCGAGCGAGGACAGGGACACCCTGGGCGACGGCGGCAAGCTGGTGGTCGGCGCCGCCTGGCACACCGACGACAGCTACAAGGCGGTGCCCTGCGCGCTCACCATGCTGTACGGCGTGGCCGTGCCGTCGACCGGCGGTGACACGCAGTTTGTTAACATGTACGCCGCCTACGACGATCTGCCGGCCGACACCAAGGCCCGCATCGCCGGCCTGCGGGTGATCCACCAGTACGATTCCAGCCGCAAGGGCAACAAGGTCGCCAAGCGCACGGCCGAGGACATGGCGCGCATGCCGCCGGTCAGCCACCCGCTGGTGCGCACCCATCCCGAGACCGGCCGCAAGGCGCTCTACCTCAACCCCAACCGCATGGAACTGGTCGAGGGCCTGCCGCGCGCCGAAAGCGACGCGCTGCTCGACGCGCTGACGGCGCACGCCATCCAGCCGAAATACCAGTACCGCCACAAGTGGCGGCAGGGCGACGTGCTGGTCTGGGACAACCGCTGCACCATGCACAAGGCCAACGCCGACTACCCCGACGGCGAGCGCCGCCGCATGCACCGCGTCATCGTGCAGGGCACCGTGCCAGTGTAGCCGGCACCGCCGCCCCAGCGCGGCCCCTCACCCTGAGGAGCCGGCCGCAGGCCGGCGTCTCGAAGGATGGGCGCCAGATGCCGCCGGTCGTATGGTCGATGCCGAACCGCAGGCGCAATCGCCCGCCCTTCGAGACGCGCCGCGTGCCCGGCGCTCCTCAGGGTGAGGCGGGCGGCAAGGCCTTGCGCAAACCTATTTCGGCTTGCGCAGCATCATCGCCTGGCGGCGGCAGAAGGCGACCTCCTCGCCGCGCTGGTTGAAGGCGCGGTGCTCGAACTCGACGATGCCGGCGTTGGGCCGCGACTTGCTGGCACGCACCGACACCACCTTGCTCTGCGAGCGCAACGTGTCGCCGTGGAACACCGGCTTGGGAAAGCGCGTCTCGGTCATGCCGAGATTGCCCATCGTGGTGCCCAAGGTCGTGTCGTTGATCGTCATGCCGATCATCAGGCCCAGGGTGAAGATGCTGTTGACCAGCTGCTGGCCGTATTCCGACTTGGCGGAGAACGCCGCATCGAGATGCAGCGGCTGCACGTTCATCGTCAGGCTGCTGAACAGCACGTTGTCCATCTCGGTCACGGTGCGCGACCAGGCGTGCTCGAACACCATGCCTTCCTTGAATTCCTCGAACCACAGCCCGGCCACGCGATCCTCCCTCAGCTGATGTCGATCCTGTCATCCCGAGCGCCGCGAGGGATCTTTGAAAGATGTCTCGCTGCGCTCGACATGACAGAGCTAACGCAAGGGGCGCGCCACGTCGCCCCGTACCGCGAGGCTGGCGATATCCGGCATCTGCCGTCAAGATGCGGCCGGCCATACCTCGTCTGACAAAGAGACCGCCCTGATGCTGCGCAACAGCCTGCCCTCCCCCTATTTCCGCGAAGAGCACGACATGCTGCGCGACCAGCTGCGCCGCTTCGTCGAGCAGGAGGTCCAGCCGCACGCCGAGGCCTGGGAAGAGGAAGGCAG
>JAHCJT010000476.1 GCA_026126245.1 Alphaproteobacteria bacterium
GCACACGGCCGGCAACTCCTCCGGTATCGTGGACGGGGTGGCGCTGGTGTTGGTCGGCGCGCGCGAAAAGGGGGCGGCGCTGGGGCTGCAACCGCGCGCCCGCATCGTCGCCGCCGCCCTGGTGGGGACGGAACCGACCATCATGCTGATTGGCCCTGGCCCCGCCGCCAAGAAGGCGCTGGCCCAGGCCGGGATGACGATCCACGACATTGATCTGTTCGAGGTCAACGAGGCCTTCGCCGCCGTCGTGCTGCGCTTCATGCGCGATGTCGGACTCGATTCGGCCGAGCGCGTCAACGTCAACGGGGGCGCGATTGCGCTGGGGCATCCGCTGGGCGCCACCGGGGCCATGCTGTTGGGAACCGCCCTGGACGAACTGACCCGACGCGACCAGGAGACGGCCCTGATCACGCTCTGCATCGGCGGCGGGATGGGCATTGCCACCATTATCGAGCGAGTGTGAACCATGATCCGTTACGAAAAAGACGACAGCCAGATCGTCACCCTGACGATTGACATGCCCGGACGGGCGGTGAATGTGATCAATGAGGGCCTGGCCGCGGCCTTTGGCGAGGCCATTGACCGCCTGGCCGCCGACGCCGCCGTGGCCGGCGTGATTCTCACTTCGGCCAAGTCCAGCTTCATCGTCGGGGCCGACATCGAGATGTTGCAGAAGATGAGCGACCCGGCGGCGACCTTTGCCCAGGTGGAGGCGCAGAAGGCGCTGTTTCGCCGCTTGGAAAGGCTGGGCAAGCCGGTCGTGGCGGCGCTGAACGGCACGGCGTTGGGCGGCGGGCTGGAGGTGGCGCTGGCCTGCCATTACCGGGTCGCCCTGGATCGGCCCGACAGCCGCTTCGGCTTCCCCGAGGTGACGCTGGGATTGCTGCCCGGCGGCGGCGGCATCGTGCGCCTGACGCGGCTGCTGGGCTTGCAGGCGGCCTTCCCCTATCTGATGGAAGGGACGCAGTTGACGCCGAAGGAGGCCGCAGCGGCCGGGCTGATTCAGGCGCTGGCCGCCGACCCTGCCGAGATGATGCAGCAGGCGCGGGCGTGGATCCAGGCCAATCCGCAGGCGGCGCAGCCGTGGGATCGGCCGGGCTATCGCCTGCCCGGCGGCGACCCGCAGCGCCCGCAGGTGGCGCAGATGATCTCAGTGGCGCCGGCGGCGCTCAGACAGAAGACCTTTGGCAACTACCCGGCGCCGGAGGCGATCTTGAGCGTGATGGTGGATGGGGCTTTGGTTGATTTCGAGACCGCCAGCCGCATCGAATCGCGCGCCTTCACCCAACTGGCGACGGGGCCGACGGCGAAGAACATGATCAACGCCTTCTGGTTCCAGCTCAACGAGATCAAGAAGGGGCGCAGCCGTCCGCACGCGATCGCGCCCACCGAGACGAAGAAGGTAGGCGTCCTGGGGGCGGGCATGATGGGGCATGGCATCGCCTATGTGAGCGCGCTGGCGGGGCTGGAGGTGGTGCTCAAGGATGCCACGGCGGAGAAGGCGGCGGCGGGCAAGGCGCGCATCGAGGGCCTGCTCGACGGCCGTCTGCGCCAGAACCGCATCACGGCGCAGCAGAAGGCCGCCATCCTCGACCGCATCCAGGTCAGCGGCGCCGCCGCCGACCTGGCGGGGTGCGACCTGGTGATCGAGGCGGTGTTCGAGAATCGCGAGCTGAAAGCGGCGGTGACGCGCGAGACCGAGGCCCATCTGGCGGACGACGCCGTTTTCGCCTCCAACACCTCCACCCTTCCCATCACCGGCCTGGCCACGGCCGCCGCCCGCCCCCAGAGTTTCGTCGGCCTGCACTTCTTCTCGCCCGTGCCGCAGATGAAGCTGGTGGAGATCATCCGCGGCCAGCAGACCTCAGACCGGGCGCTGGCCACAGCCTTCGAT
>JAHCJT010000477.1 GCA_026126245.1 Alphaproteobacteria bacterium
ATGTCCAATCCCACGCTGGAATCCGGATACCCGAAAAGGAAAGGGCGGCCGTGGGCCGCCCTTCCAGCACGTCGCGATGGACAGGCGGGTCAGCGCACGACCACCTCGACGCGGCGCGCCTCGTCGGCATCGCCGTCGCCGGTGGTCAGCATCGGCTTGTCCAGCGCAAGGCGATCGGCAGCGATGCCCTGGTCGACCAGCCACTGCTGCACGGCCTGGGCGCGCTGCTTGGCCAGTTCGGCGTTGATCGCCGCGTCGCCGCTTTCGTCGTGGTAGCCGGAGATCGAGGCGCTGGCCGAGGCGTCGCCCGCCAGCGTCGCGGCGACGCCGGCGAGCTGCGCGCCGGCGTCGGCCGGCAGCTGCGCCGAGCCGATCTGGAAGTACACCCTCGCCAGCCGCGAGTCGCTTGCGGTCGCATGGGCGGCAGGGGCGGCATGCATCGCGTGCGTGGCGCCGGCCGCGTCGCCCGAGGCCGGCGCCGGCAGCAGCGGCACCAGCAGCAGCGCGACGATGTTGATGATCTTGATCAGCGGGTTGATCGCGGGGCCGGCAGTGTCCTTGTAGGGATCGCCGACGGTGTCGCCGGTGACCGAGGCCTTGTGCGCCTCGCTGCCCTTGCCGCCGAAATTGCCGTCCTCGATGTACTTCTTGGCGTTGTCCCAGGCGCCACCGCCGGTGGTCATCGAGATCGCCACGAACAGGCCGGTGACGATGGTGCCCATCAGCAGGCCGCCCAGCGCCTGCGGCCCGAGCAGCAGTCCGACGATCACCGGCACCACGACCGGCAGCAGCGAGGGCACGATCATCTCCTTGATCGCGGAGCGGGTGAGCATGTCGACGGCCTTGTCGTACTGCGGCTTGGCCTCGCCGGTCATGATGCCCTTGATCTCGCGGAACTGGCGGCGCACTTCCTCCACCACGCTGCCCGCGGCACGGCCCACGGCCTCCATCGCCATCGCGCCGAACAGGTAGGGGATCAGGCCGCCGATCAGCAGGCCGATGATCACCTTGTGGTTGGACAGGTCGAAGGTGAACACCGCGCCGGGGTTGTTGGCCTGCAGGTTGTGCGTGTAGTCGGCAAACAGCACCAGCGCGGCCAGCGCCGCAGAGCCGATCGCGTAGCCCTTGGTGACGGCCTTGGTGGTGTTGCCCACGGCGTCGAGCGGATCGGTGATGTCGCGCACCTCCGGCGGCAGTTCGCTCATCTCGGCGATGCCGCCGGCGTTGTCGGTGATCGGACCGTAGGCGTCGAGCGCGACGATCATGCCGGCCATCGACAGCATCGCGGTCGCGGCGATGGCGATGCCGTACAGGCCGCCGAGCGCGAAGCAGGCCCAGATCGCCACACACACCGCCACCACCGGCAGCGCGGTGGATTTCATGGACACGCCCAGGCCGGCGATGATGTTGGTGCCGTGGCCGGTCGTGCTGGCCTGCGCGACGTGCCTGACCGGGCCGTACTGGGTGCCGGTGTAGTACTCGGTGATCCACACGATCGCGCCGGTCAGCACCAGGCCGATCAGCGCGCACCAGTAGATGTTCATCGCGCCATGACTGTTGGCGCCCATCAGTTGGCTGGTGATCGGGTAGTAGGCGATCGCCGCGAGCACGCCGGAGACGATCACGCCCTTGTACAGCGCGCCCATGATCGAGCCGCCGGCCTTCACCTTGACGAAGAACGTGCCGATGATCGAGGCGATGATCGACACGCCGCCCAGCGCCAGCGGGTACAGCACGGCTTGCGTCGGCGCGGCGGTGACCATCAGGGCGCCCAGCACCATGGTGGCGATCAGGGTGACGGCGTAGGTCTCGAACAGGTCGGCCGCCATGCCGGCGCAGTCGCCCACGTTGTCGCCCACGTTGTCGGCGATCACGG
>JAHCJT010000478.1 GCA_026126245.1 Alphaproteobacteria bacterium
GCGACGCGCCGTCCGACTTCACGTCGCGTTTCGTCGACAGCCTGGCGCGGCAGCGCCGCCACCTGGAGCGGCGTCTGGGCCGCGCCCCGGGCGGTGCCGGCGGATTGGCGCTGCTGAAGGCGGCCATGGTGGTCGACGCCGCGTTCGTGCGCGGCGGATCGGTCTACCCGCGGCGCCTGGCGCGCAGCATGGCGCGGCTGGCGGCGGCTCTGCCGCGCATCGTGCTGCCCGACGGCACGGTCGCCGACCGCACCCCGCGCGCCCAACTGGCGGCGTTGCGCGACCTGATCGACATCCGCGACGTGCTGATGTCGGCCGAACGGCCGACGCCGACCGCGCTGCAGGACGCCATCGACCGGGCGGCGCCGCTGCTGCGCTTCCTGCGCCATGGCGATGGCGGGCTGGCGCTGTTCAATGGCTCCGACGCCGGCGATCCCGCCACCATCGACCTGGTGCTGGCGCGGTCGGGCAACGGGGCGCGACCGCCGCTGGAAGCGCCTCAGGGCGGCTTTGCGCGGCTGGCCGCCGGTCCGGCCCTGGCGCTGATCGACGCCGGCGCGCCGCCGGCCAAGGGCCTCGATCGCGACACGCATGCCGGCACGCTGTCGGTCGAATTTTCGGTCGGCAGCGAACGCGTCTTCGGCAACTGTGGTGCCTATCCCGGCCTGGCCGACGACTGGCGGCAGGTGATGCGCTACACCGCGGCGCATGCCACGGCGGTGATCGCCGACACCAACTCCTCGGAACTGGTCGAGGGCGGCGGCCTGGAGTATCCGGCCGGCAACGTGCAATGCACGCGGGCCGAGCAGGACGGCGCCACCTGGCTGGAGGCCAGCCACGACGGCTATCGCTCGCTGTTCGGCGTCAGCCACAAGCGCCGCCTGTGGCTGGCGGCCGACGGCGCCGACCTGCGTGGCGAGGACACGCTGGCGGGCATCGACGGCAAGCCGGTCAAGCCGGCGGCCAGCGGCCGCAAGTTCGCGATCCGCTTCCACCTGCATCCCGACGTCAAGGCGTCGCTGGCCCAGTCCGGCGCCAGCGCGCTGCTGCGTCTGCCGTCGGGCCAGGGCTGGAAGGTGCGGGCCAGCGGCGCCACCATGACCCTGGCCGACAGCGTCTGGCTGGGCGACGGCAGGCGCATCCGGCGCACGGCGCAGATCGCGCTGGTCGGCGGCCTGGGTCCCGATGGCGCCAAGGTCAAATGGGCCTTCACTAAGGTTGAAGGTTGAGCCGCCCGCCTCGGGCATCGACGCACGGCGCGTTTCGTTCCGCATAGCGGCCATGCCTTCCGGCCCTGCGCTTGATCGGTTGCGGGGCCGCTTCTAGTTTGACCGCTTGATGCGAGACGACGCGACCTGAGGCAGGCAGATGAAATTCACGGGCACCAAGGACTATGTGGCAAGCGACGACCTGCGGGTCGCGGTCAACGCGGCGATTGCGCTGGAACGGCCGCTGCTGATCAAGGGCGAGCCGGGCACCGGCAAGACCGTGCTGGCCCACGAGATCGCCAAGGCGGTCAGCGCGCCGCTGATCGAGTGGCACATCAAGTCGACGACCAAGGCGCAGCAGGGGCTCTACGAATACGACGCCATCACGCGGTTGCGCGACTCGCAGCTCGGCGACGAGCGCGTCAAGGACGTCAAGAACTACATCAAGAAGGGCAAGCTGTGGGAGGCCTTCACCGGCACCTCGCGACCGGTGCTGCTGATCGACGAGATCGACAAGGCCGACATCGAGTTTCCCAACGATTTGCTGCTCGAGCTCGATCGTATGGAGTTCTTCGTCTACGAGACGCAGGAGACCGTGAAGGCGGTGCACCGGCCGATCGTGGTCATCACCTCGAACAACGAGAAGGAGCTGCCC
>JAHCJT010000479.1 GCA_026126245.1 Alphaproteobacteria bacterium
GCGGCGCCGGCGGATGCCGCCGCACCGCCACGCTCGGCCTGGACCTGGGGCAGCGGCGACGACGTCGCGGCGCGCAACTCCGACCCGACGCAGAGCAACCGCATAACGTCGCGCACGCTGCCGCCGGCGGCCGGTGCGCGCAGCGACGAGCCACCGCCGGCCACCCCGCCTGCGGCGCCGCAGCAGGAGGCCGCCCGTCCGGCCACACCGCCGGCAGCGACGCCGCCTGTGGCGGCGGCGCCACCCGCAGCCAAGCCGCGCACGACGTCGGGCCCGGTGATGCCGCAACCGCGCACGATCAAGGCCGAGGTCGACAGCACCCTGGAATTGCGCGGCCCGACCGGCGAGGTACTGGCCACCACCTTCCTGCGGGCCGGTAGCAGCTACACGGTGCCGGCGCACGTCGCCTACGTCCTGGCGCCGGCGGCGCGCTGACGCGCGCTTCGGTCATTGGCCACCCGGAAGCGCCAGCGACCGGCCGGCACACGGGGCAGGCCGCGAATCCCCCCGCCTCACAGCGCGATCGACCGCAAGCCGCCCCGGCGCGACATCGTGCGCCGGGACGTTGCGGTCCGGTCGGCCCATCTGTATCGGTAGCGCGGTGGCCCCGGGGCCGGCGCGGCCGGCCGGCGGACGGAGCTGCGGGAACGGACAGATGAGCGTCAGACCCTATCGCGACATCCAGCGCCGCCGTTCGCGGCGGATCATGGTCGGCCAGGTGCCGGTCGGCGGCGATGCGCCGATCACCGTGCAGACCATGACCAACACGCTGACCGCCGACGCGGCCGCTACCATCGCGCAGATCCGCCGCGCCGAGGACGCTGGCGTCGATATCATCCGTGTCTCCTGCCCCGACGAGGACTCGACGCGGGCGCTGCCGCAGATCGTCAAGGCGGCGCGCGTGCCGGTGGTCGCCGACATCCATTTCCACTACAGGCGCGCCATCGAGGCGGCCGAGGCCGGCGCCGCCTGCCTGCGCATCAATCCCGGCAACATCGGCAACGCCCAGCGTGTGCGCGAGGTGGTGCAGGCGGCCAAGGACCACGGTTGCTCGATGCGCATTGGCGTCAACGCCGGCTCGCTCGAACGCGACCTGCTGGAGAAGTACGGCGAGCCCTGTCCCGAGGCGATGGTCGAGAGCGCGCTGGATCACGCGCGCATCCTGGAGGACCACGACTTCCGCGAGTTCAAGATCAGCGTCAAGGCGTCCGACGTCTTCCTGGCCGTGGCCGCCTATCAGGGGCTGGCCGAGGCCTGCGACTACCCGCTGCACATCGGCATCACCGAGGCCGGCGCCCTGCGCACCGGCACGGTGAAGTCGTCGATCGGGCTGGGGGCGCTGCTGTGGGCCGGCATCGGCGACACGCTGCGCGTCTCGCTGTCGGCCGAGCCCGAGGAAGAGGTGCGCGCCGGCTTCGAGATCCTCAAGGCGCTGGGGCTGCGGCATCGCGGCGTCAACATCGTCTCTTGCCCGTCCTGCGCGCGCCAGCAGTTCGACGTGATCCGCACCGTCGAGGCGCTGGAGAAGCGCGTGGCCCATATCACCACGCCGATGACGGTGTCGGTGATCGGCTGCGTCGTGAACGGCCCCGGCGAGGCGCGTGAAACCGACATCGGCTTCACCGGCGGTGGCCAGGGCACGCACCAGGTCTACGTCGCCGGCGTGCCGCACCACCGGCTGAAGGATGCCGGGATCGTCGAGCATCTCGCCGCGATGATCGAGCAGAAGGCGGCCGAGATCGAGGCGGCGAAGGCGGCCGGCGAAGCGGCCGCGCCGCATCCGCGCGCGGCGGAGTAGGCTTTTACCTCTCCCCGGCGGGGAGAGG